>NZ_JBFBJB010000002.1:0-289047 GCF_040685895.1 Streptomyces sp. NPDC088124 | reverse complement strand
CACCATGGCTCCGCCATGCCTCGATCCTCCGCCTTGCGATGCACGCACCCCAGCCCCGCTCCTTCTCCCACCCCCCATTCGCCGGTCGGTCTTAGACCGTGTCCTACCGGGACCGCCGCCTGGTGGCACATGAGTGGTTTTCCCGGGCAGCCGCGTTGTCCCTGTTCTCGTCGGGCTTCGGGATCGGTTGCCCGGAGAGCGCGGCGACCAGCCGCCCGGTCCTCGTCGGCGGGCAGCACCGTGGGGCAGGGGCGGCCAGGTGCTTGAGAAGACGGCTGAGAGGGCCGTCGGCTGCGGGCATACGTCCTCCGGTCCGATGGCGCACCGGCCGGTGCATCCGTGTTCCGCGATCGGTCAACGATGACGTGCGCCGAGAGGTTCTGTGGTGGTTCGCCCGCAGACGCAAGGTCATCAACGTCAGTGCGGCCGCTCGGACTGTGATGCAGACGCATCGTCAAGGAGCGTGGACTCTCCGCCAACGACGTTCCGCCCGACGTCACGGCAATATCGGTTCCGTCAACACATCGAATTCGCAATGCCAGAACACCGCGACATGTAAAGCGGAAAAAATCGCTCCTTTAGCGACTGCAGCAGTCGAATCCGGAACCTGACGAAAGGTCATCTCACTTGAAACTGGCCAGAATCCTCACCGCCCTCGCTCTCGGCGCGACTCTCGGTCTTGGTGCCACCGCAACGGCCACCGCCGGCACCGGCAGCTCTCCGGCTCCCCGCGCCGCAGAAAACACAGGTTCTGCGGACGCGGCCGACCGCGCTCGCGCCGCCACGGCGCGCAAGGGCCCCATCATGGCGACGTACAAAGGCAAGAAGTTCGACATGGCTGACGGGTGGGGTGACGCAAAGGTCTGTTCCGAATATCCCGATCTCACCGTGAAGTGCTTCGCTACCGACGCGGAGGCCCAGGCCGACATGGCTGCCTACGCCAAGAAGGATCCCCGAGCCCTGCCGAAGGCCCCCAAGGGGCGCTCCGCCAAGATTCAGCCGGCGGCACCGGCGTCTATGGCTTCAACGGCCAGTGGTGACGGAGTGGTCCCCCTCGCCGCCTCCTGCGCCTTCGGCTGGACGTGCCTCGGCGAGCACCAAGACTTGGGTGGCCGCAAGCTCCAGTGGTCCGCCAACGGCACTAAGACTCTGGCGACATGGGGCTTCCGAGATGAGGCCACCTCGACTTGCAACAACGACGAGACCGGTGGTATGAGCATATTCGATTACCGCACCAACTGGCCCGACCATCAGCTCATTACGCCCCTCGGCTATTGCTACATGAGCCTCCACGAAGTGAAACTCGACGGTTTGACGGGTGTTGGCACTTGGAACGACCGCGCTGACGAAGTACGGATGTGATCTGACTACCCAATAGCGCTGCCCCCGCACTGAGCATTATGGTGCGGGGGCATACCCATGCGCCGCAAACGACAAAGGCCCCATGAAATTCCCCCCCCGGGCCCTGGACAGCGGGTGTTTACGTTGCGGGGGTGAGGTCTTGCCTGAGCAAGGTTCTCGTTTCGAGTGGAGTGATGTACCCGTACTCGGGGTGCTTGCGGAGCCGGCTGCGGCTGTACGGAGCTTCACATCTGCCTCAGCAGCTCTGCCCGTACCTGCTCCTCACGGCGTTCGTCGTGCCAGATCACGTCGACCAAGTGCGAGATGAGCTTGACCAGGTCGGTCTTGGTGCACTCGTGCCAGCCGGTCAGGTCCCGCAGTTCGCTGCGGTGTCGCTTGGCCGCGCGGAAGGTGAAGTCGTAGAAGGCCGGCTCGGACGCGGGGACGCCGACCTGCTGGGCAACGTGCTCGACCGCGTCGGGCGGCAGCTCCAGGCGCATCCGGGGAAACCGGCCGCGCCAGGTCAAGAACTTGAGCTGAACGGCGAAGCCCAGCCTCGTGGCGCCGGTCTTGTTCCGCAGCCAGCCCGCCTGGTCGCCGGACAGGGTGAAGTGGTCCACCACCTACCTGGTACGGCTCCCGGCTCCGCCGTAAGACGGCGTCCATGTCGCTGGTACAGATGAAGACCGGCGCGGCCTGACCGCGCTGTTCTGGTCGAACGTCAACCCGTAGGGGGACGTTCCGGCTCGACCTGATGCCCGTGGCCGCTCCCCGGCCCCGGTGATTCGATGCAGCAGACACGGCACGCGCGAGGCGATGAGCGCCCTTGAGTGTCAGACGGCCTTTCGGGGGCGGGTGGTGCCGAGGCGTTCCCAGAGGCCGACCAGATGCGCGTGCAGGACTTCCTCGGCTTCCTCCGCGGTCAAGTGGCCGATGAGTACATGGGCGGTGAGGCCGTCGGCGAGGGCGAGCAGAGTGCGAGCCTCGTGCTGCGGGTCGTGCGGCGCAGCGCCTTCGTCGGCCGAGCCGCTCTCGGTGGCCTCCGTGATGAGGCGGACGAGGAGGTTCTGGAGGGCCGCGTAGCTGGTTCTCAGCGGGCCGGCGAGTGGCTCGCTGACAGCGGCCTGAGCGACGAACGCGAGCCAGATCCGTGCCTCGGCGCGGTGTTCTTCGCGAAGCAGGGCGATCTCGTTGGTCGCGTGGCCCAGGGCGGTGGCGGCCGACTGGGCCGAGCTTGAGGCCAGGCGGGTCCTCACGCGTTCGGTGATGCGTTCGCCGACGTGGTCGACGGCGAAGAGGAGCATCTCCCCCTTGCTGCGGAAGCAGCGCTGAACGGCGCCCAGTGAGACCTGCGCGCGAGCGGCGACGTCGCGCATGCTCACTCCCTCCGGTCCGTATTCGTCGGCGAGGAGGCAGACGGCCTCGGCGATCCGGCGGCGTCGGCTTTCGTAGTCCACCTGTTTGGGCATGCTCGGTCAGCCTCCTTATTCCGATACGATCGTATCGCTTCCGGGTTATGGTTTCGCACACAAGCACTTCGGCATGTGGAGAGGAAGCGCGATGATCAGGCAGAACGCCCTGTGGGCAATGACCGCCGCCGCTCAGGCGGAGGCGGTCCGAGGCGGAGATATATCGGCGGTCGAACTGGTCGACAGCCACCTGGAACGCATCGCCGAGATCAACCCACAGGTCAACGCGGTCACGCAGCTGCTGGCCGAGCGAGCCCGCGAGGCCGCGGCACACACGGACCAGCGGCGGGCAGCGGGCGAAGAACTCGGGCCGTTGGCCGGCGTGCCGTTCACGGTGAAGGAGACCACCGCTGTCGAAGGAGTGCCGACCACACTCGGAACGGCACGCTTCCGCGACCTGATGGCTCCGGCCGACGCACCCCCTGTGGCCCGGCTCCGCGCGGCGGGAGCCATACCGATCGGCCACAGCAACATGCCCACCCTGGTCCTGGCCGGGATGCACACCCGCAGCGAGTTGTTCGGCGACACCGTCAACCCGTGGAACCGGAGCCGGACCCCGGGCGGCAGCAGTGGCGGTGACGGAGTGGCCGTCGCCACCGGCATGGCCGCGCTCGGACTCGGCAACGACTCCGGCGGATCCGTACGGATCCCGGCCTCCTTCTGCGGCGTGACGGGGCTGAAGCCGGCCACCGGGCGGTTCCCCGCCGACCACCGCGTCCTCGGCCCGGACGACCCGGGACCAGCCTCACAGATGCTGGTCACCGACGGGCCCCTGGCGCGTACGGTCGCCGACCTGCGGCTGGCATACGAGGCGCTGGCCGGGACCGACCCGAGGGACCCGCGGGCCGTACCCGTGCCCCTCTACGGCGAACCGCTGCCGGGGCCGGTCAAGGTCGCGGTCGTCGCCGACCCCGGCGGCCACGGCGTTCATCCCACGGTCCGCGCGGCTGTCACGGCCGCGGCCGACGCGTTGCGCGACGCCGGGTACGACGTGCGGGAGACGGCGGATGTTCCGCGGTTGGACGAGGCCCTGGAGGCATACGGCCGGATCAGCGTGACCGAATTCGCGCCGACCTGGCCGGTGGTGCGGGAACTGCTCGGCGACGGCGGAGACCGCTACATCCAGATGGCCATGGAGAAGACTCCGCCTGCGAACGCCGCAGAACTCACGAAGCTGATGGGGACCTGGCTCGGCATCCGCCGCTCCTGGGCGGAGTTCCTCGACGAGTTCCCGCTGTTGCTCGGACCGGTGTTCACCGAGCCGCCCGTCGAGCCGGGCCTGGAGTCACGCGACGAAGCGGGACGGGAACGGGTCACCGGGGGCATGCGCCTGTGCACGGTGACCAGCTTTGTAGGCGTGCCCGCGGTCGCCGTACCGACCGGAGTCAGCGACGGACTGCCGTCCGGCGTGCAGATCATCGGGCGCGCGTTCCGGGAAGACCTGTGTCTGGCCGCCGCCCAGGAGATCGAGGACCGCCTCGGCGTGCTCGCGCCGATCGACCCTCGCCCGGAAGTCCCGCTGCCATGAGGGCCGCAGTGGCGGAGCTGTCGCCGTGGGCGGCCGACCACTTCGGCGACATCGAGGCGCTGGGCGAGTCCGTACGCGCCGCGATGGAGGCCCGTCCGGCCGAGGAGTCGGCCTGGGAGGCCATCCGGGGGGCGTTCCTGGTGCTGGGACGGGTCGGAGGCAGCCCGGCGGAGCAGTTCACCATGGCCCGGCTCCACCACGAGGCGCCCTCCTTGCGCGCCCGGCACCTGGAGAAACACCTCCACTGGCAGGAACTGCTCGCCCCCGAGGCCCAGCGGCGCCTCGGCCTTCCCGCCTCCCCGACCCCCGACCCCCGGGCGCGCGCGTTCGTCGCGGCGGCGCTGGCGTGCCTCGACGCGGCCGTCGACGAGTGGTACCGCTCGGGCGGGAAGAAAGACCCCGAGCGCCTCTTCGACGAGGCGGTCGCCACCCTCCGCGGCTGACGCCGGGCGGCACCGGGGGAGAAGCACCCGGGACGGGCCGCGCGGCGCGGTGGCCGTACGAACTCCCGCGCCGGACAACGCCGCTCAGGCCGTCGGCCCCCGCGTCCGGCGGTTACGGACGTACGGTCCGGCCGCGCGCGGGGCCTTCGACCGCCTCCACATACGCCCGGGCCACCTCGGAGACGGGGGCGCCGCCGGTCCCGTCCTCACCCATGGCCTCCAGGGTCTCCTTGATCCACCCAGGGCTGATGAGATTGATGCGGGGGCCGCGCGGCAGTTCCCCGGCCGCGTTGCGTACGAACCTTTCCGGCCGCTGTTGATGAGGGCGCCTGACGACCCGCCGGGCAGCGGAGCGGCGAAGGTGCCGCCGGTCAGCGTGACGGAGCCGTCCTCCGGGAGATGGCGCAGGGCCCGCCGCGCCAGCGCGACCTGTCCCCACAGCTTGCCACGTGCCGCGTCGGCGAATTCGCCGTCCGTCGCCGACGCCAGATCCACCAACGGCCCGCCGGCCGCGCAGCACACCACCGCGTCGAGGCCCGGCACCGCGTCGAAGAGCGCGTCCAGGGAATCCGGATCCTCCAGATCCACCGTCACCGGGCCCCTGCGCGAAGCCCTGACGACCTGATGCGAAGCCTCCAGCGCGCGGGCGACGGCGCTGCCGATCGTTCCCGTCGCTCCGATCACCAGTACCTTCACACCACCGATCATGTCAGCGACGGCACCGGCGACCAAGGGGCAGAGGGATCCGAACGGGAGGCCCTGGGGCCCGTACACCACGCGGCGGCGTCATGGAGAGGCGTTCAGTACCGCATCAGCTCGTGCTCCCATTCGGCCTCGGGCTGGTGGTGCAGTTCGAGGTATGCCTGGGCGAGCACCGCCGGGTCGAAGCGCTCATCGCCGCCGCCGATGTCCCGTGTGATCGTGACGCTGGTCGCGTGCACGCCCGTTCCCGTCAGCTGGTCGTGAAGTACTTGCACGTACGCGCGCAGCGCGGCCTTGCCGACGGACAGGGAAGCGAATTCCTTGGAGGGTGACAGCGCGTAACCGCCGCCGGTGAACAGGAGGCTTCCGCGGCCATCGCGCAGCTCGGGCAGGACGGCGTTGGCCGCGACCCTGGCACCCAGGACATTGATGGCCGTGACGTCGGCCCAGTCCCGGTCGTCACCGCCGATGGGGGAGTCCTTCCGGAGTACACCGACGTTGTACACGAGCACGTCGGGAGCACCCAGCTCGGTGATCGCGGAGTGGATCGCCGCGCGCAGGCTGTCGGGGTCCGTGGCGTCCGTGACGTAGCCGCGGATGTCCTGGCCGGTGGCGGCCAGTTCCGCGGCGTAGGTGTCCAGCCTCGCCTTGTCACGGGCGAGCATGGCGACCGGGTGTCCGGCCTGGGCGAAGGTGCGTGCGATCGCGAGGCCGAGGCCAGGTCCGACGCCTACGATCACTGCGGTTCCGAGGGGCACGGGGGGTCCTTTCTCCGAGGGGAGGGGCGCCGGGGATGCTTACCGCGTCACCCGCCACCTGAATCCGGGCGAGCCCGGTGACGGTGGGCTCGACGTCGGCCGAGAGGTTCCCTTCGCACCGCTGCCCCCCTGGGACTCCGCCCGTTCCCCCACGCATGGTCGTTCCTGGAGTCGCGTACGGGAACGGAGACGGAGGGCGGGGAACGGCGAGGTGGCTGGAAGCGCTCGCCGTCACCGGGAGCGCCGCCCTCGGGATTCTCGTCATCGCCGTCATGGCGTGCGTAGGCGGCGGGTGATGTTTGAATGCCTGGGTGACTGCTACTTCGACCAACAATGCGGCTGCGACCGCGACCGTGGCCGAGATCGACGTGCTCAGCGTCTTCTGCGGGGCCGACGGCCGGCACGGCAACCTGCTCGGGGTCGTCCGCGAGGGCCGCCACCACCCCGACCGGGCGGGCCGGCAGGCCCTCGCCGCCGAACTCGGCTACAGCGAGACCGTGTTCGTCGACGATCCCGACCGGGGCGTGGTCGACATCTACACCCCCGGGCTGCGGCTCCCCTTCGCCGGGCACCCCCTCGTCGGCGCGGCCTGGCTGCTCGACCTGGAGGCCGTCAACCCGCCCGCAGGGGAAGTGTGGGTGCGCCAGGACGGCGAGTTCACCTGGATCACCGCGCGCCCCGAGTGGGCGCCGCCGCGCACCCTGGAGCAGTACGCCTCCGCCGCCGAGGTCGACGCGCTGCCCGCGCCGCCGCCCGGCGAGGGGTGGCTGTACGCCTGGGCCTGGGAGGACGAGGCCGCCGGGCGGGTCAGGGCGCGCGCCTTTCCGCGCCGGGGCGACGGCATCGTCGAGGACGAGGCGACCGGCGCCGCCGCGCTGCTGCTCACGGCGCGGCTCGGCCGGGCGCTGAACATCACGCAGGGCCGGGGCTCGCAGCTCATCACCGCCCCCGGCCCCGACGGGACCATCGAACTCGGCGGGCGCGTCCGGCTGCTCTCCGAGCACATCCGCTGAGCCCGTTCCCGTACGGCCGCAGCCGCAGCTACGGCTACGGCTACGGCTACGGCTACGCGCTCAGCGGGAACTCCGCGCCCAGCTCCCGGAACACCGCCCCGTTGAAGTCGAACGCGCGCTTGCACTCGTCGATGATCCGCTGCTTCTCCAGATCGTCCGCCGCGACCGCGTCCAGCAGCTCCCGGTACCCCCGCTTGAACGCGGCCGGGTTGGCGATCCCCTCGAAGACGTAGAACCGCACGCCGTCGCCCTTGCGGGCGAAGCCCCAGGTCTTCTCCGCCTTGTCGCGGATGATCTGGCCGCCGGAGAGGTCGCCCAGGTAGCGCGTGTAGTGATGCGCCACGAAACCGCCGGGCCACTCGCGCGCGCACTCCTCCACCCGCGCCGCGTACGCGGCCGTCGCGGGCAGCGGCTCAAGTCCCGTACGCCAGTCGGCGCCCCGCAGATGTGCCAGATCGCGCTCCAGCTCCGGGGTGCGCGCCAGCTCGTTCCGTATGAAGGGCCCGGCTATTGGATCCTCTCTCAGCCGCTCCGAGGCGCCCTCCAGCGCCCGGTACACGAACCACAGCTGCTCCGTATAGCGGGTGAAGGCGTCCACCCCGAGCCGTCCGCCGAGCAGGTCGCTCATGAAGGTCGAGGTCTCCGCCTCCGTGTGCTGCTCGTGCGAGGCGACCCGGATCAGCGTGGAGAACGGGGTCGCGGCGGTGGTGGCGGTTGCGTCCAAGGCGGGCCTCCGGAGACCGAGGGGACGGGGCATACGGGACGAGGGGAGAAACGGGGGTGGCGGCAGGCACCGCCCTCACCGATACTCTTACTTAGGCTTACCTAAGTCAATGGGTTCCCGACGCCCTGTCGGTAAAAACGCTACCCCGGGATCGCCGGAGGGCAACCTCGGGATTCCGTTACCGTACGTGCCCGCGCGTCAGGGCAGCGTGAGGATCTCCGCGCCCGTCTCCGTGACCACCAGCGTGTGCTCGAACTGCGCGGTCCGCTTCCGGTCCTTCGTCACCACGGTCCAGCCGTCGGCCCACATGTCGTGCTCGTACGTACCGAGAGTGAGCATCGGCTCGATCGTGAACGTCATGCCCCGCTCGATCAGCGTGGTGGCGTGCGGGCTGTCGTAGTGCGGGATGATCAGCCCGGAGTGGAAGGACGAGTTGATCCCGTGCCCGGTGAAGTCCCGGACCACGCCGTAGCCGAACCGCTTGGCGTACGACTCGATGACCCGCCCGATCACATTGATCCTGCGCCCCGGCCGTACCGCCTTGATCGCGCGGGCCAGCGCCTCGCGCGTCCGGTCCACCAGGAGCTTCGACTCCTCGTCCGCGTTGCCGCAGAGATAGGTGGCGTTGTTGTCGCCATGTACCCCGTTGATGTACGCGGTGACGTCCAGGTTGACGATGTCGCCGTCCTGGAGGACGGTCGAGTCCGGGATCCCGTGGCAGATGACCTCGTTGACCGAGGTGCAGAGCGACTTGGGGAAGCCCCGGTAACCGAGCGTCGAGGGGTAGGCCCCGTGGTCGCACATGAACTCGTGCGCGACCCGGTCCAGCTCGTCCGTGGTCACCCCCGGCGCGATGTACTTCGCCGCCTCCTCCATTGCCTGCGCGGCGATCCGCCCGGCGATCCGCATCAGCTCGATCGTCTCGGCGGTCTGCACCTCCGGCCCGGTGTACGGGGTCGGAGCGGGCTTCCCGACGTACTCGGGGCGCCGGATCTTTCCGGGGACGGAACGGGCGGGAGAGATCTCCCCTGGTACGAGCAGCGACTGGCCAGACATACCGGCGAGTCTATGGCAGGGCTCAACCGGCCCGGGTGGGGCAGCATGACGTCAGAGGTCGGTGGACGGAGGAAGGAGCCGATGATGGCCCTGTTCAAGAGGCGCACGGTCGGTAAGCCCGGCGAGTGGTACTACTGCCTGGTGCACCAGAAGGTGGAGGAGGGGCCGGAGTGCCCCGCCAAGGACCGCTTCGGGCCGTACCCGAACCGCCAGGAGGCGGAGCACGCGATGGCGACGGCGCGGGAACGGAACCTGGAGTGGGAGACGGACCCGCGCTGGCACGACGCGTCGAAAGGCGGCCCGGACGGAGCTGAGGGGGAGGGCCCCCGCGCGGAACGGTAGTTCCGCCCGCCCAGGCTGCCGCCGCGCGCCCAGGCCGCCGCCACCGGCTCCGGCCGCCGCGCTCAAGGTTCCGTGCTCAGGGCGCCGCCGTCTCCGTGGCGGTCCCGGCAGGCGCGTCCGGAGCGGTCCCCGGAGCCGCGTCGACACCCGCGTCCGGAGCCGTCCCGGGAGCCGCGGCGCCCGTGCCCCGCGCCGTCGTCGCCTCCTTCTGGGCGCGGCGGCGCAGCGCGTCCTCGTCCGTGTCCGCGTCGTACGTCACCAGCTTCGGCAGCACCGCCGTCAGCAGCCCCACCGCCGCCACGCACGCCAGCCCGCCGCCCCAGATCGCCGGCCGGGTGCCCGTCCAGCCCGCCATCGCGCCCGCGCGCACCTGGCCCAGTTGCGGGCCGATGCTGTACGAGAGCACCTCGATGCCCGCGAGCCTGCCGCGCAGCTCCTCCGGGATCGTCTGGTTCCAGATGGTCGAGCGGCCGAGACCGCTCAGCGTGTCGCCCATGCCCGCGAGGGCCAGGCACGCCAGCACCAGCCAGATATTCGAGAACCACCCGGCGGCCGTCATCGCCAGCCCCCACCCCGCCGCGCCGCACACCACGAAGAGGCCGTGGCGCCGGACCCGTGAGGTCCAGCCGCTGGTCAGGCTGAGTATCACCGAGCCGACCGCGCCCGCCGCGTACATCAGCCCGAGCGACCAGGGCGCGTCCAGTTCGTCGGCGAGGAACGGGAAGATCGTGTTCGGGAAGGCGAAGAACATCGCGGCCAGGTCGATCGCGTACGTCCCCAGCAGCACCGGCCGGCTCCACGCGTAGCGCGCGCCCTCCGCGATGCCGCGCAGCGACGGGCGCTCCGCGTCGTGCGCGGCGGGCGCGGGCGACAGGCGCACGCACAGGAGTACGGAGGCGGTGAAGCCCAGGATCGTGATCCCGTACGCCGTGGCGTGTCCGGCGTACGCGACGACCACGCCCGCCAGCGACGGGCCCGCGATCGTGCCGAGCTGCCAGCGCGCCGCGTTGAGCGCCGCGGCGGCGGTGAGCTGGTCGTGCGGGACGATCCGGGCCATCAGGGAGTCCAGCGCGGGCCGCTGGAGTCCGGCGAGCGCGGAGACCCCGGCGGCCACGACGTACAGCGGCCACAGCATCGGGTCCGGCAGCAGGGCGTTCAGCAGCAGGAGGGCGGCGAGCACGCCGAGCCCGGCCTCGGTGAACAGGATGACGCGGCGCCGGTCGACGGCGTCGGCGAGCGCCCCGCCGTACAGCCCGAAGACGATCAGCGGCACCAGCTCCACGGCGCCCATCGCGCCCACGGCGAGCGGGGATCCGGTGAGATCCTTGATCTGGAGCGGCAGCGCGATCATCGCCATGAAGCTGCCGAAGGTCGTCACCAGACCCTGCACCCAGAGCAGCCGGAACTCCCGTGAGGAGCGCAGCGGCGTGAGGTCCGGCAGGATCGAGCGGATCGAACGGAGAGGGGCTGAGGTCACGAGAGGCCATGGTGCGTGGCATGGAGGTGCCACGGCAACCCGGTTATGGGAGCGGGCTCATGGCGGGCGTTATGGGAGCGGGCTCATGGTGGCGCGGTCACCAGCGGGCGGGCGGCGGGGCCGTCAACTGGTCGGCCAGGCGCGACAACCGGTCCCGGAAGCGGCGTCGGCCGCGCGGCGCGGGCAGGCTGTTCTCACCGGTGGCCGCGGCCACGAGATGCTGCACGGAGTCGAGGTCCACGCCCTGCGCCGCGTCCGCCGCGGCCACCGTCAGCGCGTCGTGCGCCAGCCCCCGGACGTCCGTGTCGCCGCCGTCCAGCGACAGCACCGTCGCCCCGGCGCGTCGCGCGTCGTGCACCCGCTCCAGCAGCCCGCCGTCCGGCCGTTCGGGCGCCACGACGAGCAGCGTCTCGCCCCGGCCCGCCACCTCCAGACGGCCCAGCCCGACGGCGAGATGCGCCGGATCGCCGGGCCGCACCCGGTGGCGTACGAGGGTGGGGTTCAGCCCCGGCTGGCCCGACCAGGCCGCCTCGTCGACGAGATGCGCGGCGAGGTGCCACGGCTCGTACGCCTCGGTCCCGACCAGCAGCAGCCCGCCGCCCTGCGGTACGACGGAGGAGCGCAGCGTCCCCGCGAACCGCCGGGTCGCGGACGGCCACTCCGTACCGCTGAGGACTTCACGCAGCAGTGCGACGCGTACGGCATCCATGGGCCCGCATCCTGCCGCAGTACGGCGCCGGGCGTGGCCGGTCCCGGCGGCTCTCACTCGATCGGGGCCGACCGGCGTCCGGTTACCGCGCCGTAGAGTTCGACCATGACTTCAACGGACAGTGGCAGCACCTCCCCGAACCGGTCCGCCGAGCCCGCCGAGCCCGCCGAGCCCACCGGGTCCGGCGCGCCGGCCGCCAAGCCCGCCGCCAAGGACCCGTGGGACCTCCCCGATGTCTCCGGGCTGGTCGTCGGTGTGCTGGGCGGCACCGGACCGCAGGGCAAGGGGCTCGCCTACCGGCTGGCGAAGGCCGGACAGAAAGTGATCATCGGGTCCCGGGCCGCCGAGCGGGCCGAGGCGGCGGCGGCCGAGCTGGGCAACGGCGTCGAGGGCGCCGACAACGCCGAGTGCGCCCGCCGCAGCGACATCGTCATCGTCGCCGTGCCGTGGGACGGGCACGCCAAGACGCTGGAGTCGCTGCGCGGCGAACTGGCGGGGAAGCTGGTCGTCGACTGCGTCAACCCGCTCGGCTTCGACAAGAAGGGCGCGTACGCCCTGAAGCCCGAGGAGGGCAGCGCCGCCGAACAGGCCGCCGCCCTGCTGCCGGACGCGCGGGTGACCGCCGCCTTCCACCACCTCTCCGCGGTGCTCCTCCAGGACCCGGAGGTGGAGCGGATCGAGACGGACGTGATGGTGCTGGGCGAGGCGCGCGCGGACACCGATCTCGTGCAGGCGCTGGCGGGCCGTATCCCGGGCATGCGCGGGGTCTTCGCGGGGCGGCTGCGGGGCGCCCACCAGGTGGAGTCGCTGGTGGCCAACCTGATCTCGGTGAACCGCCGGTACAAGGCGCACGCGGGGCTGCGGATCACGGACGTCTAGGGTCTTTCGTACGAGCGGGGCCGCCCGTCCGGCGGCAGCGGGCGGCCCGTGGCCGGGGCCGCCCGCGACAGCTGATGCCAGACGTCCGTACGTCAGACGATCAGTTTGAAGGCCTCAAGTGACAGGTCCTTGATCAAGGTGCCGCCGAACTTGTACCCGCCGGGATCGGTGCACGCCTTCTCCTGCCACTCCTGGGTGTCGACCCGCGCGGTGACGCAGACGCTGCCCTCGACGATGCTGATCGCCAGCCCGCGCATGAACACCCCCTTGTCCGGGGCGCCGATGTACAGGTCCTTCAGGTTGTCGGCGCTCTTCCAGGCGGGCTCCCAGTCGGTGTTCTCGATGTATCCGTTGGCGGCCATACCGTTCGTGCCGGACACCGCGATGTTGATGCTCTCGATGGGCCGGCTCTGGCCCTCCGTGCCGGACGTGAGGCCGTCGCACACCGGATCCTGCCAGCCCGTGCCGCGTACGTAGGCCCGGTAGCAGATGTGCCGGCCCGGGGCGCGCTCGTTCAGCGCGGTCACGGCGACCGCCGCCGTGTTCTCCTGAGGCTCGGGCGGCGCCTCTTCCTTCTCGCCGCCGCCCGCGCCCCCGTCGCCGTCCTCCTCGGGCTCGGGCGGCGGCTTGCTCACGGACACGCTGGGCGCCGGGGCGGGCGGTTCGGCCGAGGGCAGGCTCGGCGGCGCCGGGGACTCCGCCGTGGGTATCGAACTGGCGGCGGCCGACTGGGGTATCTCCTTCGCGAGGCTGCGCAGCGCGGGCTGGTACGCGAACCAGAGCACCGCGAGGGTGATCGCCAGCGCGAGGAGGATGCTCAGCAGGGTGGCGACCCAGAGCGGCAGGAAGCCCCGCTGCACGTATGTGCCGTCCGTGTCGAGCGGAGTCGTTCCCGAGCGCTGCAACGCCAGGGTGAACGGTCGTTCCTGCTTCTGGCCGAGCCAGATGATCTGCCGGGGCTTGAGCTTCGCGTCCACGAACGCGGCGCGGCCCGGCTCGATCTGCACGCTGGCGGGGAAGAGCTCGTACGAGAGCGAGTCGCCGTTGTCGCTGCCCGAGAGGGAGGCGGTGAGACTGGTGTTGCCGAGGTTGTCGATGGCCAGCTTGGGCCGGCCGCGGAACCGCCCCCTGACCGTCGGGGGGACCATTTCCGTCCGTACCTCGGTGAAGGGCGTGAAGGTGATGTTGCCCTCGGTGACCGTCGTGGAGTCGCTCTGCTCCGTCGGGACGATCTGCACCCCGTACGGATGCGGACCGGCGGTCGCGTCCGGGGTGCGCGGCGGCGCGAAGGTGAGCTGAAGGGTTCCCGTGGTCCCGGGAAACAGCCGGATCGAGGAGGGTTCGACGGTGACGTACGGGGCAACATCACCGACGGGAACGAAGCGAAATTCGTCGACCACATCGCCGGTGTTCCGCACATTCAGCCGCACCGTGGTCGTGTCGCCAGGGGCCACCGTGGTGGACGCGGGCTCAAGAGAAGTCCAGAGGCTCACGCGCTGACGCTAGCGGGGGAGCCCGTTCCCGTCAGGAAGCCCCAGGGCGGACATTCATGCCCCCCGCGACCGGGAGGTCTGCCTTCCGTTTCCTTGCCTCTCTCGTTTCGACACGTCCCTACCCGCGGGTAGGGGAGGGGGTGCCCGCGGGGGTGCGGGCGGATGTTCAGGAGATGGCCAGGAGGTATCGAGGAGGGGCGTCCGTGCGCGGGCCGGCGGGTCTGGGGGAGACTGGGACCGTCGTACGACACCCACCCCGGGACAAACCCCCGAACAGGAGCCGACCCGCATGCCCCGCCTCGCTCTCTACGCCCTCGCCGTCTGCGTCCTGACCGTGGCCGCGGCCGTGGTCTCCTTCACCCGGGGCAGCTGGCTCGGTGTCGTGTGGGTGCTGCTCGCGGGGCTCTCGTCCAACATGGCGTGGTACTACGTCCGCAAGGCGAAGGCGGAGCGGGCGGCCCAGCCGTAGGGCGGCACACCCGCCGCGTACTACGGCACGCGCCGCCTCCTGGAGCGTCACGCCCCGCAGATGTACTCCTGCCGGCTCGTCCAGAAGGTGAAGAGGTTCCGCCCGCAGTACGTCTCCAGCTCCGAGACGCCCAGCGCGCGCATCAGCGCGTGGATGCCGTCGAAGAACGCGCCGTTCACCTCGGGGATGAAGAGCACGATGAAGACGGCGAGCAGCCCGAACGGCGCGAACGGCTCCACCTGGCGGCGGATCTTGTGGGAGAGCCACGGCTCGATCACCCCGTACCCGTCCAGGCCCGGCACCGGCAGGAAGTTCAGCAGCGCCGCCGTGACCTGGAGAAGGGCGAGGAAGCCGAGCGCGTAACGGAAGGACGTGGGGACGCCGGAGAGGGCGTCCAGCCAGAACGGCGCCGTGCAGACGATCGCGAACAGTACGTTCGTCAGCGGGCCGGCCGCCGAGATCAGGCTGTGCTTCCAGCGGCCCCGGATACGGTTCCGCTCGATGAAGACCGCCCCGCCCGGCAGCCCGATCCCGCCCATGATCACGAAGATCACGGGCAGCACGATGCTCAGCAGCGCGTGCGTGTACTTGAGCGGGTTGAGCGTCAGATAGCCCTTGGCGCCGATCGAGATGTCGCCGCTGTGCAGCGCGGTGCGGGCATGCGCGTACTCGTGCAGACAGAGCGAGGTGATCCAGGCGCCCGTGACGAAGAGGAAGACGCCGATCCTGATGTCCGCGGCGAAGTCCGTCCACACGGCCCAGCCGGAGACCGCCGTGACGGCGACGATGCCCAGGAAGACGGGGGAGATCCGCCGGTCGCTGTTGCGGGAGGTGACGGTGGACATGGACGGGGCTCCCCACGGGACGGGATCGGCGGGTCGGGCGGCGGGACGGGAGCGTGTGGCGCCCGGCCGGAGACCTCCCCGACCGTACCGCTGCCCTTTCCCGAACGTCCGACACGCGGAAAACGTCTCGCCTCCCGGGACGGTTCCGGGGAGGCTGGACTCATGGTGCGGAGGACGATCCGGTACGAGGCGGAGCGGCGGCTCCCGCCCCCGGTGCGCCTGCCCCCGGGGCTGGTGCGCCTGCCCCCGGGCCGGTCGGTGGATGCGGGGCGGTTCCGCTGAGCGCCGTCCCGGACAATGGGCCCATGCGTCCGCGCTACCGCGTTCTCGGTCCCACCCTCGCCCTGCGTGCCGACGGCACCCCCGCCGCCCTCGGTGGCGCCCGGCTGCGCGCGCTGCTGACGGTGCTGGCGCTGCGGCCCGGCCGTACCGTCCCGGTCGGTGCGCTCGTCGCGGAGGTCTGGGACGGCGAGCCGCCCGCCGACGCGGTCGGCGCGCTCCAGGCCCTGGTCGGGCGGTTGCGCCGGGCCCTCGGCGCCTCGGCCGTGGCCTCGGAGAACGGCGGCTACCGGCTCCACGCCGACGAGGACGACGTGGACCTCCACCGCTTCGGCGCGCTCGCCCGCGAGGGCGCGCGGGCGCTGGAGGCGGGCGACGCCGCCGGGGCGGCACGGCTGCTGGACGACGCGCTCGCGCTCTGGCGGGGACCGGCGCTGGCCGACCTCCCCGACCGCGTGACGGAGGCGGCCCGCTGGGAGACCCGCCGCACCGAGGCGCGCAGGGCCCGGTCGGCCGCCGCGCTCGCGCTGGGCCGCGCGGCGGAGGCCCTGCCCGAACTGGCCGCGCTCTGCGGTGAGTTCCCGCTCGACGAACCCCTTCAGGCGCTGCGGATCCGGGCCCTGCGGGACGCGGGGCGCCCGGCGGCCGCGCTCGCCGCCTACGGCGAGGTGCGCCACGCCCTCGCGGAGCGGCTGGGTACGGACCCGGGCCCGGAGCTGCGCGCCCTCCACGAGGAGCTGCTGCGCGGCGGGAGCACCCGGGGGAGCCACGGCGGGGGCGCTCCGGCGTCCGGGGCGCCGGTGAACGGCGCCCGGCCGGGCGGTGACCGGCCGACCGGTGCCCGGGTGAACGGGGCCGGGCGCCCCGGGAACCTCCGCGCCCGGCTGACCAGCTTCGTCGGGCGCGAGACGGACATCGAGGCGATACGCGGTGACCTGGGCGGCGCCCGGCTCGTCACCCTGCTCGGGCCGGGCGGCGCCGGGAAGACCCGGCTCTCGCAGGAGGCCGCCGAGCTGATGGCCGAGGACTGGCCCGACGGCGTCTGGCTGGCCGAGCTGGCCCCCGTCAACGATCCGGCGACGGTTCCCGAGGCCGTACTCAGCGCCCTCGGCGCGCGCGAGACCGTACTGCGCGGGGCCGGGGCCGAGGAACTGCGCGCCGTCGACCGGCACGCCGGCGAACCGCTCGTGCGGCTCGCTGAGCACTGCGCCCGCCGCCGGATGCTGCTCCTGCTCGACAACTGCGAGCACGTGATCGGCGCCGCGGCCGTCCTCGCCGACGAGCTTCTCGCGCACTGCCCCGGGCTGACCGTCCTGGCGACCAGCCGGGAGGCGCTGGGGGTGCCGGGCGAGGTGGTGCGCCCGGTGGAGCCGCTGCCGCCGGACCCGGCGCACCGGCTGTTCGCGGAGCGCGGGCGCGCGGTACGGGCCGGGTTCGACCCGGCGGACGACCCGGGGGCGGTGGCGGAGATCTGCCGCCGGCTGGACGGGCTGCCGCTGGCGATCGAGCTGGCGGCGGCGCGGCTGCGGGTGCTGACGCCGCGTCAGATCGCCGACCGGCTCGACGACCGCTTCCGGCTGCTGACGAGCGGGAGCCGGACCGTACTGCCGCGCCAGCAGACCCTGCGCGCCGTCGTGGACTGGTCCTGGGAGCTGCTGGACGCGCCGGAACGCGCCGTGCTCAGGCGGCTCTCCGTCTTCACGGGCGGCTGCGACCTCACCGCCGCGGAGTTCGTCTGCGCCGACGACACCGACGCCGGCACCGACGCCGTCACCAACACCAATACCGGCACCGACGCCGTCACCGGCACGGCGGGGTCCGTCGTGGGTGCCCGGGACGTCGCCGGTCTGCTGGGCTCCCTCATCGACAAGTCCCTCGTCGTCGCCACCCCCGCGAGCGACGGCACCATGCGCTACCGGCTGCTGGAGACCGTCGCGGAGTACACCGCCGAACGCCTCGACCAGTCCGGGCGATCCGGCGAAGGCGGGGAAGGAGAGCGCGCCGCCACCGAGCGACGGCATCTCGTCCACTACCGGGAGCTGGCCCGCACCACCGACGTCGCGCTGCGCGGCCCCGGCCAGCAGGCCGCGATACGCCGCCTCCAGCAGGAGTACGAGAACCTGCGCACCGCGCTGCGCCGCGCCGTGGCCGCCGGTGACGAGCAGGAGGCGCTCTGTCTGGTGCTCTCCCTCAGCTGGTACTGGCAGATGCTCGACCTGCGCCCCGACGCCTTCCAGTGGGCCAGGGCCGCCTCGGCGCTCGGCCCCGATCCGTTCGTCCCGCCCGGGGAGCCCGCCCCGCCGATCCTGTCGCGCTGTACGGACGCGCCGCCGCCCATGAGCCCCGATCTGCTCCAGGAGGCGCGGCGTCAGGTGTGGCTGGTCGAGATGGCCACCATCGACCACAACGTGGGCACCTGGATGGCCCCGGAACAGCAGGCCCGGCTCCGCGTGGTGGCCACCGTCTACCGGCCGGGGCTGCCGCAGACCTGCCGCTTCCCCGCCACCCTGTGGTTCTTCTCGGTCCTGGTCACCGGGGACGCCGACGACCTGCGTCTCATGCTGGACGCGACGGTGCGCGCCTGCGAGGAGTTCGGGTACGAGTGGGAGCTGGCCAGCGCGCTCCAGATGCGGGCCAACGTGCTCGCCAACCGGGCGGCCTGGGCGGGCGACGCACGCGGGGACGCCGACCGGAGCCTGGCGATCTACCAGCGGCTCGGCGACCGCTGGGGCACCGCCGAGGCGCTCTCCGCCCGCGGCGAGGCCCTGGAGAAACACGGCGAACACGCCCTGGCCGCGGAGGACTACGCGGCGGCCATCGGCCACGCCGAGTGGCTGGGCGCGCGCGGCCAGGTCGCCCTGCTGCGCGCCCGCCTCGCCGGGACGATGCTTGAGACGGGCCGGGGCGACGAGGGCGAGCGCATCCTCCGCGAGGTGGTGGCCGACGAGCCGGACTCCGTGCACGAGGCGATGCCCGCCGCCCGCCTCTTCCTCGCCCTGTGGCTGGGCCGCACCGGACGCCGCGACGAGGCCAGGGAGCATATGAGCCTGCTGCTGGACACGTTCCGCTCCGAGACCCTGGCCCTGTTCCAGGGCATGGTGCGGAGCGTCTTCGCCTGGCTGGACTGCGCGGACGGCCGGTACGCCGAGTCGCTGGAGGGCAGCCGGGCCGCCCTGGAGTCGGCGCTGTCCCCGCTGTCGATGATGGTCGCGCCGGAGATGCCCGCGGTCCATCTGCTGACGGCCGCCTGGGCGCTGGGCGGGCTCTCCGCCGCCGGAGGAGGCCGGGGCCGGGACGCCGCCCGGCTGCTCGGGGCGTACGAGGCGCTGCTCCCCGCCCGTCATCACCCGAATGCCCTGGAGCGGGAGCTGTCCGCCGCCGCCGAGGCGGCGACACGCGCCGTCCTCGACGGTCCCGCGTTCGACGCCGCGCGGGCCGAGGGCGCCGGCCTCACCCTGGAGGAAGCCGTCGCCCTCGTCTGATCCGCGCCATTGACGCAGGTCCGGTCCGTTCCGTTCGCGGTGCCTCCCCCCGGTGCGCCCGGCGTCACGACTTCTTGCGGAACTTGGCCACCGCCAGCGGGGCCGTCACCACGGTGATCGCCGCCGCCCACCCCAGCGTCATCCACACGGAGTGCGCGACCGGGCCGCCGTTGATCAGATTGCGCGCCGCGTCGGCGAGGTTGGAGAGCGGGTTGTAGTCGGTGAACGCCTGGAGCCAGCCGGGCATGGTCGACGGCGGGGCGAAGATCGACGAACCGAACTGCATCGGCATCAGCACGAGCATGGCCACCCCCTGGACGGCCTGCGCCGTCTTCATGGCGAGTCCGAGCAGGATGAAGATCCACATCAGCGAGGCGCCGAACGCCAGGGAGAGACCGATCGCGGCGCCCAGGTCGAGCACCGACGTCTTGATCTCCATGCCGAGCAGGAAGCCCATGCCGAGCAGGATCGCTATGGCGACCAGCATCCGGCCGATCTCCACGACTATCTTCGCGATCAGCACCGAGGAGCGGGCGATCGGCATCGTACGGAACCGGTCCATGACCCCCTTGCGGAAGTCCTCGTTCACCCCGGTGCCGACGGCCATGGAGATGTTCATGCCCATCATCGCCATCAGCCCCGGCACCACGTAGTTCACGTAGTCCTCGCGGCTGCCGCCGAGGCTCGCGCCCACGGATCCGCCGAAGACGTACACGAACAGCAGCGTGAAGATGATCGGCGTCAGCAGGACGTCGAACATCGACTCCGGGTCCTGCTTGATCTGCAGGGCGTTGCGCCGTACCAGCGCGCCGATGTGGCGCAGATTGGCGCGCAGCCCGATCCGGCCCTCGTCGGCGCCGGAAGCCGGAATCGCCCGCGAAACGGGCCCGCCGGCGCCCACAGCGGGCGGAGCGGAACTCCCCGCGGCCGCGGTGCCCGCGCCGGCCTGGGGGCCGGCGCCGGCGCCGGGCGTGGACGGTGTGGTGGCGGTGTTGGTCGAGCTCATGCCGCGACCTCCTCGGGCGTGGTGTCGGACGGGGTCGCGGCGGTGGTCTTCTGGCCGGTGATGGCCAGGAACACCTCGTCGAGGCTGGGCAGATGGGTCCCTATGTGCGCGATGCCGAAGCCGCGATCGGCCAGCAGGCCGATGACCGCGGTCAGCTGACCGTCGCTCAGGATCGGTACGTACAGCAGCCCCTCGTCGGCCACGGCCTGCGCGCCGGCGGGACCGTCGAGGCCGCTCTCGGCGACCGCCCGCGCCATCGCGGGGAGCTGCGCCGGATCCGCCGGCCTGATCTGGAGCGTCCGGCCGCCGACCTTCGCCTTCAGCTCGTCGACGCCGCCGTTGGCGATGACCCGGCCGCGGTCGATGACCGTCAGCTCGTCGGCGAGCTGCTCGGCCTCCTCCATGTACTGGGTGGTGAGCAGGACGGTGGCCCCCTCGTCGACCATCCGCCGCACCTCGTCCCAGACCTCGTTGCGGGTACGGGGGTCGAGGCCCGTCGTCGGCTCGTCGAGGTAGAGCACCGAGGGGCGGCCGATCATCGACGCCGCGAGGTCGAGCCGGCGCCGCATGCCGCCGGAGTACTGCATCGCGGCCTTCTTCGCCGCCTCCGTGAGCGAGAAGCGCTCCAGCAGTTCGTCGGCGCGGCGCCGGGCGTCCCCGCGGGAGAGATCGAGCAGCCGCCCGATCATGTACAGGTTCTCCCAGCCGGAGAGCTTCTCGTCGACCGAGGCGTACTGGCCGGTGAGGCCGATCTTGCGGCGCAGCTGGCGGGGCTGGCGCAGCACGTCGTACCCCGCGACCACGGCCGTGCCGGCGTCCGGCTGGACCAGGGTGGAGAGGATGCGGACCAGGGTCGTCTTGCCCGCGCCGTTGGGCCCGAGCACACCGAGGACGGTGCCCTCGCGCACATCGAGGTCGACGCCGTCGAGGGCCCGGGTGCCCTGCGGTCCGCCGTACTGCTTGACCAGCCCCCGTACCTCGACGGCGTGGCCCGATCGGCCGCCGCCGGGGTTCTTGTCGTATGTCGTCATGGCACCCATCAGAACAGCCGCCACCGACAATCCGCCGACAAGCCGCCGACGGCCTGTGGATAACTGGCCGACATCCCGGGAGCCGGGCAGTCGACAGCCCGCCGACGGGGGAAGATCGGCGGGCTGTCGTGGTGCGGGCAGTGGCTTGTGAGCGGGGCCGGACCGGGCGGCCCGGCCCGGGGCTCCGGCCCGGGGCTCTAGTGGAAGGTGTGTTCCTCCTGAGGGAACGTTCCTCCGATGACCTCCTCGGCGAACTCCTTCGCCGCGTCGCCGAGCGTCTGCCGCAGATTCGCGTACTGCTTCGTGAAGCGCGGCATCCTGCCGCCCGTCAGACCGGCCATGTCGGTGTAGACGAGGACCTGCGCGTCCGTCTGTGCCCCGGCGCCGATGCCGACCGTCGGGATGTGCAGGACGCGCGTGACCTCGGCGGCGATCTCGGCCGGCACCAGCTCCAGCACGACCGCGAAGGCGCCCGCGTCCTGCACGGCCTTCGCGTCGCGCAGCAGTTGCTGCGCGGCCTCCTCGCCGCGGCCCTGGACCCGGTAGCCCAGGGTGTTGACGGACTGCGGGGTGAGTCCGATGTGCCCCATCACCGGGATGCCGGCCTGCACCAGCAGCTCGATCTGGCCGTGCGAGCGCTCGCCGCCCTCCAGCTTGACCGCGCCCACCCCCGCGTCCTTCACCAGCCGGGTGGCGCTGCGCAGCGCCTGCACGGGGCCTTCCTGGTACGAGCCGAACGGGAGGTCGCCGACGATCAGGGCGCGCTTGGTGCCCCGTACGACGGCGGCGGAGAGCATCGTCATCTCGTCGAGGGTCACGGGCACGGTGGTGTCGTACCCGAGGTGGCAGTTGCCCATCGAGTCGCCGACGAGCATCACCGGGATGCCGGCCTCGTCGAAGACCGAGGCGGTCATCGCGTCGTAGGCGGTGAGCATGGGCCACTTCTCACCGCGCTCCTTGGCGGCGGTGATGTCGTGGACGGTGATACGGCGGGAGATCTTGCCGCCGTAGAGCGCCGGTTGAGAAGTCATGGCCGAAGGCCCTTTCGTCATCTCGAGGCACCCTGACGGTGTCCCCGGACCGCCTCCATGGTGGCATCCCGCGCCCCGCACGGGAAGTGGGGCCCCGGGGGCAGGCGTCCCGGGAGTGAGGCGCGCGGCGCCGGGCGTGCGCCGGGGGACCTCGGTAAAGACTTACCAATACGAGACGGTCTCGTATCGAAACGCGTCTAGTCTGTACGCCAGGTCCACACCGTCCGGCGCCCCAGGCGCCGGAGCAACGGGCTCACTGGCACAAGAAGGAACCTCGGTGTGGCAGGTGTCGGTAAGGCCACCAGCTACTGCCGCTGGCAGGGCAAGAAGGCGCTCGCTCTGGACCTTCTGCGGGAGCCGACGCGCCGGTGCGGGGTCACACAGCGCTCCTCCGTGATCTTGAGCAACGTCATCGTGGAGATGAAGAGCCACCGTTCCTAAAGACTGAACGTGAGTGTGTGTGTTCAGCCGAACGTCCCGAACGGTGTTGGGCGTTCTGGTTGCCCGCGTTCGCTCCGTGTCCGGGTGGCGCGGATCGTGTCCGTGGTCCGGGTATACGGGGGCGGGGTTCCTCACGCCCGGGGATGTCCGGTGGGGCCTGGGCGGTCCGATGCCCGTGCGCATCGCTCTGGTGTGCACGGGGCGGTGCCGTCCGTCGTCGGACCGGATGTCCCTGGGCGCGCCGTCCGATCGCAATGCTCGCCGCATCGTGCCGGGTGGTCCTGCGTCGGGGGGTGGTCAGTGGTTTGCGCCAGTGCTGGGCGCCCCATCGGGAGGTGTAGGCGGGGTCGACCGCGACGATCGTGAGGTCGTGCTCGGCGGCCATGGACACCAGCCGGGCCCGGAGCCTGCTGGTGGGAAACCGGGAGACCAGCCGCCGGAAGCGTTTCCGCCGGCCGTGTTTCTCGCGGGTCTTCTCCCGTTCGAAGTCGAGGTCCTCGACCGCGATCGCCTTCACCCCGCACTGGCGGGCGAAGTGCAGGAGGCGGGTGAGCGCGTGGCGGATCTGCGCGTCCCGGTGCTGGGCGGTGCCGGTCAGGTCGTAGGGGAAGCGGTGAGGCTCACCGACCGGGCTGCCGTGGACATCGAGGTGCCAGGCGGCGAGGTGGTCGTCGTTCATGTCCACCCCGACACAGCCCGCCGCCAGCGCCGCCCCCAGGGGCAGGACCGGTGCGGCTTTGCGCTGCCACGCCGCTGTCACGTACCAGCGGTCGCGGTCGGTGTCGTGGTGCAGGGTGTAGGCGACGGCCCGGTTCCCGGCGACCCGGTCCGTCCACTCCCCACCCCGGTACGGAAACACCACCGGCCGCTCAAGGACGAACCGGCCGTGCGGGGCGTTGGCGAGGTGGGCCAGGGGTGCGGGGAGTTTGAGGGAGAGCTGTCCTTCGGGGGTGATGCGGATGGTCTCGTTGCCGTACCGCTTGCCCGACTCACCGTCCGCCGACAGGAACAGGCGCGCCGCCACCCACCGACGCCGCCACTGCCCCTCGGTCAGCCGCGCCTCCGGGAGATGGTGGCGGGCGTTCGCCAGACGCCTGCCGCCCCGTACGACCCGCACCCGCCCCGCACGCCAGTCCGCCACCGCCCGCGCGTGCCGCGCCTCCAGCACCGTCAGACGCCGCGACTTGGCATGCCACTCACGCCGGGAGCGGTACCCACCCGGCGCACGCCTCGTACCCTTCTCGCCGACCGGCAGGGACAGGCGGTGACGGACCGTCGCGATCCCCGCCTCCAGGCTATGGATGTGTGCGGCCAGGCCCCGGCGGGCCAGTGCCCACTGGTCATGGGTGGCTTTGGTGATGCTCCCGGCCCATCGCGACGACGACCGGCCGGTTAATGCCCGCTTACGTGCCGCCCAGTGTTCCGCGTCGTGGTCCAGGCCGTCACGGCAGCGGACCGCCAGATCTTCCGACGTCAACGACCCCAGCCACCCACCCACCTCACCCAGCACCCGCTCCTCGACAGCCGACAACCGCAGCCGGGTACGCACCGCGACACCCGCAGGACCGGGCACGACGAACGGCGCGGCCAACGCCCGAAGCACCGCCATCCACCCCACCCCCTCCGCCCCGGCACCGGCCTTCCCCTGTCGAACAGGACAACGAACCGCCGGACCAGAAGTCACCACCCAGTCCAATCTTCCACCCACCCCACCGGAGCAGAACCTGGAACCGCTGGCCGTGATCCGGCGGGGGATCGAGGCCGGGGAACTCCGCGCCGACCTGGACCCGGAGCTCATCAACGACCTGCTCGTCGGGTCGATGCTGATGCGCACCATCCACCGTCCCACCGCGCCGCTCCCCGACGACCTGGCCGAGCAGATCATCGGAGTGGCGCTCCAGGGGGTCGGCCCCCATCCGCAGCCGGCCCCCGGCCGCGAAACGCCCGGGCCGTGAGACCTGTCACATCCGTTCGTGGCCCCGGGGCCGCCCGTTTTCGCCGCCCTCCTGCATGAGCGTTCTGTCACAACCCCCGGTCATTCGTCCGTGATCGGAACCCGCCGGAGCGGCCCGTTCGTCACCGTCCTCGTACGGCCGTCGGGGGACGGCGGAGAAAGGGCCCGTCCATCGCCTAGGGTCTGTTCCGAGCTTTCCCGTGGACGCCGTGGGGAAGCACGGAACAGGCCCTGGGTCAGGGGCGGGCGTGCACGGGCAATGCAGTGAGGGCGGACATGACGCAGGAGTACACGGCGCAGTCGGTGACGACGGACAACGAGGAGCACCGGCCCCCATCCCGATCCCGCGCCAGGGGCCTGCTGGACCGCCTGCGCCGGGATCCCGGCATCTGGCGGCGCGGCATCATCCTCGCGCTTCTCGCCCTGCTGACCGCCTTCCTGATGATCCTTCACGCGCAGATCCCCAACACCATCGGCAACCTGGGCAGCCTCGCCGAGACCTTCCTGCCCTGGCTGGGGCTGGTCGTTCCGCTGGTCCTCGTCCTCGGTCTCGTACGCCGCTCCGCCACCGCCCTGATCGCCCTGCTGCTGCCCGCCATCGTCTGGCTCAACCTCTTCGGCGGCCTCATCACCGACAAGGCGGGCGGCGGCGGTGACCTCATGGTCGCCACCCACAACGTCAACGCGGACAACCCCGATCCGGAGGGCACCGCCGCCGACCTGGCGGAGTCGGGCGCGGACGTCATCGCGCTGGAGGAGCTGAAGGCCGGCGCCGTCGAGACGTACGAGAAGGGGCTGGCGGGAACGTACAAGTACCACTCGGTACAGGGCACCGTCGGGCTCTGGAGCAAGTACCCGCTGAGCGCCACCAAACCGGTCGACATCCGGCTGGGCTGGGTCCGTGCGATGCGCTCCACCGTCGCCACCCCGCAGGGCCCGGTCGCCGTCTACGTGGCGCACCTGCCGTCCGTACGGGTCAAGCTGCACGCCGGATTCACCGCCAACCAGCGCGACAAGAGCGCCGACGCGCTGGGCGAGGCCATCGACGACGAGCCGCTGGAGCGGGTCATCCTCCTCGGCGACCTCAACGGCACGATGAACGACCGCGCCCTCAAGGCCGTCACCGCCCAGATGCGCTCGACCCAGGGCGCGGCGGGCGACGGGTACGGCTTCTCCTGGCCCGCCTCGTTCCCGCTGGCCAGGATCGACCAGATCATGGTCAGGGGCGTCGAACCGACCTCGTCGTGGTCGCTGCCCAGGACGGGCAGCGACCATCTGCCGCTCGCCGCCCGGGTCGACCTGCGCTAGGTGTTCTGTGCCCCCTCCCGGCACTGAGCACCGGGCGGGTCCGGCGCTCAGCGTCCGGCGCCGAGTGATGCACCGCACGCAATACGGCGTTCATCTGCCGGAATACATGACCTGAGAGACTTTGTTCCGCAGGGGTACTAACCAATACGGCCCCTGCGGACCCGTGCCCCCGTGGCTCGTGCGCCCCCTGTGGCTCTGCCCCCGTGGAAAGGCTGTCTCTGTCATGCCCCTGGCTCTGCTCGCCCTCGCCGTGAGCGCCTTCGGCATCGGTACCACCGAGTTCGTCATGATGGGCCTGCTGCCCAATGTCGCGGACGATCTGGGAACGTCCGTGCCCACCGCCGGCTATCTCGTCTCCGCGTACGCGATCGGCGTCGTCATCGGCGCCCCGCTGCTCACCGCCGTCGGCTCCCGCATCCCGCGCAAGCGGATGCTCCTGCTGCTGATGGGCCTCTTCATCGTCGGCAACCTCGCCTCCGCGCTCGCCCCCGGCTTCGGCTGGCTGCTGGCGGGCCGGGTCCTCGCGGGGCTGCCGCACGGCGCGTTCTTCGGCGTCGGCGCGGTCGTCGCCGCCCGGCTGGTCCGGGAGGGCCGGCAGGCGCGCGCCGTGGCCACCATGTTCCTCGGCCTGACCGTCGCGAACATCGTCGGCGTCCCCGCCGCCACCCTGCTCGGCCAGCACCTCGGCTGGCGCGCCACCTTCCTGGTGGTCACCGTCATCGGCCTGGTCGCGCTCGCCGCACTGGCCCGGCTCGTACCGTACGTACCCGTGGACGCCCAGCAGGACGTGCGCCGCGAGGTGCGCGCCCTCGGCAACCGGCAGGTGCTGCTCGGCCTCGCCACCGCCGTCCTCGGCTTCGGCGGCGTCTTCGCCGTCTACTCCTACCTCGCGTCGATGACGACCGAGGTCATGGGCTTCGGGGAGTCCTCCGTCACCCTCGTCCTCGCCCTCTTCGGCATCGGCATGACGCTCGGCGCGCTGGCGGCCGGGCCGCTGACCGACCGGGCGCTGCGCCCCACGCTGTACGGGTCGCTCGCCACCCTCGCCCTGGTCCTGGTCGCGTTCCGCTTCACGGTGCACGTGCAGTGGGCGGCGCTGGTGACCGTCGTCGTCCTGGGCGCGGTCGGCTTCATGACGACCACGCCGCTCCAGATGCTGGTCATGCGGAAGGCCAGGCACGCCCCCACGCTCGCCTCGGCCTCGAACCACTCGGCGTTCAACCTCGCCAACGCGGGCGGCGCGTGGCTCGGCGGCCTGGCGATCACCGCGGGCTGGGGCTGGATGTCCCCCACGCTGGTCGGCGCCGTCCTCACGGTCCTCGGCCTGGCGGTCGCGGTCACGGCGGGGCTCCTCGACCGGGGCGACCGGGGCGGCCTCGACGCGGCGCCCGAGGCCTCCCGCGTCGTCGCCTCGGGCGGCTCGGGCGGCACGCCGGCCAAGGCGGCCGAGCGGGCAGGGACCGCGGCGGGGCCGGAACGCCGCTGACCGGGGCGCCGGAGCGTCTGGGCTGAGGGTTGAGGGCTGAGGGGGAAACCACCTACGGTTCGACGATGTGCCGCAGATAGGTGTGCGGGTCGGCGAGATAGCGGCGCCAGTGATCCACGACGCCGAGCTCCCGCCAGGCGACCCTCCGCATACCGTGCTTGCCGACCTCGATGATGTCCGCGCCCGGCAGTGCGGTCAGTAACGGGGAGTGCGTGGCACAAATGACCTGGCCGCCCTCCTTGGCCAACCGGTCGATGTGCCCGATCAGTTCGAGGCACGAAGAGAAGGAGAGCGCTGCCTCCGGCTCGTCGAGAACATAGAGCCCGGCGTGCAGGAACTTCCCGCGGAACGCCGCGAGGAAGCCCTCACCATGGCTGACATGGTCCGGCGAGAACCCCTCCCTGCCCAGGGCGTCCAGCGCGGTCTCGGCCCGCAGGAAGAAGCCCTTGCGGGCTGACCAGCTGGCGACCATACGGCGCCCGCGCCCCGAGGCGGCGTCGAATTTCATCCGCTCGCCGAGGGGCGACTTGCCGCGCGGGGAAGCGTAGCGCCAGTCGTGGGAGCCACCGTAGGAGTCCAGGCCGAACCCCTCCGCCAGCGCCTCGACCAGGGTCGACTTCCCCGAGCCGTTCTCGCCGACCAGAAAGGTCACCGGTGTGGTGAACCGCAGCCCTTCGTCGAGCAGTTGTCGGACGCAGGGCACCGTCCAAGGCCAGGTTTCCGCGTCGTACGGGGGGAGATGGGCATACGCGCGTTCGATAATCACGCAACCAGTGTCACCTGGACTCGGAAAGCGTACGTGCGATACGTCCCGCTCACCGGGTTGCAGTGCACCCTGCTCGCCGGGCGCCGGGCGCCGGGCGCCGGGCCCCGTGCCGGGGGCCCGGCGCGCGGTCAGACCCGCTCGCGCCAGTGGTTGGTGATCGGCAGGCGCCGGTCCTTGCCGAAGCCCTTCGCCGAGATCTTGGTGCCCGGCGGGTACTGGCGCCGCTTGTACTCCGCCGTGTCCACCATCCGCAGCGTCTTCGCCACCATCTCCGGGTCGAAGCCCGCCGCCACGATCGCGTCCATGCCCTGGTCGCGGTCGACGTACAGCTCCAGGATCCGGTCCAGCACGTCGTAGTCGGGCAGCGAGTCCGTGTCGACCTGGCCGGGGCGGAGCTCGGCGCTGGGCGGCTTCGAGATGGACGCCTCGGGGATCGGCGGGGTCTGGCCGCGCTCCTCGGCGGCGCGGTTGCGCCACCGGGCGAGCCGGAAGACCGACGTCTTGTAGACGTCCTTGATCGGGCCGTACGCGCCGACGGCGTCCCCGTACAGCGTCGAGTACCCCACCGCCAGCTCGGACTTGTTGCCCGGCGCGAGCACGATCTGCCCCTCCTGGTTGGAGAGGGCCATCAGCATCGTGCCGCGCAGCCGCGCCTGGAGGTTCTCCTCCGCGAGCCCGGTGAGCCCGAGCGACCCCATGTACGCGTCGAACATCGGCTCGATCGGGTGCGTACGGAAGTTGAGTCCGGTACGGCGCGCCAGCTCGGCCGCGTCGCCCTTGGAGTGGTCCGAGGAGTACTTGGACGGCATGGAGACCCCGTACACGTGCTGCGCGCCGAGCGCGTCGCACGCGATGGCGGCCACCAGCGCCGAGTCGATCCCGCCGGAGAGCCCGATCAGGACGGAGCGGAAACCGTTCTTGGCGGCGTACGCGCGCAGCCCCACGACCAGCGCCGAGTACACCTCCTCGTCGTCGTCGAGCCGGTCCGCGTAACCGCCGGTCAGCTCCGGCTCGTACGCCGGCAGCGGGTCCTCGGAGAGGACGACCCGGTCGATCCGCAGCCCGTCGTCGACGACGCCCTCCACCGGCTCCGGAGAAGCGGCGGGCAGATCGAGGTCCAGGACGACCGAGCCCTCGGCGAACTGCGGCGCGCGCGCCACGACCTCGCCGTCCTTGTCGACCACGATCGAGTCGCCGTCGAAGACCAGCTCGTCCTGGCCGCCGATCATCGCGAGGTACGCGGTCGTGCAGCCCGCCTCCTGGGCGCGCTTGCGGACCAGCTCCAGGCGGCTGTCGTCCTTCTCGCGCTCGTACGGCGAGGCGTTGATCGACAGCAGCAGCCCGGCCCCGGCGGCGCGGGCGGCCGGCACGCGCCCGCCCTCCTGCCAGAGGTCCTCGCAGATGGCGAGCGCGACATCCACGCCGTGCACCCGCAGGACGGGCATCGTGTTGCCCCGTACGAAGTACCGGAACTCGTCGAAGACGCCGTAGTTCGGCAGGTGGTGCTTGGCGAAGTTGAGCACCACCTCGCCACGGTGCAGCACGGCGGCGGCGTTGCGCGGGGCGCCCGCGGGCTGCCCGAACCGCGGCTGGGCCGACTCGGAGCGGTCGAGATAGCCGACGACGACGGGCAGCTCCCCGAAGCCCTCCTCGTCGAGCCGGGCGGCGAGCGCGCGCACGGCGGCCCGGGAGGCCTCGACGAAGGACGGCCGCAGGGCCAGGTCCTCGACGGGGTAGCCGGTCAGCGCCATCTCGGGGAACGCGATGAGATGCGCTCCCTGCTCGGCGGCGTGCCGGGTCCAGTGCACGATCGCCTCGGCGTTCGCGGCGAGATCACCGACGGTCGAGTCGATCTGATTCAGGGCGAGACGTAGTTGAGGCACGCCGCCCAGTGTAATCGTCTGACTGACGCGATGTGCTGGGCCGCGGGTGTGGGGCGGACCACTCCCCGGCGGACGGCGTTCTGTGCCGGACCGGCCTTGGTCCCGTGGTCAGCGGCCCGCGTAGACCTGTTCCGCCCAGGCGGCGATCTGGATCTCGGTGAGGTGCCGCGCCAGATCGGCCTCGCTGATCATCCCGACGAGACGCTTGTCCTCGATCACCGGGAGCCGGCGGATCCGGTGGCTCTGCATCTCCTGCAGGACCTCCTCCACATCCGCGTCCGAGTCGATCCACCGCGGCGTGCCGTGCGCCATCTCGCCCGCCGTCGTCTGCGCCGGGTCATGGCCGCGCGCCACACAGCCGACGACGATGTCCCGGTCCGTGAGGATGCCCGTCAGACGTTCCTCGGAGTCGGCGATGGGCAGCGCGCCGACGTCCAGCTCACGCATGAGCTGCGCCGCGCGGTCGAGGGTCTCGTGCGCCGGGATCCACCGGGCGCCGGAATGCATGATGTCCTTGGCTGTGGTCATGGTTGCTCAGCCTCCTGCTCCTGAGTGCGGTGCTGTCGCCGTCCGTCCCGAGCCACCACCATTTTGGTGCGTCCGTTCGGGGGACGCGACCGCAAGCACCCGAACGGGGGAGCCCCGCCACGCGCCCGCCCCCGCCACCCACTGTCGGGCGGTACGGCCCGACAGTGGTGTGACGCGGGAGCGGGCGCGGTACGCGCTCACCTCAGGAGCGCGCCTTGGCGCCGCGTGCCGCGAGCAGGTCCGCCATCAGGGACAGCTCCGACTGCTGCGCCGCGACCATCCCCTCCGCCAGGCTCTTCTCCGTACCGTTGGAGCAGAGCTGGACGCAGCCCTCCGCCATGGAGACGCCGCCCTTGTGGTGGTCGGTCATGAGCTGGAGGTAGAGGACCTCGGCCGCCTTGCCACGGGCCGTGCGGAGCTGGTCCAGCTCCGTCTTCGTGGCCATGCCCGGCATCAGCGAACCGTCGCGGGCCTCATGGCCCCCCTGGTCCCCGTGATCCATGCCCTCCATGTCCTCCATGCCCTCGGCATCCCCCGCGCCGTGCATCCACGCCATGGGCTCCGTACCGGCCTCCACCTTGGGCAGCCCCCACATGTCCAGCCACCCCAGCAGCATGCCGCGCTGGTTCGCCTGGGTGTTGGCGATGTCGTACGCCAGCCGGCGCACCTCCTCGTCGTCCGTGCTGTCCCGCACGATGAAGGACATCTCCACGGCCTGCTGGTGGTGGACGGCCATGTCCCGGGCGAAGCCCGCGTCCGCGGACTCCGACGACGGCGTACGGGAGGCCGGCGCCGTGCCGTCGTCCCGCGCGGCGGAGGCGACCGTGGCCGTACCGGCGAAGACCAGCGCCAGTACGACGGCGGTGATCGCCACCCACTGCGTACGGGTCAGGGACCGCCTGGGGGCGTCGTCCGCGCCGCTCACTGTGCGCCCATTCCACCCGTGCAGGCGGCGCCCGGCTCGGGCGTCTGCTCGCCCTGCACGTACTTGGTGAGGAACTGGCCGACGCGCGAGTCCGACGCGCTGTCCACCGTGACCTGCTTGCCCCAGGCGCTGAGCATGATCGTGCCGTCCTGGTCCTTGACCGGGCTCAACATGGTGTACGGGGTCTTGCCGACCTTGTCGGCGAGCGTCTTCACGTCGTCGTCCGACGCCTTGTCGTTGTACGTGACCCAGACCGCGCCGTGCTCCAGCGAGTGCACCGCGTTGACGTCGGGGATCGCCTCCTCGTAGACGTCACCGTCGCAGTTCATCCAGGCCTGGTTGTGGTCACCGCCCACCGGCGGCGTCATCGGGTACTTCACCGCCTCGGTGACATGGTTGCGGCCCAGCTTCTTGGCGTCCCAGGACTTCTCTTCCTTGACGGGGGCCGCGGCGGCGGCCTTCTCCGCCTCCTTCTTGTCGGACTCCTTGTTGAGCGCGTACGCGCCGAAGCCGACGAGACCGACCACCACGACGGCGCTCACCGTGATCGTGATGATGCGGCTGCGCCGCTCGCGGGCCCGCTCGGCACGGCGCATCGCCTCTATTCGGGCCTTGCGGTCGGCTGACTGGGACTTGGAACCCATGATGTTTTCGTCCTTCTGGGGGATGACTGCGGATCGCGGAAAACGCTGCACGAACGAGGAGAACGCTGAATGTTGAACGCTGAACGCGGAGCGTGGAACACGGTGCGGGGCCCTGGCCCGGCTACGTCCGCAGTACTTGAAGGACGTGAAGGTCCGGCGCGCGGGCGAGCGCTCCGGAACGGGGCGCCCGGCCGGTGGGGCGCGGCGGTTCGAGGTACGGGTGCTGGGCGCCGACGACGGGCTCCGCGGCGGGCGGCGGCACGGTGAGCACGGCCGCGCTCAGGTGCGGGAAGAGCCCGCAGTCGCCGTGGCGGTACGGGCAGACGTACTGGGAGTCCCCGGCGCGCGGCGGTTCGGCCGCGCCGGCCGGCGAGGGGCCGGCCACGGCGGTGGCGACCGCGTCCCGGTGGTGGGCGGGCGGCCCGCCCGGGTCGGTGCCCAGACAGACGAAGAGCGCGGCCAGCAGCGTCGCCACGGCGCTCAGCAAGGCCGTGGGACGCGTGGTGCGTATGTGGCCGATGCGGCCGCGCGGCTGTCCCCCCATGGGGCCAGATCGTAGTGCGTGACGGCCCGGAGCAGCAGTGCGGCTGCCACGAGGGCGCCGCAGGGCCCGGCCGGTCGCTGTGTCCTGGCCTTGTACCGCCGTCGATACGGTATGAAACGGTCCCGCTCATCCGGTCACCGGCACGATACAAAGAGGCATGGCCGAACAGAAGGGCAGGGCGGAGCAGCCTCCTGCCGATGTCGACGCGGTGACGCACGCGGTGCTGACCGCGTCCCGGCTGCTCGTCGCCATCTCCGCCCGTTCCCTCGCCACCATGGGGGAGCGGGTCACGCTGCCCCAGTTCCGGCTTCTCGTGGTGCTCTCCACGCACGGTGACGCCAAGCTCGTATCGGTCGCCGACCGGCTCGGGGTGAACCCGTCCACCGCCATGCGCATGCTCGACCGGCTGATCGCGGCCGGCCTGGCGACCCGGGAGAGCAACCCCGGCAACCGCCGGGAGACGGTGCTGCGGCTCACCCCGGAGGGCCACTCCCTGGTCGAGCGCGTCACGGCCGTACGCCACCGGGAGATCTCGGCGATCGTCGAGCGACTCACCCCCGAACAGCGTTCGTCCCTGGTCGGGGCGCTGACCGCGTTCACGGAGGCGGGCGGGGAGCCCTCCGTACCCGGTGACGAGGGGGAGCCGTACCCGCTGGGCTGGTCCGACACTCCCACCCGCTGACGACGCGGAATCGATCTTCCTCACTGGGATTGCCGTCACCTGTTTCATGGGCACCACCTGGGCAGGCACTATGGGCGGGTACCCGTACACGCGCACGACGCGGAGCGTTGGACGGGGGTTCGCAACGCGCCGGAAATCGTGTGGTGGGATGCTCGTGTGCCCCAACGTGCCCCGCGACATGGGAGCAGGTGGCCTGACCAGCAAGGATGGGTAGGATTATGGATAAGCAGCAGGAATTCGTGCTCCGTACGCTGGAGGAGCGCGACATCCGCTTCGTGCGGCTCTGGTTCACCGATGTGCTCGGTTTCCTGAAGTCCGTCGCGGTCGCGCCCGCGGAGCTGGAGCAGGCCTTCGACGAGGGCATGGGCTTCGACGGATCCGCGATCGAGGGCTTCGCCCGCGTCTACGAGTCCGACATGATCGCCAAGCCCGATCCGGGCACCTTCCAGATCCTCCCCTGGCGCGCCGAGGCCCCGGGCACGGCCCGGATGTTCTGCGACATCCTCATGCCGGACGGCTCGCCGTCCTTCGCGGACCCGCGCTACGTCCTCAAGCGCATGCTCGCCAAGACCTCGGATCTGGGGTTCACCTTCTACACCCACCCCGAGATCGAGTTCTTCCTCCTGAAGGACAAGCCGGTCGACGGCACCCGGCCCATCCCGGCCGACAGCTCCGGCTACTTCGACCACACCCCGCAGAACGTGGGCATGGACTTCCGCCGCCAGGCGATCACGATGCTGGAGTCCATGGGCATCTCGGTGGAGTTCAGCCACCACGAGGGCGCCCCCGGCCAGCAGGAGATCGACCTGCGGTACGCGGACGCGCTCTCCACGGCGGACAACATCATGACGTTCCGCCTGGTCATGAAGCAGGTCGCGCTGGAGCAGGGCGTGCAGGCGACGTTCATGCCGAAGCCGTTCTCGGAGTACCCGGGCTCGGGCATGCACACCCACCTCTCCCTCTTCGAGGGCGACCGGAACGCGTTCTACGAGTCGGGCGCCGAGTACCAGCTCTCCAAGGTCGGCCGCTCCTTCATCGCCGGGCTGCTCAAGCACGCCGCGGAGATCTCGGCCGTCACCAACCAGTGGGTCAACTCCTACAAGCGCATCTGGGGCGGCTCCACCCGCACCGCGGGCTCGGGCGGCGAGGCCCCCTCGTACATCTGCTGGGGCCACAACAACCGCTCGGCGCTGATCCGGGTCCCGATGTACAAGCCCGGCAAGACGGGCTCCGCCCGGGTCGAGGTCCGCTCCATCGACTCGGGGGCCAACCCCTACCTGACGTACGCGGTGCTGCTCGCCGCCGGCCTCAAGGGCATCGAGGAGGGGTACGAACTCCCGGCGGGCGCCGACGACGACGTCTGGGCGCTCTCCGACGCCGAGCGCCGCGCGATGGGCATCGAGCCGCTGCCGCAGAACCTGGGCGAGGCGATCTCCCTGATGGAGCGCAGCGAACTGGTGGCGGAGACGCTGGGGGAGCACGTCTTCGACTTCTTCCTCCGCAACAAGAAGCAGGAGTGGGAGGAGTACCGCTCCGAGGTCACCGCCTTCGAGCTGAAGAAGAACCTGCCCGTGCTGTAGCCGCAGGTCAGCGGCTGTTTTCCGCATGAACGGCACGTCGGGCCCGCACCGTCACGGTGCGGGCCCGACGTCGTCTCGATCACCCGGGGCCGTCTGTGGGGGCAGGGCGTGCCCGCCGAGTCGGACGGGATCCATGGCTTTGGGTCCGGACAGTCCTCCGGCCTGTCCGGACCGAGGGCCGATGGACGACCGACGTGCGGCGGCCCGACTAGGTTGGCGGCATGACAAGCCTCGATTACCCCCAGTTGTCCGGCCTGGGGCGGAATCCAACAGCCCCTCAGGACGTCCTGGTACGCCTGGCCACACACAAGGCGGGCCGAGCCGGGCTGTCGCTGCGTGGCGGACGGCTGGAGGACGCTGTTGTCGAGGCTCTGCTGACGCACGGCGACGACATCACCGCCGTGCGCCTTCACGGGGACCGGATCTCCCCGGAGATGCACCGAAGGATCGCCGAGTATCCCGATCCGGCGATCCGTGACGCGTACAGAGACTTTGTTCGCGACATGGTGGACCGCGAGGTGACGATCGGCATCGACGATCTGGAGGAAGCCTACGGTCAGCCTCGGACGGCTCTCGTCGGCGCGCCAAGTCCGAGCCTGCGTGCCTCGGTCGCGCGAGCCTGGTACGACCGGCCTCCCGCCGTGCAGGTGGGACTGCTCGCCGACCCGGATCCGCGGGTTCGTGCCGCCGCCACCGAGGACAGGCAACCGGGTGTCCCGCCCGAGTGGAGGGAACGGTGCCTTGCCGATCCTGCCGTGCGCGCCAACGTGGCGCGCTACGTCCCGCTCACGTCGGAGCAGTTCGCGCAGCTCATGCAGCCCGCCGAGGAGGAGGTCCATCAGGCTGTCGCCGGGAACCCTCATCTGTCGGCGGAGATGATTGCCCGGTTACTGGACATCGACGACCCCGTCGTGCGGGTCGCGGTGGCGCAGAGCCGCCATGTGGACGCCGCCACCCGGGACCGATTGTTCGCGCTCGTAGAAGCCGAGCGCGCGAACGGAAGCCTCGACGCCGCGGTGGCTCTGGACTGGAACTTCGCCGAACCGGACTGGCTGCGCGAAGCGCCCCTCGACGAGCGGATGAGTTACCTGGACTGCCGGCACACGATATTCCGACGCGTACTGGCTTCCTGCGACGACCTACCCGAAGAGGCTTGGCGCCGGCTGGACAACGACCCGGAACTCGCGGTCCGCCGTGCTGCCGCCCGTCGGCCGGACACACCGCCGGAAGTCCTGGAAAAGCTGGTCCGCGCCCACGGCGACGTATTCCACATCCGACCGCTACTCGTCGACCACCCCAACTTCCCCCGTCGGGCGCTGCGCACGTTCGTCGACGAACCCAGCCCGAACGTGCGCTATCTCGCCCTGCAGGACCCGGAACTCCCCGTGACATCCCTTCAGGCACTCGCAGCGGCTGCCGAGTCCTTCCTGCGCGCCGGGGTCGCACGTCACCCCAACGTCACGGACGCGCTGCTGGAGCAGTTGCTGTCGGACCCGGACCCCCAGGTCGCCGACAAAGCCGCAGCCAACTCCGCGCTTGCTCCGACCCAGATGTATCTCATTCTCACCGCTGCCGGCCTGTGACTCCGGAAGAGGCTCGGTCCGCGTTCTCTCCCGGCAAGGTGAGGGGTTGACCGGACATGGCGACAGAAGAAGGCCAAGCCGCGCAGGACGAAGCAGCCGTCTGCCGGCCCGGCGCCGTCCGGCCCGGCTCGCGCGCGGGGTCAGAAACGCCACCGGGTCTGGCTGTACGGGGACTTGCCGAAGCCGAAGACCGTACGCGGCGCGACCGCGTACACCTGGGCGATGTTGCCCGCGTCGCCCGCGAAGGCCCCGTCCCGTACGTCGAAGTGCCAGTCGGTGCCGTACTTGGCCTCCCAGGCGCGCGCCAGCGCCGTCAGCCTCGCCTCGTCCGCCACCCGGACCGCCGTGCCCTCCACGACCAGGTCGAGGCCCTCGCGGAGCGTGTTCACACCGGTGGTCAGGGCCACCTCCGAGTTCGCGGCCAGGTTTCTCGACTTCCGCTCCTCCGCTCCCGTACAGAAGTGGAGCGCGCCGTCCGCCCAGACCCCGAGCAGCGGGGTGACATGCGGCCGGCCCCCGGGCCGTACGGTCGTCAGCCAGAAGACCTCCGCCCGGGCCAGCAGTGCGACGGCCTCCGCCCATGCGGTGGCGGGGGCCCGCGGCTCGCCGTAGCGCGGGTCCACTTCGGTGGTCGGTTCCATGCGTGTCATGATCCGGGGTCCTTTCGGGTGCCGCGACCGGGAGGGTTTCCGGGATGGGGACCGTGCGCGGCGCCGGAACTCATCGGCCGGCGCGCACCGGATACCGGGTGCGTGGCCGCGACCGGACCGGCGGCGGTCCTCCGCCACCATCTGCGACTAGGCTCGATCTCCGGGATCGCAGCCACCGGGACCGGACCCGGCCGGGAGGGAACCGGCCGGGCCCGGCCCCGGTTGGCCGATCGGGCGGATGCCGAGCTGACAGGAGACGGCGACATGACCATGCCGGGACGCAGGAGCAGTACGTTCACCCGACTGCTGCGGCACGGCTTCACCGACCCCTCCGCCGCCGAGCGGCTGCTCGACGCCCCGGAGATGGCGCCCGTACGCTCCGCCCCGCTGCTGCTCGACGCGCTCGGCCAGACCGCCGACCCGGATCTCGCGCTGCGCGGACTGGTCCGGGTGGCCGAGGCGGCCGAGCCGGAGGACCGGCGGGTCCTGCTCGACACCGTGATCGCCGCGAAGCCCCTGCGGGACCGGCTGCTCGGGGTGCTCGGCGCCTCCGAGGCGCTCGGCGACCATCTCGCCAGGCACCCCGAGGACTGGCAGGTCCTCGTCACCTACGAACTGGCGGACCTGCACCCCGGCGTCGAGGAGTTCGAGCACGGCCTCGCCGAGGCGAAGGACTCCGTCTCGCTGCGGATCGCCTACCGCCGCTCCCTGCTGGCCATCGCGGCCAGGGACGTCTGCGGCACCGCCGACGTCGCCCAGATCGCCGCCGAACTCGCGGACCTGGCGACGGCGACCCTCCGCGCCGCCCTCGCGATCGCCAAGGCCGCCGCGCCCGAGGACGCCGCCGCCTGCCGGCTCGCGGTCATCGCCATGGGCAAGTGCGGCGGCCACGAGCTGAACTACGTCTCCGACGTGGACGTCATCTTCGTCGGCGAACCCCCGCTGGGCGCCGACGAGGCCGACGGGACGAAGAGCGCCGTGCAGGCCGCCACCCGCCTCGCCTCCCACCTCATGCGGATCTGCTCCGAATCCACCGCCGAGGGAACGATCTGGCCCGTCGACGCCAACCTCCGCCCCGAAGGGCGCAACGGACCGCTCGTACGGACCCTCAGCAGCCATCTCGCCTACTACCAGCGCTGGGCGAAGACCTGGGAGTTCCAGGCGCTCCTCAAGGCCCGCCCCGTCGCCGGGGATCCGGTCCTCGGCGCCGAGTACATCGACGCCGTCTCCCCGCTGGTCTGGCAGGCGTCCGAACGCGACCACTTCGTCCCCGACGTGCAGAAGATGCGCCGCCGCGTCATCGACAACATCCCCGCCGGCCAGGCCGAACGCGAACTCAAGCTCGGCCCCGGCGGGCTGCGGGACGTCGAATTCGCCGTACAGCTCCTCCAGTTGGTGCACGGCCGCAGCGACGCCTCGCTGCGCGGCGGCTCCACGCTCGAAGCGCTCGACGCGCTCGCGGCCGGCGGCTACGTGGGCCGCACGGACGCCGCCCAGCTCGACGAGGCGTACCGCTTCCTGCGCGCCATGGAGCACCGCATCCAGCTCTACCGGCTGCGCCGCACCCATCTCGTCCCCGAGGACGAGGCCGACCTGCGCCGCCTCGGCCGCTCGCTCGGGCTGCGCGGCGACCCCGTCGCCGAACTCGACCGGGCCTGGCGGCGGCACGCCTCGGCCGTCCGCCGGCTGCACGAGAAGCTCTTCTACCGGCCGCTGCTCGACGCGGTCGCCCAGCTCGCGCCCGGCGAGATCCGGCTCTCGCCGAGGGCGGCCGGGCAGCGGCTCGAAGCGCTCGGCTACGCGGACCCGGTCGCCGCGCTCCGCCATCTGGAGGCGCTGTCCTCCGGGGTGAGCCGCAAGGCCGCCATCCAGCGGACGCTGCTGCCGGTGCTGCTCGGCTGGTTCGCGGACTCCGCCGACCCCGACGCCGGACTGCTCGGCTTCCGCAAGGTCTCGGACGCCCTCGGCAAGACCCCCTGGTACCTGCGGCTGCTACGGGACGAGGGCGCCGCCGCCGAGAACCTCGCCCGCGTCCTGTCCGCCGGGCGGCTCGCCCCCGATCTGCTGCTGCGCGCCCCCGAGGCCGTCGCCATCCTCGGCGACCCGGGCGGGCTGACCCCGCGCGGCCGCGACCACCTCGAACAGGAGGTCCTCGCGGCGGTCGGCCGCGCGGAGACCGCCGAGGGCGCCGTCACCTTCGCGCGCGGCGTCCGCAGGCGGGAGCTGTTCCGTACGGCGGCGGCCGACCTGATCGGCTCGTACGGTACGGAGGAGTCCCCGGCCGAGGAGGACCCGGGCGCCCTCGTCGACCGGGTCGGCAACGCGGTCACCGACCTCAACGCGGCCACGCTCGCGGCGGCCCTGCGCGCCGTCGTCCGCGACCAGTGGGGCGACACCCTGCCCACCCGGTTCGCGGTCATCGGGATGGGCCGCTTCGGCGGGCACGAACTCGGGTACGGCTCCGACGCGGACGTCCTCTTCGTCCACGAGCCGCGCGACGGCGTGAGCGAGCACGAGGCCGCCCAGGCCGCGAACGCCGTCGTCGCCGAGATGCGCAGGCTGCTCCAGGTCCCCACCTCCGACCCGCCGTTGCTGATCGACGCGGACCTGCGGCCGGAGGGCAAGAGCGGACCGATGGTCCGTACGCTCGCCTCCTACGCCGCGTACTACCGGCGCTGGTCGCTGGCGTGGGAGAGCCAGGCGCTGCTGCGCGCCGAACCGATGGCGGGCGACGCGGAGCTGGGCCGCCGCTTCATCCGGCTCGTCGACCCGCTGCGGTATCCGGAGCGCGGCCTCGGCGAGGACGCGGTACGGGAGATCCGCCGGCTCAAGGCGCGGATGGAGTCGGAGCGGCTGCCGCGCGGCGCCGACCCGACGCTCCACACCAAGCTGGGCCGCGGCGGCCTCTCCGACGTCGAGTGGACGGTGCAGCTCCTCCAGATGCGGCACGCCTGGGAGGTGCCGGGGCTGCGGACCACCCGCACCCGCGCGGCCCTGGCGGCGGCGCACGCGGCGGGGCTCCTCGGCGCGCAGGAGGCGGCGGTCCTGGACGAGGCGTGGGTCCTGGCGACACGGGTGCGCAACGGAGTGATGCTGGTCCGGGGCAGGCCCGGCGACACCTTCCCCTCGGACAGCCGCGAGATGGGCGCGATGGGCCGCTACCTGGGCTACGCCCGCGTACCGGAGCGGCAGCCCGGCGATCCGCAGCACGCGGGCAACGGCCTCGGCGCGGCCAACGGGCTGGGCGCGGGCGGCCTCGGCGCCGCCAACGGTTCCTACGCCAACGGGTACGGCGGCGTCAGCGGCGGCATGCTGGACGACTACCGGCGCACCACGCGCAGGGCGCGGGCGGTGATGGAGGAGTTGTTCTACGGGGCGCCCTGACGCGGCCGCCCGCGGTCGTCCGCGACCCGGCGCGGCAGGTGGTGCGGCAGCGCCCCGTACCAGAGGTACGAGAGCGTGAAGCCGAACGCCAGACAGAGCATGCCGCCCACCGCGTCCAGCCAGAAGTGGTTGGCCGTGGCGACGATGACCACCAGGGTGGCCGCCGGGTAGAGCAGGCCCAGGATCTTCGCCCAGGGCGCCGACGCGACCGCGAAGATGACCAGGCCGCACCAGAGGGACCAGCCGATGTGCATCGACGGCATGGCCGCGTACTGGTTCGACATGTTCTTCAGGTTGCCCGAGGCCATCGAACCCCAGGTCTCGTGACGGACGACCGTGTCGATGAAGTGCCCGCCGGACATCAGCCGCGGCGGCGCCAGCGGATACAGGTAGTAACCGAGCAGGGCCACGCCGGTGGTCGCGAAGAGGGTCAGCCGGGCGGCGGAGTACCGGCCCGGATGGCTGCGGAAGAGCCAGACGAGCACGCCGATCGTGACGACGAAGTGCAGTGTGGCGTAGTAGTAGTTCATGGCCACGATCAGCCACGTCACCGAATTCAGGGCGTGGTTGACGCTCTGTTCGACGGCGATGCCGAGGGTCTGCTCCGCCTGCCAGATCCAGTCGGCGTTCTTCAGTGCCTGGGTGCGCTGCTCGGGGACCGCGTTGCGGATGAGGGAGTACGTCCAGTAACTGACCGCGATCAGCAGGATCTCGAACCAGATGCGCGGGCGGCGCGGGGAGCGCAGCCGGCGCAGTCGCTGGGGCCGTACCTCCGAGACGGCCGAGGCGCTCGGGGCGCTCGGTGCCGTACGGTCCGCTTCGAGGGCCGCTGTCGGGGCCGCTGTCGGGGCCGTGTTCGGCTCCGTCTCCGGCTCCCTGTTCGGCTCCGTCTCCGGGTTCGCGCGCGTGTCCGTGACCGTGACCGCCTCCGTCGCCTGCGCCCCCGGGGCCGCTTCGTCCGCGGTGGGTGACGGCGTGGGGAACGGGGTGGCCGTGCGGCCTTCCTCTGCCTTTACCGTCGATTCACCCATAGGGCGAGAGTCTGCCAGATTCCTCACCCTCGACCGATCATCCCTCGGACGGGTTCCGCTCGCATGTGCTCCGTCTCAGGTACTAGGCCGCGACCCGGATATCCCTGGGGGTCCGGGGGCCGGCCCGGAAGCGGTTGAACCGCGTACCACCAGCTCGGGCATGAACACGAACTCGCTGTGCGGGGCGGGCGTACCGCCGATCTCCTCCAGCAGCGTACGGACCGCGGCCTGGCCCATCGACGGCACCGGCTTGCGGATCGTCGTCAGCGGCGGGTCGGTGAAGGCTATGAGCGGCGAGTCGTCGAAACCGACCACCGACAGGTCGCGCGGCACGTCGAGGCCGAGCCGGCGCGCGGCCCTGATCGCGCCGAGCGCCATCATGTCGCTCGCGCACACCACCGCCGTGCAGCCGCGCTCGATCAGCGCGGACGCCGCCGCCTGGCCGCCCTCCAGGGTGAACAGCGACTGCTGGATCAGCTCGTCGGTCTGCGGCCCGGTCAGCCCCAGCAACTCCTGGACCGTGGCCCGGAAACCCTCGATCTTGCGGAGCACGGGGACGAACCGCTTGGGCCCGACGGCCAGCCCGATGCGCTGATGGCCCAGCGAGACGAGATGCGTCACCGCCAGCCGTACGGCCGCCCGGTCGTCCGGCGAGATGAACGGCGCCCTGACCTTCGGCGAGAAGCCGTCCACCAGGACGAACGGCACGCCCTGGGCGCCCAGCTTCTCGTAGCGCCGCATGTCGGCGGAGGTGTCCGCGTGCAGCCCCGAGACGAAGATGATGCCGGAGACGTCGCGTTCGACCAGCATCTCCGTCAGCTCGTCCTCGGTCGAGCCGCCGGGCGTCTGCGTGGCCAGTACGGGGGTGTACCCCTGCCGGGTCAGCGCCTGCCCGATGACCTGGGCGAGCGCCGGGAAGATCGGGTTCTCCAGCTCCGGCGTGATCAGGCCGACGAGCCCCGCGCTGCGGCGCCGCAGCCGTACGGGGCGTTCGTATCCGAGGACGTCGAGCGCGGCGAGTACGGACTCACGGGTGGTCGCGGCAACACCGGGCTTGCCGTTCAGAACGCGGCTGACCGTCGCTTCGCTGACCCCCGCCTGAGTTGCGATATCGGCAAGCCGTGCGGTCATGTGAGTGGACTGTACCGGTCGTCTGTCGGATTGCCCACCGGGCGTGGCGAGCGCGGGACCGGCCGGCGCGCGGCAAGTTCTTGCAAGTTCTTGCGAAACCTTCCTGCGGTGCGGTTGACGCGCTCCCGTGGGGGCGGGGACCCTGGTCGCCGGTGGGTGACGGGGATCGGCGGAGCCGTCAAGGGTGAGCGGTGCAATCGGCAGGACACATGCCGGTAACGATCGGCGGACCTTGCAGAAATATTCCGCAAGGTCTTTCGGCCTTCTTGCATCGCTGTTACGTTCACGTCCGACCCGGCGCCGCGACGGAGCGGTACGGCAGTTGAAGGAGTTCGGATGCGACGTGGCATAACGGCCACCGCCCTGGCCGCGATCCTGGCCCTCGCGGCGACCGCCTGTGGCGGCGACGAGGGTTCCGGCGGCTCGAAGAGCTCGGGCGGCGAGCTCTCGGGGACGGTCACGTGGTGGGACACCTCGACCGTCGGCAGCGAGGACAAGGTGTTCAAGAAGCTCGCCGAGGGGTTCCGGGAGAAGCACCCCAAGGTCGAGGTCAAGTACGTCAACGTGCCGTTCGGCGACGCCCAGAACAAGTTCAAGAACGCCGCCCAGTCAGGCTCCGGCGCCCCCGACGTGATCCGCTCCGAGGTCGCCTGGACCCCCGAGTTCGCCGATCTCGGCTATCTCGCGCCCCTCGACGGCACTCCGGCGCTCAAGGACGAGAAGGACTTCCTTCCGCAGGCCGCCGCGTCCACGGAGTACGACGGCAAGACGTACGCGGTGCCCCAGGTCATCGACTCCATGGGCGTCTTCTACAACAAGAAGATCTTCAAGGACGCGGGTGTCGAAGTCCCCAAGACCGTCGCCGAGTTGAAGACCGTATCGAAGACGATCAAGGAGAAGACCGGGAAGACCGGGCTCTACCTGCGCGGCGACGACGCCTACTGGTTCCTGTCGTTCCTGTACGGCGAGGGCGGCAACCTCGTCGACGCCGGCTCCAAGACCGTCACCGTCGACAACCCGGCCGGCGTCAAGGCCATGAACGTCGTCAAGGACCTGGTCGACTCCGGCGCCGCCAAGACCGACGCCACCGACGGCTGGGAGAACATGCAGGCGTCGTTCAAGGACGGCGATGTCGCGATGATCATCAACGGCCCCTGGGCCGTGGCCGACACCTACGGCGGCGCGCAGTTCAAGGACAAGGCCAACCTGGGCATCGCGCCCGTACCGGCGGGCTCCGTCGCGCAGGGCGCCCCGCAGGGCGGCCACAACCTCGCGGTGTACGCGGGCTCCAAGAACCTGGACGCCTCCTACGCGTTCGTGGAGTACATGACGGCCGCGCAGAGTCAGGCGACCGTCGCCGAGCAGCTCAGCCTGCTCCCGACCCGTACCTCCGTCTACGCCATGCCCGGCGTCGCGGACAACGAGATCGTCGGGTTCTTCAAGCCGGTCGTCGACAAGGCCGTCGAGCGCCCCTGGATCCCGGAGACCGGCAGCCTGTTCGCGCCGCTGGTCACCGAGTACACCAAGGTCCTCACCGGCCAGAGCACCCCGGAGAAGGGCGTCGAGACCACCGGTGACGCCTACCGCAAGCTGCTCAAGGGCTGGAAGTAGCAGGGCAGTAGAAGCAGTAGCAGGAACAGCAGGAACAGCAGGAACAGCAGGAGAAAGGGAGGCCGGCTGATGTCCGTGCACACCACCGGCCAGTCGGTGGCGCGGGCCGCGGGCGACGAACTCGCCCGCGGCCGGGGCCGCGGCTCTGGCACGCCCCACGGCACCGGGTCCGGAGGCCCGGCCGGGGGTCCGGGCGGGGGACTCCGCCGGGCACTGGCGACGCACTGGTACGCCTGGACCATGGTCACCCCGGTGGTCGTCGTGATCGGCGTGATCATCGGCTATCCGCTGGTCCGGGGCGTCTACCTGTCGCTCACCGACGCCAACGAGCGCAACGTCGAACGCAGCATCGGCGTCAACCACCTGCCCGCCACCTACGAGTTCGTCGGGCTGGACAACTACACCGCGGCCCTGACGGGCGACCAGTTCCTGTCCACCCTGGGCTGGACCCTGGTCTGGACGGTCTCCTGCGTCGGCCTCACCTTCGGCCTCGGCCTGGCCCTCGCGAACATCCTCAACCGCCGGATCGCGGGCCGCTCCCTCTACCGGATGCTGCTGATCCTGCCCTGGGCCGTGCCCGGCTTCGTCTCCGTCTTCGCCTGGCGCTTCCTCTACAACGAGGACCGCGGCTTCCTCAACAAACTGCTGGCCGGGGGCGGCATCGACGCCGTGCCGTGGCTCAACGACCCGACGTGGGCGAAGTTCTCCGTCATCGCCGTCAACATCTGGCTCGGCGTGCCCTTCATGATGGTCGCGCTCCTCGGCGGACTCCAGTCCATCCCGGGGGAGATGTACGAGGCGGCCGAGATGGACGGCGCCAACCCCTGGCAGCGGTTCGTCCACATCACCATGCCGGGGCTGCGCTCCGTCAGCACGACGGTGATCCTGCTCTCCACCATCTGGACGTTCAACATGTTCCCGGTGATCTTCCTGCTGACCAGGGGAGGACCCGGCGACGCCACCCAGATCCTGGTCACCCAGGCGTACAAGTTCTCCTTCGAGATCAGCCCGCGCGACTTCGCGCAGTCCTCCACCTGGGGCGTGCTGATCCTCGTCCTCCTGATGCTCTTCGCCGCGGTCTACCGGCGAGTCCTCCGCAAGCAGGGAGATACGTGGTGACCACCGCCCCGGCCCCGGAAGCCGCCGTCTCCGAAGCCCCGGCCACCGACACGGCCCCGGCCCCCGTCACCGGAGCCCGAGGCCGTCGTTCCCCCGCGGCCTCCGTCGCGCTGCACGCCACCCTCGTCGTGGCGTCGGTGATCGCGGTCTTCCCCGTGCTGTGGGTCCTGCTGACCTCGCTCAAGCCCGCGAGCTACGCGACCACCACGGACTTCTTCAAGGACACCACGTTCGGGAACTACACCAACCTGCTGCGGGACACCCCGTTCCTCACCTGGTTCGGCAACTCGCTGCTCATCGCGGGCCTCACCACCGTGCTCGGCGTCTTCGTCGCCGCCACCACCGGCTACGCCGTCAGCCGCTTCCGCTTCCCCGGCAAGCGCGGGCTGATGTGGACGCTGCTGATCACCCAGATGTTCCCGGTCGCCGTCCTCATCGTGCCGATCTACAACATCATGTCGGGCCTCGGGCTCCTCAACAATCCGACCGGCCTCGTCATCACGTACCTCACCATCGCCGTGCCGTTCTGCGCCTGGATGATGAAGGGCTTCTTCGACACCATCCCGCAGGAGATCGACGAATCCGGGATGGTGGACGGGCTCACCCCCTTCGGCACCTTCTTCCGGCTGATCCTGCCGCTCGCGCGGCCGGGTCTCGCGGTCACGGCGTTCTACTCCTTCATCACCGCGTGGGGCGAGGTCGCGTACGCCTCCGCCTTCATGGTCGGCGACGAGAACCTGACCCTCGCCGGCGGCCTCCAGAAGTTCGTCAACCAGTACGGCGCCCAGTGGGGCCCGATGACCGCCGCGTCCGTACTGATCGCCGTCCCGGCGGCCCTCGTCTTCCTCTTTGCCCAGCGCCATCTCGTCACCGGGATGTCGGCGGGCGCGGTCAAGGGCTGACGGAAACACACCAGCAGGCCGGCAGGCCGGCACAGCAGCAAGTCCGCCGCTGGTGCCGCGACCGGCAAAGCTTGCCGGTCGCGGCACTGGTTACCGCGGCCTTCGGACACTCCAGGCCACCCGCCCCCAGACACTCCAGGGACGACATGACCCAGCACCTCGCTGCCCCTCTCTCCGGCACGTCCGACGACGCCCCGGGCCACCGCCACGGCTGGTGGCAGGACGCGGTGATCTACCAGGTCTATCCACGTAGCTTCGCCGACGGCAACGCCGACGGAATGGGCGATCTCGACGGAGTACGCCGCCGCCTCCCGTATCTGAGGGAACTGGGCGTCGACGCCGTCTGGCTCAGCCCCTTCTATGCGTCCCCGCAGGCCGACGCCGGGTATGACGTCGCCGACTACCGCGCCATCGACCCCATGTTCGGCACCCTCCTCGACGCCGACGCGCTGATCCACGACGCCCACGCGCTGGATCTGCGGGTCATCGTCGACCTCGTGCCCAACCACTCCTCCGACGCGCACGACTGGTTCCGCCGGGCGCTGCGCGAGGGCCCGGGATCCCCGCTGCGCGAGCGGTACCACTTCCGGCCCGGTAAGGGCGCGCACGGCGAACTCCCGCCCAACGACTGGGAGTCCGTCTTCGGCGGCTCCGCCTGGACCCGTACCTCCGACCCCGACGGCACCCCCGGCGACTGGTATCTGCACCTCTTCGCCCCCGAGCAGCCGGACTTCAACTGGGACCACCCGGCGGTCGCCGACGAGTTCCGCTCCATCCTGCGCTTCTGGCTCGACATGGGCGTGGACGGCTTCCGTGTCGACGTCGCCCACGGCCTGGTGAAGGCGGAGGGCCTGCCCGATGTGGGCGGCGCGGGGCGGCTCAGGCTGCTCGGCACCGCCGACGGCGGCACGCCCTTCTTCGACCAGGACGGTGTCCACGAGATCTACCGCCAGTGGCGCACCATCCTCGACGAGTACCCCGGCGACCGGATCGCCGTCGCCGAGGCCTGGACGCCGACCGTCGAGCGCACCGCCCACTACGTACGCCCCGACGAACTGCACCAGGCGTTCAACTTCCAGTACCTGTCGACCTCGTGGGAGGGTACGGCGCTGCGTGAGGTCATCGACCTCTCCCTCGCCGCGATGCGTCCCGTCGGCGCCCCCACCACCTGGGTGCTCTCCAACCACGACGTCACCCGGCACGCCACCCGCTTCGCGGGCCCGCCCGGCACCGGCACCCAGACCCGGGAGCCGGGGGACCGTACGCTCGGGCTGCGCCGGGCCCGCGCGGCGACGCTGCTGATGCTCGCCCTGCCCGGCTCCGCCTACATCTACCAGGGCGAGGAGCTGGGGCTCCCCGACGTCACCGACCTGCCGGACGAGGCCCGGCAGGACCCGTCGTACTTCCGCGCCGAGGGCCAGGACGGCTTCCGCGACGGCTGCCGGGTGCCCATCCCCTGGACCCGCGAGGGGAGTTCGTACGGCTTCGGCGAGGGCGGCAGCTGGCTGCCGCAGCCGGAGCAGTGGGGGGAGCTCTCCGTCGAGGCGCAGACCGGCGACCCGGCCTCCACGCTGGAGCTGTACCGGGCCGCGCTCGCCGTACGCAAGGAACACCCCGGGCTCGGCGCCGGCACCGACGTGGCGTGGCGGGACGCGCCCGAGGGCGTGCTGATCTTCGCCAGGGACGGTTTCGTCTGCACCGTCAACACGACGGGGACGGCGGTACGGATCCCCGCCCCGGGCACGCGGCTGCTGGCGAGCGGACCGCTGGGCGCGGGGGACACCGCCCCGGGCGCGGAGTTCGAGCTGCCGGCCGACACCACGGTGTGGTGGACGGTCTGAGCGACAGCCACCGCTGAGTCCCCCCCCCAGAGACGCACCACCTGCACGATTCGCACCACCCGCACCACCAGCACGGCAAGCAGTCACCCGCACCTCCCCCACCAGTGCTGTTGGAGGAATCATGGCTCGCAGACCCCTGGCGGCCGCGCTCGCCCTCGTGGCGGGCGCGGCCGCCGCCCTCACGGTCCCCACGGGGACCGCGCAGGCGGCGCCGCCCGGCAGCAAGGACGTCACCGCCGTTCTCTTCGAGTGGAAGTTCGACTCCATAGCCAAGGCGTGCACGGACACCCTCGGCCCCGCCGGCTACGGCTACGTACAGGTGTCGCCGCCCCAGGAACACATCCAGGGCGGCCAGTGGTGGACCTCGTACCAGCCCGTCAGCTACAAGATCGCGGGCCGTCTCGGGGACCGCGCCGCCTTCTCGAACATGGTGAACACCTGCCACGCGGCGGGCGTCAAGGTCGTCGCCGACAGCGTCATCAACCACATGGCCGCCGGTGACGGCACCGGCACCGGCGGCACCCCGTACACCAAGTACAACTACCCGGGCATCTACTCGGGCGCCGACATGGACGACTGCCGCGCCACCATCAGCAACTACGGCGACCGCGCCAACGTCCAGAACTGCGAACTCGTCGGCCTCGCCGACCTGGACACCGGCGAGGACTACGTACGCGGCCGGATCGCCGCGTACCTCAACGACCTGCTCTCGCTCGGCGTGGACGGCTTCCGCATCGACGCGGCCAAGCACATGCCCGCCGCCGACCTCGCCAACATCAGGAGCAGGCTGAGCGATCCGGGCGCCTACTGGAAGCAGGAGGCGATCCACGGCGCCGGTGAGGCGGTCTCGCCCAGCGAGTATCTCGGCACCGGGGACGTCCAGGAGTTCCGGTACGCCCGGGACCTCAAGCGGGTCTTCCTCAACGAGAACCTGGCCTATCTGAAGAACTTCGGCGAGAGCTGGGGGTACATGGCGTCGGGGAAGTCCGCCGTCTTCGTCGACAACCACGACACCGAGCGCGGCGGCGACACCCTCAGCTACAAGGACGGCGCGAACTACACGCTGGCCAATGTGTTCATGCTGGCCTGGCCGTACGGCTCGCCCGATGTGCACTCCGGGTACGAGTACACCGACCGCGACGCGGGCCCACCCAACGGGGGTACGGTCAACGCCTGTTACAGCGACGGCTGGAAGTGCCAGCACGCCTGGCGCGAGATCTCGTCCATGGTCGGCTTCCGCAACACCACCCGGGGCCAGGCCGTCACCGACTGGTGGGACAACGGCGGCGACCAGATCGCCTTCGGCCGGGGTTCGGCGGGGTACGTGGCCATCAACCACGAGGGCTCGGCGCTGACCCGTACGTTCCAGACCTCCCTGCCGGGCGGCGCCTACTGCGACGTGCAGAGCGGGAAGGCGGTGACGGTCAACGGCTCGGGCCAGTTCACCGCGACGCTCGGCGCGAACACGGCGCTCGCGCTCCACACCGGCGCGCGGACCTGCTCCGGTGGCGGCGGTACGGAGCCACAGCCGGGCTCCTCCGGGGCGTCTTTCGGCGTCAACGCGACGACGACGGTCGGACAGAACATCTATGTCACCGGTAACCAGTCCGCGCTGGCCAACTGGAGCACCGGTGGCGCGCTGAAGCTCGACCCGGCGGCCTACCCGGTGTGGAAGCTCGACGTGGCGCTCCCGGCGGGCACGACGTTCGAGTACAAGTACCTCCGCAAGGATGCGGCGGGCGCGGTGACGTGGGAGAGCGGCGCCAACCGCACGGCCACGGTGCCCGCGTCCGGCAAGGTCACGCTGAACGACACCTGGCGCGGCTAGGGCGTGTTGCGAAAGTAGCGCCGTCCGCCCGCAGGGCGGGGCTTGCGGCGTCTGGTGCACTGCACTCGCTCCGCTCGCTCCGTCTCGGCACCTTGATTCGTCCTGTGGACGCCGAGCGCGATCGCAAGGCGGAGGATCGGCGCCCTCGATGGCCTGGACGTACGTGGACGACTCCGACAACGCAGCGGGCGTGCCTGCCAGGCGTCGCGAGCCAGGCGGGACTTTCGACCTAGCGCCGTTCGAGCCGGGTACCGCCCGCGCCGGGCGCCAGCGGCCCGGTCACCGTCCGTGCCGGGCACCGTCCCGCGCCGGGCGCCGGGCGGGCCGCATCCGAGGTCCGTCCGGCGCCCGGTCGCCGTACCCCGCTCGCCCCGCTCACTCCGCTCGCCTCCGTATCCCTCCTCCCCATCTCAGGAGCCCTCGCGTGATACGCCCGTCCCTGCGCGCCGCGGTGACCGCCGTCCTCGCCGCCGCCCTGTGCGCGGCGCTCGCGCCCGTACCGGCCACCGCCGCGTCCGCCTCCTCACCCGCGTCCGAACCCGCATCCGCATCCGCCTCCGCGCCGGCGGCGGCCACCGCCGAGGCCCTGTGGATCGACGCGGGCACCGTCGTCTGGAAGGTCGCCGCCGCCCCCGGGAGCCGTCAGGAGCTGGCGTACGGCGACGGGCGGCTGCGGCTCACGCCCGGCCGCCTCACCGACGCACAGCGGGCCCGGTTCCCGCACCTCGCGGAGTATCCGGCCTTCACCGTGGACCCCCGGGACCGCCCCCGCGCCCGTACGGCGGTGCGCGGCCAGGTCACCGCCGTCCAGCGCGCGGCCGACGGCGCCCTCCTCGCCGCCACCGGCGTGCAGATCCAGGGCGTCCTGGACGACCTCTACAGCGCCCGCGCGGCCAAGGCATCGCTCGGCCCGGTCTTCACCGGGGGCCGCCCCACCCTCTCCGTCTGGGCGCCGACCGCCCGTACCGTCTCCCTCGAACTCGGGGCCGGCGCCGACGCGCGTACGGTGCCGATGCGGCGCGACGACGCCTCCGGCGTCTGGTCGGTGCGCGGCCCCGCCTCCTGGGCGGGTGAGCCGTACCGGTACGCCGTGACCGTCTGGGCCCCCGGCGCGGGCAGGACCGTCACCAACAAGGTCACCGACCCGTACTCGACCGCGCTCACCACCGACTCGGCGCGCAGCCTCGTCGCCGACCTCGCCGATCCGCGGCTCGCGCCCGCCGGCTGGTCCACCCTGCGCAAGCCGAAGGCCGTACCGCTGCGCGACGCGCAGATCCAGGAGCTGCACGTCCGTGACTTCTCGGTCGCGGACCCCACCTCGCGCCACCCGGGCGGATACCTGGCCTTCACCGACACCGCGTCCAACGGAATGCGGCACCTGCGGGCGCTCGCCGCCGCCGGGACCTCGTACGTCCATCTCCTCCCGGTCTTCGACATCGGCACCATCCCCGAGAAGAAGTCCGAACAGGCCGTGCCGGGCTGCGACGTGGCGGTGTACGCCCCCGACTCGGCCGAGCAGCAGGCGTGTGTCGCGCGCACCGCGGCCCGGGACGCGTACAACTGGGGGTACGACCCGCTGCACTACACGGTGCCCGAGGGCTCGTACGCCTCCGACCCCGAAGGGACCCGGCGTACGGTCGAGTTCCGGCGCATGGTGCAGTCGCTGAACGCCTCCGGGCTGCGCACGGTCATGGACGTCGTCTACAACCACACCGTGGCGAGCGGCCAGGACGAGAAGTCCGTCCTCGACCGGATCGTGCCCGGCTACTACCAGCGGCTGCTCGCGGACGGCACGGTCGCCACCTCGACCTGCTGCGCGAACACCGCGCCCGAGAACGCCATGATGGGCAAGCTCGTCGTCGACTCGGTGGTCACCTGGGCCAGGCAGTACAAGGTGGACGGCTTCCGCTTCGACCTGATGGGCCACCACCCCAAGGCGAACATCCTCGCCGTACGGAAGGCGCTCGACGCGCTGACCCCCGCGAAGGACGGCGTCGACGGCAAGGCCATCGTCCTGTACGGCGAGGGCTGGAACTTCGGCGAGATCGCCGACGACTCCCGCTTCGTCCAGGCCACCCAGCGCAACATGGCGGGCACCGGTGTCGCGACCTTCTCCGACCGGGCGCGGGACGCGGTGCGCGGCGGCGGCCCCTTCGACGCGGACCCGGGTGTCCAGGGCTTCGCCTCGGGCCTCTACACCGACCCCAACTCCTCCTCCGCCAACGGGAGCAGGGAGGAGCAGCGGGCCCGGCTGCTGCACTCCCAGGACCTGGTGAAGGTCGGCCTGTCGGGCAGCCTCGCGGGGTACGCGTTCACGGACACGTCCGGGCGCCGGGTCACGGGCGCGGAGGTCGACTACAACGGCGCACCGGCCGGGTACGCGGCCGTCCCCGGCGACGCCCTGGCCTACGCGGACGCCCACGACAACGAAACCCTCTACGACGCGCTGGCGTTCAAGCTGCCGCCCGCGACCCCGGCCGGCGACCGTGCCCGTATGCAGGTGGTCGCGCTGGCCACGGCGGCGCTCTCGCAGGGGCCCGCGCTCTCCCAGGCCGGCACGGACCTGCTGCGCTCCAAGTCGCTGGACCGCAACTCGTACGACAGCGGCGACTGGTTCAACGCGATCCACTGGGAGTGCGGAAACGGAGACGGCAGCAGCAGCGGCGGCGGTAACGGCTTCGGCCGGGGGCTGCCGCCCGCCGCCGACAACGCGGACAAGTGGCCCTACGCCCGGCCCCTGTTGGCCGACCCGGCGCTGAAGCCCGGCTGTTCGCAGATCGACGCCACCTCCGCCGCCTACCGGGACCTGCTCCGTATCCGCACCACCGAACCGGTCTTCTCCCTCGCCTCCACGGCCGCCGTCCAGTCCGCGCTCTCCTTCCCGCTCTCCGGTCCCGACGAGACCCCCGGGGTCGTCACGATGCGCCTCGGCGATCTGGTGGTGGTCTTCAACGCGACGCCGTCGACCCGGAGCCAGCGGGTGGCGGAGCTGGCGGGACGGCCGTACGCGCTGCATCGCGTCCAGGCCGGGGGCGCGGACCGCACGGTCAGGTCCGCCGCGTACGAACGGGCGACGGGCACCTTCACCGTGCCGGCGCGCACGGTCGCGGTCTTCGACGCCGGCGCGGGTGCGGGTGCGGGCGCGAGTGCGGGTGCGGGCCAATAGATCTGTACGTGGCAGACCAATTGACGAAAAGTCAATGGTAACTGACGGAAATACAGCAGATGACAGTCGTTTCTGACCGTTTCCCACCACGGGTGTCGGTCCTGGGCCCGAACTGGTCCAGACTGTCCCCGTGGTGGGGAACATGCCCGAAGAGACGACCAGCTTCGTAGGGCGCAGGACCGAACTGATCCTGGTGGAACGCGCGCTCGACGAGCACCGGCTGACCACGCTGACCGGCAGCGGCGGCGTCGGCAAGAGCAGACTCGCGCTGCGCGCCGCCGACCGCGCCCGCGCGGCGGGAGACTACCCCGACGGAGTGTGGTGGGCCGACCTGGCCCCCCTCCACGACGAGCGGATGCTGCTCATCACCGTCTCCGACGCCGTCGGCCTCTTCGACCACTCCCTGCGCATGCCCATCGACGCCCTCTGCGAATGGCTCGCCCACCGCCGGCTCCTCCTCGTCCTCGACTCCTGCGAGCGGATGACGGAGGCCTGCGGCCACCTCGTCGGCGAACTCCTCACCGCCGTCCCCGGCCTCACCGTCCTCACCACCAGCAGGCAGCCCCTCGGCATCCCCGCCGAGCACCTCCTCGATGTACCCCCGCTGCCGCTCGACGGCGTCGACGGAGAAGACGGCCAGGGCGGCCAGGACGACGTACTCCAGCTCTTCCGCGACCGCGCCGCCCGCGCCGCGCCCCGGCTCTCCTTCGACGACCCCGACACCCTCGCGTCCGCCGCGCAGATCTGCCACCGCCTCGAAGGCATCCCGCTCGCCGTCGAACTCGCCTGCGCCCGGCTCGACGAGAACTCCGTCGACCAGATCGCCCTCCTCCTCGACTCCCGGCTCGACACCCTCACCCACCAGAACGTCTGGCCCCAGCGCCACCGCGCCCTGCGCACCGCCATCGGCTGGAGCCATGAACTGTGCGCGCCCCTGGAACGGCTGCTCTGGGCCCGGCTCTCCGTCTTCCGCGGCGACATCGACGCGAACGACGCACGCGCCGTCTGCGCCGGCGGCCCGCTCACCCCCGACGGCGTCACCCAGGCCCTCGCCGGGCTGGCCCGCCAGTCCGTGCTGCGCCGGGACACCTTTGGCACGGACGGCCACGACCGCTACCGCATGCTCGACACCATCCGCGAGTACGGCACGATGTGGCTCGCCGAACTCGGCGAGGAGAAACTGCTCGCCGACCGGCACGCCGCCCACTTCGCCGACCTCGCCCGCCGCGCCCACACCGGCTGGGCCGGCGGCGGACAGGTCGCCTGGTACCGCAGGATCACGGACGTTCACGTTGACCTGTGCGCCGCCCTCAACCACCTGTTCGTGGAGGACCCCGCCGCGGCCCTGGACATGGCCGGCAGCGTCGCCTTCTTCTGGACCTGCTGCGGCCACCTCCACGAGGCCAGGATCTACCTGGAGTACGCCCTCGACGCCGACCGTACCCCGGGCCCCGACCGCACCCGCGCCCTGTGGGCCCTCGGCGTCACTCTCATGCTCCAGGGCGACCACGAGGGCGCGTTCCGGCTCGGCGAACGGTGCTCCGTCGCCGCCTGGCACGACAGGGAGTCCGACTCCCTGCTCTCCGCGGCCTACCTCCTCAGCCTCAGCTGCCTGATGATGGGCCGCGCCCAGGCGTCGTACGTCGTCGCCGACCGCGCCCTGCGCACCCACCCGGGCGACTTCTTCGACTCGTCGGCCCAGCTCCGCTGCCGGCTGGTCCGGGTCTTCGCCCTCACCGGGCTCGGCCGGTTCGACGAGGCGCGCGACCAGGCGGCGGAGCTGCGCCGGGTCTGCGTGGACCGCGGCGAGTGCTGGACCAGGTCGTACGCGGACTACCAACTCGCCCTGATCTTCCTCCTCCAGGGCCGGCCGTACGAGGCGGAGGCGCACGCCCGCTCGATGGTCGCCGGCAAGGAGGAACTGGGCGACAGCTTCGGCATCGCCCTCGGCCTCGACCTGCTCGCCGCCGCGGTCGCCGCGCAGGGCGACGGCGAACGGGCCGCGCACGCCTACGGCACCGGCCAGGCGTTCTGGCGCATGATCGGCCAGCCGCAGCGCGGCACCCCGGAGCTGGAGCAGGTCCGCGAGGAGTGCGAGCGGCAGGCACGGGCGGCGGCCGGGAGCCCGGTGTACGAGAACGCCTTCCACCGCGGCCTCGTCGACGACGGCCGCAGCGGCCTCGCCCGCGCACTCAGAGGCCATCTCCCGGGGGACTGACCGGAGTCGGCCCGACCGGTCCGGGGCCCGGCCGACGGCAAAGAATTCCTTGTGACCGTGTGAACGCGGCCGGGCGGGACATCCGGTAGGTATGACGTCCACCGACGCGAAACCGGAAGAGAGCCCGGGCGAGAGCCGGGACAACCGGAAGAGCCGGGACGGGGCGCGCCCCGCGCGGCTCTCCCGCTGGGCCAAGGCGCCCATCGCACTCGTCGTCGTGGCCGCGCTGCTCTTCCTCGGCAGCCGGCTCGATCTGCTGCCCGGACTCGGTGGTCTCTTCGGCGAGGAGACCCACGACCGTACGGGCCCGACCCTGCTCCAGTCCATCCAGGACCTCGACCGGTACGAGGCCGCGTCCGGCAACTTCCAGGTCGTCGTGGACCTGGAGAAGGACACCAAATACCTGCCGGACGCGATCCGCGGCTCCCGGACCCTCTTCGTCGGTGCGGGCACGGTCAGCTCGTACGTCGACTTCCGCTCCATCGGCGACGGCAACGTCCAGGTCAACGAGGAGCGCACCGCCGCGACCATCACCCTGCCGCACGCGCGGCTCGGCAGCCCGGCGATGGACGCGGACCGTTCGTACGCCGTGTCCAAGCAGCGCGGACTGCTCGACCGGCTCGGCGACCTCTTCTCCGACAACCCGGCCGACGAACGCGCCGTGAACCGGCTGGCGGCCCGGCACATCGGCGAGGCGGCCGAGGACAGCGAACTCACCGCCCGCGCGGAGAAGAACACCACCGCCATGCTCCAGGGGCTGCTGCGCTCCCTGGGCTTCACCGAGGTGAAGGTCACCTACACCTGACGCCGCTGCCCCGGCAGCGCTGTCACCCCGGCCCCCAACCGGCCGAGCCGGCCGAGAAGATCACCGAAAGCCCCGTCGGCCGGCTCGTCCGCGACGATCTTCAGCAGGATCCCGGCCATCTCGTCGTCGTACGCGGCGCTCACCGCGGCCAGCGCCGCGAAGTCGTGGACGAGCTGCCACTCCAGCTCCCGGCGCGGAATCCGCCGCCCGTCGAGCCAGAGCAGCGCCGTCGACTCGGCGAGCGACACCCAGGACCGCACGACCAACTCCAGCCGCGCGGGCGGATCCTGGACCCCGAGATGGGCCAGGATCTGCTCGTACGCGGCCTGCCGCACCTCGTCGATCAGCGCCGCCGCGGCCGTCCCCGAACCGGCGGCGGGGCCGCCCCGCATGAGCGCGGAGAAGCCGGGGCCGTGCTCGTCGACGAAGTCGAAGAACCGCTCCATGACCCGGTGCAGCCGGGCCCCGAGCGGCCCTTCGTGCGGCTCCAGGAACCGCGCCGCCAACTCATCGGCCGCGCGCCGCAGCGCCGCCTCGTACAGGCTCTGCTTACCGGGGAAGTAGTGGTAGACGAGGGGCCGGGATATCCCGGCCGCCGCGGCGATCTCGTCGATCGACACGTCCTCGGGGGAGCGGCGGCTGAACAGCTCCAGCGCGACCCCGATGAGCTGCCGCTTCCGCTCCTCGACGGCCATCCTTCGGCGCACCCCGGTCGTCATGGGCACAGCCTAACCGGCCGCTTCCGTGAGATGTCGGTTACGCTCCCGGCATATGAGCACCCCCGACGAGGCAGCCCCGACCCCGCTCCCGGATCCCGCCCCGCACGACCCCACCACCTCGGACGCTCCCCGCGCCGAACTGACGCCCCGTCAGGCTCGTCTCCTCCGCATCACCGTGGCCTCGGCGCTGCTGCTCACCCTGGCCACCCTGCTCGCGATCCGCCTGGCGGAACGCACATCGGTCCTCGTCGTGGGCGTCTACGGCCTGGCGATGATCCTCTGCGGCGTGGTGATCGAACTCAGCCGCCACGGCCGCACCCGCCTCTCCACCTGGCTCCTGGCCGGGGGCCTCCTCGGGGCCCTGGCAGCGGACTGGCTCCTGCTTCCGTGACCGGGGTGCGGCGGGGGGCCCGGGGACCCGCTACCCCTCGGTACTGACCCGGTCCACGTACGCGACGAAGGCGCCCCATGCGGGGCGGCTGAAGTCGAGAACGGGCCCGGCCGGGCGCTTGCTGTCGCGCACCGGAACTATGTGAGGGATGTTGTCCGCGGTCTCGACGCACTCGTTGTTGCCCACGCTGTGCGTGCTGCGCCGCCACCTCGCGTGCGACAGGTCCGGTGTGACGCGGTCTGCGCTCTTCATGCTCTGTACTCCTCGGCTCTGCGACGGATGACGGCGCGGGACTCCGTCGGCGGGAGCGCGCATGCGCGTGCGGCGTCGAACAGGGCCTGGTATCGGGAGACTTCGACTTCTCGCTCCAGCCACATGGAACCGGTCGGGTTGTCCGCCAGCACCACGTCGAGCGCCCCCTCCTCGGGAAAGCCCAGCACTACGTACGGGCCGAACATACTCGCATGGGCTCCACGGGAGAACGGCAGCACCTGGACGGTTACGTTGGGCTGCTCCGAGGCGGTGGCCAAGGCTTCCAGCTGTGCCTTCATCACCTTGGGGCCCCGACCTCTTGCAGGAGCACGGCCTCGGACAGAACGGCCCAGAGGTGCAGAGGGGTATCCCCCGACAGGCGTTCCTGGCGGGAGAGCCGTACGTGGACGAACCGCTCGATCTCGTCCGCCGTCTGCCACTGCTGTGAGGCGACCGTAACGGCCCTGATGTACTCCGGGATTTGCAGCAGGCCAGGGACAAGCTGCGGCTGAAAGGTGCGGATCGAGTCCGCCATGGCCTCCAGAGCGATGTAGTCCCGGTACGTATCGGCGAGAACGGAACCGTATTGGTTCCACCACCCCTCCCTACGGCGACGATTGGCCTTGCGGGCCAAGCCGCTCAACCGCCTCTGCGCCTCGGGGTCGGACACCTCGTACGCGTGCAGCATCGCCGTCGGATCGGGGAGGCGGACAGCTACGCGGCCGTTTTCGATGCGGCTGATCTTCCCTTTGGTGCAGTCGAGGGATTCGGCGGCCTGGGAGGTGGTCAGGCCCGCTTCCTCGCGCAATCGGCGCAGCTCATCGCCGAGTTGGCGGCCGAGGACGGCCTGCTGTGGCTGGAGGTGAGCGACGCCGGGGCCGGCCGGCCCGAAGTGCGGGTGCCGGGGCGGGACGAGACGTGCGGGCGCGGGCTGCTGCTGGTGGAGGCGCCGGCCGATCGCTGGGGCGTACGCGACCGTGCGGGCGGCATCGGGAAGACGGTCTGGGCACGGCTGAAGGCCCCGGGCCTCCTGCCCGTCCCCGGTGGGGAGGAGGTTGCGGCGATCACGGTCCAGGTGGGTCAGCGGGTTCGCGTGTGGGGCGCGTGGCGTACGGTCCGCAGCGTACGGAGCGAGGAGAACCCGGCCGGTGTGCCGAGCATTGTCCTGGGCCTGGACGAGGGCCCGGCCCTGTGGATCGACGCGACCGAACCGGTGACCGTGTGGATGGACGCGGCCCCCGGGTGAGTCGGCATGCGGTGCGGCCCCAAGCGCCTACTTCTCGGTCGTCAGCCGAGCGAGTTCACCTTCCTGCCGTCCTCCGTCCGGCCGTGGAGCTCCGCGTGGGCGTCCTCCAGGGCCGGGAGGGCCAGGGTGTTGGTCTTGGACGTGCCCGACACTCCGCCCGTGGCGGTAACGGCGCGCAGGCCGGGGGCGCCCGCCGCCAGGAGGAACCAGTGGCCCGCCCGGGACTTCCACAGGACGCCCGCCAGGACGCGGGGGTCGCGGGTGCCGCAGGCCGGGGAGTCCGCCGCGCCCGCCGCGAGGGCGGCCGGGGCGGCGGGGTGCTGGGAGGGGGCCTGGAAGTGGGCCAGGACGCGGGTGCCCGGGCCCCGCCAGGTCTCGGCCCGGGTGCAGAGCCAGGCCGCCGTGCCGTTGGACTCGGGGAGGGGCTGGCGGGCGAACTCCCAGGAGTTCACGGAGCGTACGCCGCCCGCCCGCGCCGAGGGGAGCAGACAGGCCGTGCGGGCCCAGGCCGCGCGGTCGGCGGGGGTCGAGACGTCCTCGGGGGAGCCGGGCGGTCCCGATGTCAGGCGCGCCGGGGTCAGTTCGCCCAGGTCGGTGAGGAGCCGGCGGGCGGGGGAGGGGGTGCCGGCGGTGCCCACCTCCAGGGTGTCCCAGGAGCGGCAGGACGCGCGCGGGGCCGTGGGGCTCGGCAGCGGATCCGTCACGCCGTCCGCGTCCCGGCGCAGCGGGCGCGCCGGGACGGTCGGGGCGAGGAGGTCGCGTACGGCGGTGCCGGTCACCCAGGGCGCGGTGAGATAGCGGACGTTGTCGTCCGAGCGGCCGACGACCAGCGCCCCCGAGGCCGCCTCGTCCGCGCCGTCCGTGCGTGCGAAGTCCAGCGCCGCGAGACCGCCGTCCTCGCCAGGGTCGCCGCCCGCGCCGCCTTCGCCGGTCTCCGCGTACCGCACCACCCGCAGGCCGTCGTGGAAGAGCACCACCCGCACCCCGTCGACCTCCCCGGCGTACAGCAGTTGGGGCGAGCCCATCGGCGGGCCCGACGGTGTGGCCGGTGTCGTCGTGATGTGGACGGCGCGGCCCGGCTGGGCCCAGACCGCCAGCGCCCGGCGCAACAGGGCGCTGTCGGTGACCAGTTGGCCGCGCGCGGGCCAGACCGAGAAGTCCGTACGCTGCGCGGTCCGCCATGCGGTGGGCCCGATCCGCCGCACCTTGGCCGGGTCGAGGGCCGAGCGCGCCGCCGGGTTCCCGGTGAACGCGGGGGCCGAACCGTCCGGGGCCCGGCCGCCGGCGTCCACCCCGAACAGGGCGGCGCAGACGAGCGCGGTGGTGGTGGCGAGGGTGGCCCTGCGGTACCGGCGGCGGCGCAGCAGGTCGGTGGGCCTGGCCTGGAGCGAGCACGGGTCGAACTCGGTGGAGTGCAGAAGGGGTTCGGATACGGGTCCTGAAGAGACCGAGGAGGCCGGGGAAGGGGACCCCGCGTCGGTGGCCTCCCGCAGCGCCGTGTCCACGTCGTCGGCGCCGGCGGCGGCGAGCAGTTCCCGTACCTCCAGGTCCCCGAGGCCTTCCAGCCCGCGCAGGACGAACGCCGCCCTGGCCGGTCCCGGGAGCGCGGAGAGCCGCCGGTCCAGGGCGAGTTCGTCCGCGCCGCCGGAGCGCGGGAAGAGCCGCAGCCCCCAGACGCGCGGGAGCAGCGGCGGCAGTTGGGCGCGGCTCGGCCACGCGAAGCGGCGCAGCGGGCGTCCCGCGTCCAGCGCCTGGCGCAGCACCCGGCCCCGTACGTACGCGTAACTCGCCCGGCGCGCCTCGGTGATCCCGGCCCCGGTCCCCGTCCCCGGCGCGCCGCGCTGGCCCGGGATCCCGGGGCCGTCCACCGCCGCGCGCCCGCGGGGCAGCGAGCGCTGCACCAGCGCGTGCGCGGTCAGCACGCGGCGGTTGCGGCCGAGGGCGGGCGGCAGGACGAGGTAGGCGAGGCGGACGAGACGGGGGTAGTGCTCCACGAGCGCCGCCTCGGCCTGTTCCAGCCCGACGGGGGTGAGCCGGGCGGCAGGCGGGGCGGGCGCGGAAACGGCGGGGGCGTCGGCCGGGGCGGCGTTGTCTCGGGGCACGCTCAGCAGAACGATCGATGGAGCCGATGGTCACCCCGGCACCTCCGTCGCGGAGTTCACCGTTCCCCCACACGACCCTCCGGTAACGAGGGACGATGGCCCTATGCGTAAGGACCGAATCCCCGTACTATTCGCCGCCCCCGCCGTCGCCCTCTCCCTGGCGCTGACGGCCGGCTGCGGCACGAACGACGAAAAGGCCCCCGAGGAACCGAAGACGGTCACCGGGAGCCTGGAAGAGATCGCCTCGAAGGCGAAGTGCGACCCCGAGATACAGCACCCGTCCGAGGAGTTGACGCAGGCCAACTGCACGACGGAGGACGGGAGGTACGTGCTGGTCACCTTCGCGACCGACCGCGGGCTGCGTGAGTGGATCAACGAGGCCAAGCCGTACGGGGGTTCATACCTCGTCGGCAGGAAGTGGGTCGTGTCGGGCGACGCGAAGGTGACGGAAGCGCTGCGCGGCCGGCTCGGCGGGACCGTGGAGACCGGCTCGTCGCACCAGTCTGGGGGCACTGGTGGCGGTGGGGGGAGCGAGGATCACTCGGGTCACAACAAGAGCTGACCGCGCAGCGCGGGTCTTTGTGCGTGGGGGGAGATCTGCGCCGGGGCGGGGGCCGTGTTGGGGGCCGGTGGCACGAGGAGGGTGGCCCCTCCTCGTACCACCCGACGGCCCGCCGCCTGCCGGACTGCTACCGGTGGCTCACTTGCACTTCTGACCGGTGTTGATGCAGTTGACCATGGTGTTCATCAGGTTCTCGTCGAAGACGTTGATGAAGTCACCGTGGTCGGTGATGGGCTTGTGCAGCTGCTCCGGGAAGGAGTCCACCGCGAAGCCCGGCCCCGGCGGCACGTCGTAGACGATGCGCTGCTGGAGCTGCGGGATGGCCTTGAAGCCGTTGCCGCAGTTGCCGTTGGCGTCCGCGAACGCCACGTGGGTGCGGTGGTTGGCGCTGTCCGCGTTCACACCGTCCCAGCAGCTCTGGAACTTGAACGTACGGACGACCTGGCTGCCCTCGGGGCAGATCGGGTACTTGTCCTTGAGCTGGCGGTCCTCGAACCCGGTGCAGCTCCAGGAGGCGTTGGCGTTGGCGGGGCCGTTCACGAACGCCTTGGCGTCACCCGTGATGATCCGCATGAGGCGGGGCATCGCCGTGACCTTCGACTTCGGGTTGCCCACGAAGGTGTTGGTGACCTGCGACGGCGTCTGGATGATGCCGGCGTTGCCTTCCTTGCCACCGCCGTCCTCGTTGACGTCGGCCTCGTCCTGGCCGTTCTGGAGCCGGATCACCGGCCAGAAGTACGAGGACTTGTCACCCTGGTTGGCGCACGAGGTGTCGGCGGCGGCGAGGCTCTCGTCGGTCGCGAACGCGTCGTTGGCCTGGTTGCCGATGTAGTCGTGCATGTGGTGGGCGCCGTTGCTCACGCCCGGGGCGACGATGACGTTGTCCGAGTTGAAGATTTTGTTCTCGTTGCGACCGCAGTCACTGGAGAACGTCCCCTTTGATCCGCCTCGGCCGTTGCGGGCCTGCTGGACGTTGGGCTGGACGGTCGTGATGTCGACGAAGTCGGAGGCGTCGGGGCCATTACCACCCTGGCCGCCACCCGCACCGCCATTCTGGCCGCCGTTCTGGCCCTGGTCCTGACCGCCATTCTGACCGCCGTTCTGGCCCTGGTCCTGGCCACCGCCGCCGTTCTGGCCGCCGTTCTGGCCCTGGTCCTGGCCGCCGTTCTGACCGTTGCCCTGGCCGCCGTTCTGACCGCCGTTCTGGCCGTTCTGACCGTTGCCCTGGCCGCCGCCGTTCTGGCCACCGCCCCGGCCGCCGCCGTTACCCGCGTTGGGGTTGTTGTCGGCGCGCAGCGTGCAGGCGGAGAGTGCCTCCAGGCCCTGCGGCTTGGTGCCCACCCGGCCCATCGCGATGGATATCCGGTCGAGGGCCGCGACCCGCTTCGCCTTCAGCGGGCCGAGGATGGCGTTGTTGGCGTAACCCGAGTCCTGCTCAATCGCTCTCTTCTCACTGGCGAACCGCGCGTAGGCCTCGGTGATCTGGGTGTCCATGTTGGCCAGTTCACGGTCGACCTCGGCCCGGGCTGCTTCGGGCACCTGCGTCAGCTTGTTCGACGGGTCCGGGCAGCTGATGGTCGACAACGTCTGTGCCGCGTTCTGGGTTTGCTGCGAGGACTTGCCCTCGCCCGCCGATGCGTAGACATTGACCGCTGCCAGACCACCCCCGCCCAGGAGCAGGGCAGCCCCGGCGACGATCGCCCGGTTTGCCACTGTGGAGCGTTTTCTCGATGTGCGTGACATGGAACTCCTCAAGCTTCGTTGCCGGTTACAGGAAAATCGCGGCAGGGGGAGAAGCGAAGCGCTCCGTTCCATACGGGCCTCAAACGTGGGGTGTTCAGAGGCTCGTGGAATTCATAGAAATCTCCATCAACAAACCGGGCGCATGCCCCTCATTCGGACCTGCGGCCCGGTCCGAGGGAGCCACGACCCGTTCTGGCGGAGCCGTGCCCGGGTCCGGCGGCGCGGTGACCCGTTCCGCCGGCGCTGTGGCCCGGTCCGCCGGGGCCGCGACCGCCTTCCAGATAGGCGAGCACCGCGAGCACCCGCCGGTTGTCGTCGTCCGACACCACCAGGTCCAGCTTCGCGAAGATGTTCGATGTGTGCTTGGCCACCGCCCTTTCCGTGACGACGAGTTGGGCGGCGATCGCGGCGTTCGAACGTCCCTGCGCCATCAGCTCCATGACCTCGCGCTCGCGCGGCGTCAGCCCGCCGAGCGGCGCGTCCCGCTCGTGCCGGGAGAGCAGCCGGGAGATCACCAGCGGGTCCATCGCCGTACCGCCCGCCGCGACCCGGCGTACCGCGTCGATGAACTGCTCCGCGTCGAAGACCCGGTCCTTCAGCAGATAGCCGACCCCGCCGGCGCCGTCGGCCAGCAACTCCCGTGCGTACAACTGCTCGACGTGCTGGGAGAGTACGAGGACGGGCAGCCCGGGGCGGGCCCGGCGCGCCGCGAGCGCGCACTGCAGGCCCTCGTCCGTGTGGTACGGCGGGAGCCGGACGTCGACGACGGCGACGTCCGGCTCCAACTCGGCCAGCGCGGTGGTCAGTTCGGGTCCGGTCTCGACGGCCGCCACGATCTCGAAGTCGTACGCCTCCAACATCCGGACCAGGCCGTCCCGCAGGAGGAAGAGATCTTCGGCTAGGACAACTCGCAAGGAAGCTCCATGGTCACCATGGTGGGACCGCCCGCGGGGCTGCTGACGGCCAGGATGCCGTCGAATGTACCGAGCCGCCGCCGCAGACCACTCAGCCCGGACCCGCCGCCGACCGACGCGCCGCCGCGGCCGTTGTCCGTGACCGAGATCCGCAGCATGCCGTCGGCGTACGAGATGTCGACCCAGACCCGGTCGGCGCCCGCGTGCTTGACCACATTGGTCAGCGTCTCGCTCACCGCGAAGTACGCGGCCGACTCGACCGGCGCGGGGGCCCGGCCCGGCAGCTCCACCTCCACCTCGGGCTCCAGCGGCATGGGCAGCCGCAGCGCCAACTCCTTGACCGCGTCACCGAGTCCGCGCTCGGCCAGCACCGGCGGATGGATCCCGCGCACCAGATCACGCAGCTCGGTGAGCGCGTCCGCCGAGGACTGCCGCGCCTTGCTGATCAGCTCCTTCGCCTTGGCGGGGTTCTTCTCGATCAGCGCCTCGATGGTGCCCAGGTCCATGCCCACCGCGACCAGTCGGGCCTGCGCGCCGTCGTGCAGATCCCGCTCGATGCGGCGCAGCTCGGCGGCCGAGCTGTCCACGGCGTCGTGCCGGGTCTCGGTGAGCCGCTCGATCCGCTCGGTCAGGGCGTGGCCGGGGGCGGGGGCGAGCAGGGCCCCGGTCAGCCGGAAGTGTAGGCGCAGCAGACCGGGGCAGTAGCGCAGGCCGATCCCGAACAGCACCAGGCCGACCGCCCCGGCGGCGAGACCGGTCGCCTGGCTGGTGACCGGGACGAACAGGTACCAGTACGTGCTCCCGGTGAAGGACCGCCACAGCCCGGCGGCCAGGAGGAACCCCTCCACGGGGTAGACGAGCAGCGCGGCGGTCAGCAGCGCGGTGACGGAGCCGGCCGTCATGTCGACCACCAGCCACTGGAGATCGCGCCACGTCGCGGGATCCTTGAGCATCAGGGTGCAGCGCTCCACCTGGCCGGTGAGCCCGGTCCGCGGGTTCGGCGGGAAGGGGCGGTACGGAACCGGGATCCGTACGTCGGACCAGTCGGCCGCGAGCAGCCGCCGCCGGTTGGCGTAGGCGCGGAGCGCGGTGAGCACGGCGGGGGTGGTGAGGACTCCGACCCCGACGGCGACGAGGGCGATCGAGGCGACCGTGACCGCGAAGAAGGTGATCGACCCGGCGAGGGTGAGCACCGACAGCGCCAGCCCGCGGACGGCCGCCAGCGCCGCCTCGCGCGGCCTCGGCCGCCGGGCGGCCGAAGCGCCGTCCCCGCTCCTGTCCTTGCCCCCGTCCCCGGCCCCGTTCCCGTTCCCGTCCCCCTCCCCGTCCCTTGCCCTGTCGGTGCCCGTGGCGCTGCTCGTGGCGTCGGTCATGGCGCTCTTCGTGGCGCTGTTCGCGGCGCTCTGCGTGGCACTTTGCGTGGCGCGGTCCATGGCGGTCTCTCCCCTTCGCGGCCGGACGGCTCGACGGCGCCCGGCGTCCCGGTCTCCCCCGGTACGACAATCAGTCTGACCGGCGCGACCGGCGGGAGACAGCCGGTCCGCACCCGGCCCGGGGTGTACCCAGCACCACCTCCCGGAGCAGCCGGGGCTTTTGTGATCTGCCGCCCCGCGCTCCGGGATGGCACCATGTGCGGACCATGACTGAGACCGGATCGCCGCTGCGCGCCGTGCGCGCCGCCGTCTTCGCGGCCGTGTGCGTGCCGCTGGCGGCGGTGGGACACGCGCTCACCTCGGGCGCGTCCGGGCACGCGATCTCGGCGCCGGTGCTGCTGGCGGCGTACGGGACGACCGCGTGCGCCGCCTGGCTCGCGGGCGGGCGGCGCCGGGGCGCGCTGTCGATCGGCGCCGGGCTGCTGACCTTCCAGGGCCTGCTGCACCTCCTCTTCTCCGGGGCCCTGCCGTGGTACGGATTCGCCGCCTCCCGGCACACACCGCACCCCGGCGGCGGCGCGGGCATGGACATGGGGCCCGCGGCGGAGCCGATGCCCGGGCAGGCGCCGGGCTCAGGAGCGGTCTCGGGAATGGCCTCGGGACTGGACGCGGGGCTGGGGGAGCTGTTCGGCGGCTCCGCCGCCATGCTCGCCGCCCACTGCGTCGCGGCGGCGGTCTGCGCCCTCTGGCTCGCCCAGGGGGAGGCCGCGTTCTTCCGGCTCGCGCGCGCCGTCGGAGCCCTCGCCTTCACCCCGCTCGGGCTGCTCCTCGTCCCCGTACGGCTGCCTGCCGGGCCCCGGCTGATCCGGCCCAGGACCGGCACGTTCCGCGCGCACCGCTTCCGGGGGGTCGTCCTCGCGCACACGCTGTCCCGGCGCGGGCCGCCCACGGCCCGTACCTCCCGCGCTACGGCCCCCGGGGCCGTCGCCACCGCTGTCTGACGCGGAGGGACGGCCAGGGGCCTTCCGGAACTTCCGGTTTCCCCGACACCTCGGTTTCCCCGGGCTCTTCGCTCTCCCGAACTGTCGGTTCGCCGACTCTTCGGTCTCCCGAACTGTCGGTTCGCCGACTCTTCGGCCTCCCGAGCTCGTCGGTCCCCGGATGCTCCGGCCTTCCCCGTGCCGATTTCCAGCGCCTAGGACAGTCATGGCCATTGAAGACCCCGTACAGGGGAACGACACGTCCGACAGAACCCCGGACGCCCCCACCACGCCCGCGCCCTCGCCCGCCCCCACCTCGCTCTGGAGCACGCTGCGCCCGCTCGTGCTCCGGCTGCACTTCTACGCGGGGCTGCTGGTGGCGCCGCTGCTGCTGGTGGCCGCCACCAGCGGGTTCCTCTACTCCCTCTCCTACCAGGCGGAGAAGGTGATCTACCGCCAGGAGCTGCGCGCCCCGGTGGGCGACCGTACGGTCCCGCTCTCCGAGCAGCTCGACGCCGCCCGCGCCGCCCACCCGGAGGGCACCGTCACCTCCGTACGCCTGCCGTCCGAGGAGGGCGCGACCACACGGGTCCTGATGTCCACGCCGGACATGGAGGAGTTCAAGTCCCTCGCCGTCTTCGTCGACCCGTACACCGCCGAGGTGCGCGGCGAGCTGACGAGCTACGGCAGCTCCGGCGCCCTGCCGGTGCGCACCTGGCTCTCCGAGGTGCACCGCCACCTCCAGCTCGGCGAGCCGGGCCGTATCTACAGCGAACTGGCCGCGAGCTGGCTCTGGGTGGTGGCCCTCGGCGGGCTGCTGCTCTGGACCGCCCGCAAGCGGGCCTCGAAGCGCGCCCTGGTGGTGCCCGAGCGCGGTGCCACCGGGCGGCGCAGGACGCTCTCGCTGCACGGTTCGCTCGGGATGGTCGCCGTGACCGGGCTCGTGCTGCTCTCCGCCACCGGGCTGACCTGGTCCACGTACGCGGGCGAGAACATCACCGCGATCAAGGACCAGCTCGGCTCCGCCACCCCGGCCGTCTCCGCGGCCCTCGACAGCGGTGGCGACGGTACGGGGGCCGGAGCAGGTGCGGGCGGCGGCCACGAAGGCCACGACATGGCGGACATGCCCGGCATGGAGGGCATGAAGGGAACCGATGTCGGCGTCGATCTCGCGGTGGTCGCCGCACGCCAGGCCGGGCTGGACGGCCCGGTCGCCGTGACGCTGCCGACCGAGGGCAGTGGTTACGTCGTCGCGCAGATCGACAACCAGTTCCCGGTCCGGCTCGACTCGGTCTCCGTCGACCCCGCCAACGGCAAGATCATGGACGAACTCCGCTTCGCCGACTACCCGTTGCTCGCCCAGCTCACCCGCCTCGGCATCGACGCGCACATGGGGGTCCTGTTCGGCCTCGCCAACCAGCTCCTGCTGGCCGCCCTCGCCCTCGCCCTGATCGTCCTCATCGTCCTGGGCTACCGCATGTGGTGGCTCCGCCGGCCCACCAAGGAACGCCGGCTGAGCGTGGGCAGGGCCATGCCGCGCGGCGCCTGGCGCAAGGTCCCGCCGCGCCTGCTGGTGCCGCTCGGGGTGGCCACGGTGCTGATCGGCTGGTTCCTCCCGCTCCTCGGCATCAGCCTGCTGGTGTTCCTCCTGCTGGATGGCGCGCTGGGTCTCCGGGCCCGCGCACGGGCGGCCCGTACCTGATCAGGAACTGGCGCCACGCCGTGTGCCGGCCGCTGCCCCGCGTGATCCGACCGGTCCCTCCGGCCCGGTCAGATCACGCGGAACAGGTCGGCCGCGGCATGGACGTCGGTGAGGTCCTCGACCGTACGGAGGTTGTCGCACAAGGCGTCCAGCACCGAGTCGGTCCTGGCGGCGCGCGGGGCGCCGACGGCCACGCCGAAGACACGGAAGCCCAGCCGGTGCTTGGCGTCGTTCCAGCCGCGCATCCACTCCTCGGTGACACCGCACTCGTCGTCGGTGATCATCACGATGTCGCCGCGTGTACGGGCGACGTCGTCGAACTCCTCCTCCAGCAGTTCGCGGGCGGCTGTCAGGGGCGTCTGGTAGCTGGTGCCGCCGCCGAGGAAGGTCTCCGCGAAGTCGAGCACCTCGGTGATACCGGCGGGCCGGGCGGCCGGGAATCGGAAGACCTGGATCTTGCCGGCGGCGGAGAACAGGATCCCGGCGAAGTCGCGCCTGGCGTGGCGGGCTTGATCGAGCAGCGCCAGCGCGCATGCCTTCGCCCACGCCTCCCGGGTGACTCCGCCCGGCCCTTCGATGTACATGGAGTGCGAGGTGTCCACACACGCGATGACGGCGCCCCGGCCGGTGGTCTGCTCCCCCAGGCTGTCGTAGAGCATCAGTTCCCCGGCGGCGTAGCGCGCGGCGAACACCGCGCGCAGCTCGGGCAGTCCGAGGTTGGCCAGCTCGGAGGGGATGACTCGGGAGAGGTCGTCGCCGAGCGTCACACCGACCAGTTCCCCGGCGGCGTTCTCCACCTTGCGGGCGCGCTCCCCGCCGGCCATCTGCCGGAAACGGCCGATCAGTTCGGCCCACCGCGCGAGCCGGCCGGTGCGCAGCCGCTCGGCGAGCCGGGCGCGCCGGTCGAACGGCATCCGTTCCAGCTCGCCGGGGGCGACGCCCCACGCCCGCAGCAGCGCGGCCTCCTCCCGTACGGCCTTCGAGGCCTGCGCCGCGGCGCTCCCCGCGGCGGCCCGGATGGCCGGGGCCGCCGCCGCGAGGGTCCGCGCGGCGCCCTGGGCGGCCTGCCGTGCGGCGGCTCCGGCGGTCTCGGCGGCCGCCAGCGCCCGCTCCACGGCGTCGGCGGCCGGTGCGGGTACGGTGCCGCCCCCAGGGGGCCTGCCCTCACCGTCCTCACCGTTCTCGCGGGTCCGGTCCTCACCGGCCGTGTCCTCACCGGTTGCGCCGGTCTCGTCGGCGGCCCGCCGGAGCGCCTCGCCCACGGCGGCCGCGGCACCTTCTGCGTCCTGCCCGGCCCGCTCCGCCCGCTCGGCCTGTTCCCGGGCCTCCCGGGAGCCCTCCAGGATCCTGCGCAGCGCGGCGGCCTGGGCGAGCACGGCCATGGCGGCCGCGTACGGGTCGCCCGCCGTCTCCCGGCGCAGCTCGGCAAAGTCCGGTGACTCCACCAGTGCCGAGACGACCTCGTGGTTGACCAGCCGGGAGGGGGCCATCCCGGCGCGCTCGCGCAGCCGCGGGCCGACCTTGTACGCCGCCGTGAACACATCGGCCAGGAGGTCGGTGGCGGGGGCGTAGCCGTACCGTTCGGTCAGCTCCTCGGCCAGCTCGCGCAGCCCGGCCGACTGTTCGTAGGTGTCGCGCCAGGCGATCCGGTCGAACCGGTCCGCGACCACGGCCGCGGTGTGCGGCGCGGGCGCGGCGGCGGACAGGCTCAGCCATGTCCCCGCCCGGCCCACCAGCTCGTCGAGGCTGCTCGGTGTCCTGTCCACGGTGCTGGATCCCCCGGAGTTCAGAGCTGCGCCTGGACCATGCGCGCGTCCATCCCGAGCGCCTCGGTGAGAACGCGGGCGCGGACGGCGCGCTGGCGGCCGGTGACCCGGTCGATGGCGGCGGTGGAGCGCCCGGCGCCTGCCGCCTCCCCGCGCAGCTGCTCCAGCCGCTTGCCCGCCGTGGCGAGCTGGTTGTGTGCCTTCTTGATGACCCACTCGCTCAGTGCCTCGCGGGACTGCCCCGCCATGGCGTCGAGTTGGGCCTCCAGTTCGTCGATCGCGGCGGCCAGGTCGAGCGCCTCCTTGGCGTCGGGACTGACGAGTTGCAGCACCTCCCGCTCGACGGCCGGGCGTTCGGCGGGGGAGTCCCACAGCACGTGGGTGAGGACCGGCAGGTCGGTCTCGGCGACCGCCGGGCGGCCGTCGAGGTACGCGGAAGCCTGGAGCAGGCCCACCGCCTGCCGCCAGCGGCGGTCCGAGGCGACGAGTTCCTTGCGGCGCAGGGCGGCCCGGAGCGTACAGACCGCGTCCACGATCACGTCGGGGACCTCCACGGCAGGGACGGTTTCGGACACGGCGTGCTGCAGCGCGGCCAGCTCGACCGTGGTCCGCACCGGTGCCACCGGGCGGCTGACGGCGGAGCGCACCAGCGCGGCGAAGTTCGACGGGTCCGCCAGGTATCCGACCTCGATCCGCACCAGCAGCCGGTCGTAGATCGCGGCCGTGTCCTCGCCGACGGGCAGTTCGTTGCTGGCCGTGATGGCCCCGATCAGGGGGCAGCGGATCGGCTCGCCGCCGCTCTCGGGGTGGTAGATCCGCTCGTTGAGGTAGCCCAGGGTCTCGTTGAGGGCCGCGGTGGAGCACTTGAATATCTCGTCGATGAACGCGACGTGGGCGGTCGTGGCGCGCCCGTCGTAGACCTGGCGGTACTCACCGCGGGCCAGCGCGGCGACATCGACGGGACCGAACATTCGCGTCGGCGCGGTGAACTTCGACAGGAGGATCTCCCAGTAGGCCGCCCCCTCGATCCTGCCGGTGAGCTCCCGGGCCATCGCGGACTTCGCCGTTCCCGGCGGGCCGAGCACCAGCGAGTGCTGCCCGGCCAGCAGGGTCACCACCAGCGTCCGCACCACGTCGGCCCGTTCGTAGAATCGGTCGGACAGCTCGTCGCTGATCGCCCGCAGCCTCTTGGCCGTGTCCTGCGGGTCCGGTGCGTCCTGGTCCTGCGGGTCCGGTCGGTCCTGGTCCTGCGCGTCCTGTGCGTCCTGTGCGTCCTGCAGGTCTCCTGCGTCCTGCGCGCTCATATCCAACTCCTCGTCCGTGACACCCGGTTGGGCCGACGCGGGGATGGTCTCAGAAAGGCCGCGCACACGTGGAGAAGCCCCGCGGTTCCGGATCCCGGACCCGCGGGGCTTCTCCACGTACACGTACACAGGCACAGACACAGACACAGACACAGACACGTACACGTACCGGATGCGGACGCGGAGACGCGCTTCGGATCAGGGGATGTACTTGTAGCCCACGCGCCGCACGGTCTGGATCGAACGGCGGTGGTCCGCGCCCAGCTTGCGGCGCAGCCGTGCCACGTGCACGTCGACGGTCCGGCCGTCGCCCACATGCCCGTAACCCCAGACCGTGGTCACCAACTGGTCGCGGGTGTGCACCCGGTGGGGGTACGCCACGAGATGTGCGAGCAGTTCGAATTCGAGGTACGTGAGATCGAGCTGCCGCCCGTCCACGACCGCGGTCCGCCGGACGCCGTCGATCAGCACGGGCCCGCCGCCCGCCGGGGCAGCGGCGGAGGCGGCAGCGGCCGACGTGGCGGCAGGGGCGGGAACGGGGACGGGAGCGGCGGCGGGGACGGCGCCGGAGAGGGCCGCGACGGCTCCGGCCGGGTGCTGGTCGGCCGGTACGAGGACGAGGTAGCCGATCATCGGCGGCTGCCCCGGCAGCGAGGGCAGGGAGTGCTGGGGCGCCGGCAGCCAGGTCGCGCCCGGCGGCAGGAAGTCCACCACCTGACCGACGGGGACCCCGGCCGGGACGGCGGCATCGGATGTCTCGTCGCTGTCGACGGCCCGGAGCCGGTGACGGCCGGGCGAGGGGAAGGGACCGGGAAGGGAGGAGAGGGAGTTCGCCATGAGGGGTCAGCTCTTTCGCGCGGAGGACTCGTCGAGACGTCGGGTCGACGAGGACGGACGGGACGTACGTCTGCGCGGCGGCCGAAGGCCGAAAGGCTTTAGAGGGCCGGCGCGTTCCTCACGCGGCAACACACCCGGTCGAAGTCATGGTGCTGCCGGGACGGCCAGAACGGCTCCAGGTCGAAGAGACCCGTCGCGGTGTACTGGAAGCTGGCCATGAACCCATTGAAGCAGATGACGGAGGAGCGCAGCAGCCTCCTCACCGCAATCCGAACGCCGGAGGGGGTGGGCGCCGCATGGCACCCACCCCCTCCGGGAACGTTCCCGCGGGGGACCGGAGCCCCCTCACGCGACCACTAGACCTGGCCTGCCTTCTCCAGAGCGCTGCAGCAGGTGTCCACGATCAGCCGCGTGACCACGTACGGGTCGACGTTGGCGTTCGGGCGGCGGTCCTCGATGTAGCCCTTGCCGTCCTTCTCGACCTGCCACGGGATACGGACCGAGGCGCCGCGGTTCGAGACGCCGTAGCTGTACTCGTTCCACGGGGCGGTCTCGTGCAGGCCGGTCAGCCGGTCGTCGATGCCCGCGCCGTAGTTCTTGACGTGGTCGAGCGGCTTCGAGCCCTCGCCCAGCGACTCGCACGCGGTGATGATCGCCTCGTACCCCTCGCGCATCGCCTTGGTCGAGAAGTTCGTGTGCGCGCCCGCGCCGTTCCAGTCGCCCTTCACCGGCTTCGGGTCCAGCGTCGCGGAGACGCCGAAGTCCTCGGCGGTGCGGTAGAGCAGCCAGCGCGCCAGCCACAGCTGGTCGGAGACGTCCAGCGGCGAGAGCGGGCCGACCTGGAACTCCCACTGGCCCGGCATGACCTCGGCGTTGATGCCGGAGAGACCGAGGCCGGCCTTGAGGCAGTTGTCGAGGTGCGCCTCGACGACGTCACGGCCGAAGATCTCGTCCGAGCCCACGCCGCAGTAGTAGCCGCCCTGCGCGGCGGGGAAGCCGCCCTCGGGGAAGCCGAGCGGACGGGCGCCCTTGAAGAAGGTGTACTCCTGCTCGATGCCGAAGATCGGCTCCTGGCCCGCGAACTTCTCCGCGACCTCCGTCAGCGCCGCACGCGTGTTGGACTCGTGCGGCGTCATGTCGATGTTCAGGACCTCGCACAGGACGAGGACGTCGTCCCCGCCGCGGATCGGGTCGGGGCAGGAGAAGACCGGCTTCAGCACGCGGTCGGAGGCGTGGCCCTCGGCCTGGTTGGTGCTCGACCCGTCGAAGCCCCAGATGGGCAGCTCGGCCCCGTCGCCGAGGATCTTCGTCTTCGAACGCAGCTTGGCGGTTGGCTCGGTACCGTCGATCCAGATGTACTCAGCCTTGAACGTCACGGGGCCTCATCCTTTGCGGGTGCAGCAGGTTTGACCCGAAGCCTCGCAATGTGTGATTTCCCCGCCGTTGCCCTTCCGTGAACCACGTGTTACTCAGGCTCATTCTGTGACGTTTCGTTCTGTGAGGTTTCGCCGCGCGTCCGCCGGGTCTCACATGCCCTCCCTTCTTGATCGGGGCTTCTTCCGCCCCGCCGGGTTCACGCGTCACACTGGCCCGCATGGACAAGCCACGCATCGGACTGCTCGGCACCGGCCCCTGGGCGGAGCGTACGCACGCCCCCGCGCTCGCCGCCCACGACGGGGTCGTATTCAGCGGCGTCTGGGGGCGGCGCCCCGAGGCCGCCGCCGCGCTCGCCGGGGCGCACGGGATCACCGCCCACTCCGGCGAGGTCGGCCTGGACACGCTCTTCGCCGAGAGCGACGCCGTCGCCTTTGCCCTGCCGCCGGACGTCCAGGCGCCGCTGGCGGCCCGCGCGGCGGCGGCCGGGTGTCATCTCCTGCTGGACAAGCCGGTCGCGACGACCGTACGGGGCGCCCGCGAGGTCGCGGACGCGGCGGCGGCCTCCGGAGTGGCGTCCGTCGTCTTCTGCACCCTGCGTTTCGCGCGCGACACCGCCGAATGGGTGGACGAACAGTCGGCAAAGGGCGGCTGGTTCACGGCCCACGCGCAGTGGCTCGGCGCCCTCTACGCGCCGGGGGAGGAGAGCCCGTACGCCGAGTCCCCATGGCGCCGCGAGAAGGGCGGCCTGTGGGACGTCGGCCCGCACGCGCTGTCCGCGCTGATCCCGCCGCTGGGCGATGTGACGTCGGTGACGGCCGTACGCACCGGACCGGACCTCACCCAGCTCGCACTCCGGCACGTGTCGGGCGCGGCCAGCACGGTGACGCTCAGCCTGAGCGCGCCGAGGGCGGGCGCCGGTACGGGAGTGGAACTGCGCGGCACGCACGGTGTCGCGGTGCTCCCGCAGGGCTGGGGCGACCCGGTCGGCTCCTTCGGTACGGCGATCGACGCGCTCCTGGAGTCGGTCCGTACGGGCGCGCCGCACGCGTGCGACGTACGGTTCGGGCTCCGGCTGACGGAGATCCTCGCGGAGGCGGAGGCCCAAGTGGCCGCGGCGGCGCAGGAGTAGGCGGGCGGGCGCGGGGGCGGCGTAACCGCTGCTCCTCGGCCGGCTGCTCCTCAGTCGACGCGGAGGATCCGCGCGTCCCGTTCGGTCCCGTCGCCCTCCTGCACGTGCTCGACCCGGTCACTCCGGTCACTCCGGTCTCTGCCGACACTCCGCTCGACCAAGCCGTCCCGTGCGGCCTGTCCGCCGACGCGGACCGCCGAGGTCCCGCGGTCCCTGCCAGGCTTCGGCGCCGCCGTGTCCCCGGCCGGGGTCGTCAGGGCCAGCAGCGCTGTCGAGCCGGCCAGCAGGGCGAGCGTTCCCCGGCTGAGGGCGGTCGTGTGACGAGGCACGTGGGGAGACTCCTGTCCCCGGCCCCGCGGCAGGCGGGCCGGCTGGGTTCCGGATGCCGATACGTACGCACCCCGGAACCGCCTCGCTCATCGCCACACAAGCAACATGTGTCACAGGGGCCACGGGGCCACAGGGACCTCAGGGGGCCACAGGGACCACAGTTCCCCCCGGAACGGGAGGCTCGCTTCACCGCTTGAGGGCGTCCCGTACCGCCTCGTCCGTGCGGGCCACCACGGCGGTGCCGTCGTCCGCCGTGATGATCGGCCGCTGGATCAGCTTCGGGTGCGCGGCGAGCGCCGCGATCCAGCGCCCCCGCGAACCGGCGTCCCGCGCCCACTCCTTGACGCCCAACTCCTGCGCCGCGGCCTCCTGAGTGCGGGTGATGTCCCACGGTTCGAGCCCGAGACGGCCGAGCACCTCCCGGATCTCGTCCTCGGACGGCACGTCCTCCAGATACCGGCGGACGGTGTACGAGGCGCCTTCCGCGTCGAGCAGGGTGAGTGCGCCACGGCACTTGGAACAGGCGGGGTTGATCCAGATCTCCATCTTCCCGAGCTTAGACCGCCCCTCCATTCGCCGGACGGTCTTACCTCCAGGCACCCGTTCCACACCCGTCAAACCGGCTCTGGCCAGGGGCGATTGTCAGTGGTGGGCAGTAAAATGGAGGGAGTTCGTGAGGGTCCCACCACCACGCCGGGAGGCTGACGATGGCTGTTGCCACCATCACGGAGAACTCCGCCGTATCCGCGCCGACCCCATCCGTTCCCTCTGCTCAGCGCAAGCGTTCCGCCCCGTCCTCGCCCTCCGCCCCGTCACGCTCGTCCGCCACTCCGCCCGCCCTCAAGCGCAAGCCGCTGCCCGCGGGCCGCCCCCGGGAGTGGTACGAGAGCCACAACCGCCGGCTCAAGGCGATGCGCCTCGCCATCGCCCTGCTCGACTCGGGGGTGTATCACCCGTCGAGCGCGCCCAACCGGCGGATACGGAGCACGGCGGCCCGGATCGGGATCCACCCGCCGTCCAACACCACCTGCCGCATGGTGCGCGAGCTGATCGGCTGAGCCGACCTACGACAGCGGCGGCGGCCGCCTCCCTCATGCTCCGAGGCGCCGCCGCCAGCGGACCTCGCCGTCGTGCCACTCGTCGGTGGGGCTCAGCCCGACCGACGCCGCGACCGCGCCGGACGCCCCATGGCCGGGATGGATATGGGCGATCACCGTCCCCACGCCCTGCTCCGCCAGCCACTCGACCAGCCCCCGCGCCGCCTCCGTGGCGAACCCGCGCCCCTGCCAGGCCGTCCCCACCACCCAGGACAGCTCGGCGACCGTCTCGTCCCGGAGGGTGCGGTGCGGGGTGACGGTCGCCTGGACCGTGCCGGACAGCTCACCCGGGCCCGCCCGCTCCGTCAGCACCCAGTTGCACCAGGAGAAGGCCGGATCGGGCGAGCCCGCGACCAGCCTGGTGTACCGCCGGACAAGCTCCTCCGCCGTCGACGGCCGGCCGCCGATGAACGTGTGCAGCGCCGGGTCGGCGAGCACGCCCGCCATCTCCCGCGCGTGCTCGACGCGCAGCGGAAGCAGCGTCAGCCGCCGCGTCTCGATCACGGCGGTCCGTACGGGGGTCACGACGGCTCCTGCCGCGGGCCGTCCCCGTACGGCTGCTCGCCCGGACCCGGAGGACGGGTCCACGGCCGGGGCAGGACCGCGTGCAGGCGCCCGTGCCGGAGCGCGAACTCCGGCAGGGAGATCCCGAACTCGTCGAAGAGGGCGTCCAGCGCCTCGTACTCGTCATCCGGATCCAGCCCCGCGCCGTCGTTCCCCGGGCGCGCGTCCTCCTCGAACCCTCCGTCAGACGCTCCTCCGAACTCCTCCCCATCCCCGGCCTCGTCCTCGTACGCGGGGAACAGTTCCTCCGGGTCGAGCGTGTCCGGAAGCTCCCCCCATGACTCGATCTCCTCACCGCGCACCGTGAACCCGTACACACGCGCCCCGTCCTCGGCGTACGAGAAGTGGAACGCGCCGGGCGACCCCGCCGGCCCGCCGCCGCGCTCGCACCACACCGTGACCGACTCGCCGCCCGCCGACGCCGATTCGCCCAGCCCGGTCAGCCGGTCCGGCGCGAACGCCTCGGAGAGATGCGGACGGCTCTCGTAGGCGAAACTCCAGCCGTCCCCGCAGCTGCCCACCCGGGCTACGGGCCGCCGCCCGCCCCGCTCCGGCGCGGACACGGCCGTCGCCACCTCGTCCTCGGTCCCCGGCGCCAGCAGCGGCCCCCGGCCGATCCGGGCGGCCAGCTCCTCCGGAGCGACACCCCGGACGAAGACGAAGCGGTAGCCGCCGTCCCGCTCGGTCCCCGGGGCCGGCTCGTCCGCGAGCCAGGCGAGCCCGTCGTCCCACGACGTGGCCCCCTCCCCGGTGCTCGCCCCCGCGCCGGGTACGCTCCCCGACCCCGGCTCCCGCCCCGCCGTGCCCCGCGGCGTCTCCAGCAGATACCGGCCGCGCTCCGGAGTGATCACCGGCCCGAGCAGCGGATCGGCGAGCAGCCCGACCGGCGCGAGATGCTCGTCCCCGTACGGCTCCCAGTCGGCCACGGCGGCGGCGAGCGTGTCCCACGCCGCCTCGGTGTCCCCCCAGCGCGCCTGCTCCCGCGCCGCGTCCACCGCGGCGCCGAAGGGGCCGGGCGCCTCGTACCGGAACGTACGCCCCACGGTCGCCCGCAGTACCTTCCTGACCCGCTCCCGGTCCCCGGCGGTGTGCTCCCCGACGAAATCCTCCTCGTCCCGCTCCGGCCGCAGGCCCTCCCGCACCGCGTACAGAGGGGCGAGTTCCCGCGCGTACAGCGGGTCGTCCATCCGCCCGGCCAGGTGGTCCCGTGCCCGTCCGCCGCCGAGCAGCGCCTCCAACTGGACCCGCAGGACCCGCGCGCGGGGCCGGCCGCACTCCTCCGCCTCCGTGAACACCTTCAGCGAGCCGTCGACGGACTCGCCGCGCAGACAGGCCCGCCGCGCCTCCTCCACCTCCGCGTCCAGCTCGCGCGTCGTGTCGTTCTCGAACCCCGGCGTGTCCCGGTTCCCGCGGTGGAAGCTCCGGAACAGGGCCTGCATGAGGTCCATGAAGGACTCGTACCGGTCCGGGGCGTCGCCCGATCCGCTCCGGTGGAGGTACGCGGCCCACTCCCCGTCCGCGGTCACCTCCCCCGGGTCGAGCAGGACCTCCGTCCCGTCCCCCTCCACGGCGAGCCGGAGCGCCCCCCGACGGCCGTCCGGCCCCCCGTACCACCGCGTCCCCTCCACCGTCCCCAGCAGCCGGAGGCCCGTCCCGGCGGGGCGCCAGCCGTCCGTGACGGCCAGGAACGACCGGAAGGTCGGCGGCAGCACCACATCAGGACCGAGCCGCTCCTCCAGCGCGCCGATCCGCTCGGGACCGGCGCCCGCGAAGCCGAGCCACCGCTCGCCCAGCGCGTCCGGCTCCGGCTCCGGCTCCGAGTCCGCCCGCGCACCGGGGGAGCCGGCCCAGTCCGCGCTCCACCGCTCAAGAAAGGGACGCCAGTTGTAGGTCTTCATGCCGTTCATGGTGCCAGCGCCCACTGACAGTCCCCCGCGCCCGTCCCCGGCCGGGGCGCCGCCCGGCTGGCCGGGGCCGGCCGTCTGCGGCTAACCTGATCGGGAGTACGAAAGCGGCGGTGGGGCTCGCCGTACCAGAACCGCGGTGCGACCACCGCCAACGGTCCCTACTTGCGATGGAGCGCGCCCCGGCACGGGCGCCCGGCGAGTAGGAGAGTGTTCGGCGTGATGACCGAGCCCACGGACCCCGACACCGAGGCCACAGACCCCGACACCGAGGCCACGGCCACCCCGCCAGGACCCGCGCGGGGGCGTGCGAAGCCCCGCGGCAGGTGGCCGGCGGTCCCGGTGATTCCCCTGCTGCCCGAGGTGGCGGTGGTGGCGCTGGGCGGCGTGACCGGGGCGTCGGCCCGTTACGGGGCCGCGCTCCTCTGGCCCACCGCCCCCGGCGCCTTCCCGTGGACGACGCTCACGGTGAACGCGGTCGGATGCGCGGTGATCGGTGTGTTCATGGTGGTGATCACCGACCTGTGGACGGCGCACCCCCTGGTACGGCCCTTCTTCGGCACGGGCGTCCTCGGCGGGTTCACCACCTTCTCGACGTACGCCGTGGACATCCAGCGCCTGGTCGCGCACGGCCGGGCGGGCATCGGCGTGGCCTATCTGGGACTGACCCTGCTCGCCGCGTTCGCCGCGGTGTGGAGTGCGGTGTGGGCGACCCGCCGCGTACTGGCATGGAGGCAGGCATGACCGGACTGACGGGTACGGCACTGCGCCTGACGGTCTTCGTCGGCGAGACCGACCTGTGGCACCACAGGCCGGTCTACACGGAGATCGTCCACCGCGCCCACAAGGCGGGGCTGGCGGGCGCCAGCGTCTTCCGCGGCGTCGAGGGCTTCGGCGCCTCCTCGATGATCCATACGCAGCGGCTGCTCTCCCTCAGCGAGGACCTGCCCGTGGCGGTCGTGATCGTCGACACCGAGGAACGGATCCGGGACTTCCTGCCCCAGCTCGACGAAGTGGCCGGCGAGGGCCTGGTGACGCTGGACCGCTGCGAGGTCGTCCGCCACGGGGGCCGGGAGGCGACCCGGTGAACTGGTTCCTGGTGGCCCTGGGCGCCGCCGTCGGAGCCCCGCTCCGCTATCTGACCGACCGCTCCGTCCAGCGTCGCCACGACTCGCTCTTCCCCTGGGGCACCTTCACCGTCAACGTGACGGGCTGTCTCGTCCTCGGCCTGGTGACGGGAGCGATCACCGCGGGCGCGGCCTCCTCCTCCGTACAACTCCTCCTCGGTACGGGTTTCTGCGGCGCGCTCACGACCTACTCCACCTTCAGCTACGAGACCCTCCGCCTCGCCGAGGACGGCGCCCGACTCTACGCCGCGGCCAACGTGCTCGCCTCGGTGGTGACGGGCCTGGGCGCGGTCTACCTGGGCGTCGCACTCGCGGAGGCGCTCTGGGCGTAGGGCCTCTCGTCCGGATCACGCCGGAACCCTGGGCCCCACCGGACGAGCCCCGGACGAGCCCCGGGAGGGACCGCTACGGCACGCGCCAGATGTTGTCGTACGCGGCTTCCTCAATGGCCCGCCGCTGCCGTACGGCCTCCAGCTCCATCACCGCGTCGTTGACGGCGGCGAGCACGGTGACGACCGAGTCGTCGGCGATCTCCGGTGCGTCCCCGGCCGGCGGTTCCCCGATCCCGAGCGTGGCGGCGAGCGCGGCGAGAACCGGCTCGCCCGACGCCCAGCGGTCGGCCGCACGGCGGCGCGCGGGGGAGTCGGCCAGGGCCGTCCGGCCGGTGTCGACGGGAATCCAGCGGTGGCGCTGACGGGTGAGCTGTCCCTCCCTCTCCAGGGCGGCGACATAGACGTCGGCCAGGCCGCGCCCCCGGCGCCACAGCCAGTCCTCGACGGATTCGTACGGTGCCTCCCGGACAAGCGCCGACGCGGCCTCGTCCAGCAGGGAGTCCGGCGGCATCCACCGGGCGCCCGGCACGATGCGGTCGCCCTCCAGAGCGAGAGCCTGGGCGTCGAGGAGATCGATCACCTCGGCCCCGGCAAGCACGAGCGACAGGTCACCGCGCTCGATGGTCCGGCTGGAGCCCACATCAAGGGCGACGGTCAGCAGATCCCGCGGTGTGGTCATCAAGGGGCTCCGTGTCGGTGGTCGGGCGAACAGGGTGTCACGTGGCGGCGCCGGACTGCCCCGGATCGTTGGGGTGGGATTCGAGAGGGGTGACGGTGCAGGTCATCCAGGGGCGCAGCGGGAGCGTGCCGAGCACCTTCTCGTGGAGTTCGCCCTCGTCGGCGGCCCGCCAGACGCCGATGCTGCGCTGCTCACCGACCGGGCGCCACAGCCGCGCCAGGTTCCCGGTGGCGGCCAGCTCCTTCGCACGGACGGCCTCGCCCGCCCGCCGGCGGTCGACCTCCTCCTGGCTGGTGCCCTCGGGGACGGTGGTGGTGATCTCGACCAGGAACTCTCGCATGGCCGTGCTCCGTTCGGCGGGGTGTCCCGGCGGGAACCGGGACGCTACGGGTGGGCGGGACGGTGCCGCCCCGGCCGGGGGCGACCGCCGTGGTCGGGCGGTGGCGGACCACGGCAGGCGTCGGCAGGACCGATCGGGCCGCCGGACCGGCACAGGTACGGCAGGTGACCTGCCGCGGCGTTTCCCCCTCATTGTGTGCCTGTCACCAGGGCCGGCGCCACGACGGACTTTCTCCGCGTGCGTCTGTTCGATCGCGACCGCGGCTCGGTGTCCCTCACTCCGGCCGGTGCCGCACTGCTCCCGCAGACCCGGGCCTGCGGGAACCGGCTGCCGACCTCCGACGCGGTCCGGCTCTCCGGCGCCGAGCCGGTCCGGCTCGGCTACGTCAACTGGTTTCCGGCGGACCTGGCCGCCCGTGCCTCCGCGGTGGCCCAGCTCCGCGTGGATGCGTGGATCGCCCCCGCGCACACCCGGGCCGCCCGGGTCACCGACGGCAGCCTCGACCTCGCGGTGTGCTGGGTGCGGAGCGATGACCTGGCCCGGCGAGGTCTGGACGCCCGCCTGATCGGCGCCGACCGGCTCCACGCCGTCGCCACCGGTGATGACACCGGCGAAGTGTCCGCCAAGGACACCGTGGCCCGCGACACCGGAGCCCGCGCGGTGCGTATCTCCGACGGCGGCATCACCGGCCCCGCCTTCTTCGACCACGTCCGCCGCAGCGGCCGCCCGGTCGTCGCACTTCGGCATCCACGGTGCGGGCGCCTGGCTGCCCGACGGCGACCCGTACAAGTGCTGAGGAAGCCGCACGGTTCACCTCGGCTGGGAGTCCGTGCCCACCGGCAGGGGGCAATACTGTCCTGGCACAGCCATGTTCACCTTGGACTGCGCCTCCGGGAGCTCTTTGACGTCGAAGGAGGCAACCGGCCGAACAAATCCGGTCGGAACACTCTCCAGACCTTCCTTGGCCGACGCCTGCCGCAACCGGCGCCTGTCGCCTGCTGCTGTGCTCAGGTAATCACCCTCGGTTCAGGCCCAGCTCGCCGACGCGTACTCCGGCCTGGAAACGCGAGCCTGCGTTGAGGGAGACGAGTAGTTCCGCGACGCGGCGACGGTAGGTGCGCAGCGACATGCCGAGTTCCCGTGCGGCTGTCTCGTCGGTGACGCCGGAGCCCAGGATCCGCAGGACTCTGCTGGTCTGGTCGTCGATCCGGGGCCGTTGCGAATCCAGGAAGGCGGCGAGGTCGATGGCGCTCTCCCAGGCGGCTTCGAACAGTGCGTACGCTCCGTCGACCAGGGCCGGTGCGGCGCTCACGGTGTACGTGCGGGGGCCGCGAGCGGCCGACAGGGGCCCCTCGGGGCCGGTGAGGATCATGGTTCGCCGGTCGATGAAGGTGGTGCCCCGGGACAGCGGGGTGGTGGTGATCCGGATGCGCATGCCGTGGTGAGCCATCTCGCGCAGGGACTCCCGGTCGCGTTCGTCTGCGAGCACTGCCGGAGTGTAGAGCTTGCGGGAGCGGTCCGCCCCGTTGCGCAGGATCGCCCGGTGGGCGGCCTCACGCGCGCCGGGCCAGGTGTCGAGATCGCGGCCGACATTCACCCACTCCGCGTAGTGCGACTCCGCCAGGGGCTTGATCCGCGCCCCGAGCTCAAGATCACCGTGAAGCATCATGAGCGGGTCATCGCCACCAAGGTGGGGCCCATCATCCGCCCCGACGGCCTCCACCACGGCACCCCGGCCGACCTGCGCGGCCTGGTCGAAGCCAACCTTGATGGCCTGGGCATGGACCGCCTCGATCTCGTCTACCTGCGCATCGGGGCGATGGCACCCCCGTACGGCGAGTCGCTCGCCGAGCGCTTCGAGGTGCTGGCCGCTCTCCGCGAGGAGGGCCTGATCCGTCACCTCGGCCTCAGCAACGTCGACACCGCCCATCTCGCGGAGGCTCGTGCCATCGCACCGGTCGTCGCCGTGCAGAACCAGTTCCACGCCGCCCAGCGCGACGATGCGGACGTCCTGGCCGCTTGCGAGGACTCCGGTATCGCCTTCGTGCCCTTCTTCCCGGTGGGCGGTGGCCGGGAACTCGACGACGAGCGGCTGGCCAAGGTGGCGGCCCGGCATCGCGCCACGGTTTCTCAGATCGGCCTCGCCTGGCTGCTGGCCTCGGCACCGGTGACTCTGGCCATCCCGGGCACGGGCTCCCTCTCCCACCTGGAGGAGAACATGGCCGCCACCACCATCACCCTTACCGAGGAAGACCTCGCCGACCTCGCCTGACAGCGAGCGTCGACCATGGCATCGCCCGGGAAGGACGCCATCCGCTGCCTGAAACGGTTCGTCGCCCGCGAGACCAACTGCCACCTACCTCATGTGATCCACACCACTCAACCGCTCCCACAGGCCGCTTGGCGATCTATAGGAGCCTCCTCGTGCACGAAGGACGCCCCGGACATGAAACTGCTGATTCTCGGTGCGACCGGCCCCACCGGTCGCCATGTCGTCGAGTCGGCCCTGCGTGCGGGGGACCAGGTCACCGCCCTGGTCCGTAACCCCGCAGCCCTGGGCGAGCTGGCGGAAAGGCTCACCATGGTGACGGGGGACGCGACCTCCCGCCGTGACGTCGGCGCCGCTATGGCCGGGCAGGACGCCGTCGTCGCCGCACTCGGCAGAGGGAACTCGGTGGTTGCCGACGACCTCTTCACGCGCTCCTCGGCGGCCGTGATCGCCGCAGCCGAGGAGACGGGCCTCTCCCGCCTGGTGTGGCTGTCGTCGTTCGGTGTCGGCCACACGCTCGCGTGGTCGAGCCCCGCGCAGAAGCTGATCTACCGGACGCTGTTGCGGTCGATCTACGCGAACAAGGAGACCGCCGACGAAAGCGTCCGCGCCAGCGGCTTGGACTGGACCCTCGTCTACCCGACCCGGCTCACCCATGGCCCGGCCAGGGGCACATACCGCGCGGAGGACCGGCTGCCGATGAAGGGCAACCCGACGATCAGCCGTGCGGACGTCGCCGCCTTCATGCACCAGGCGGCGCGCAGCGGCGACTGGATCCACCGCACCGCCGTCATCTCCGACTGAGCGTTCGGGAGCGCCCTGACGCACGTCGGCGGGTCCGGTCGCACCCTCTCAATGTTGGCCGGCGCCTGTGACATGCCGAAGCCGTCGCCGACCTGGTGGGTCACCTTCCGCGTCATCGACGAGGGCAGCTGGGGCTCGGACGGCGGCGTACTGTCCGTCCTCTCCCTTCTCGGCAGCGGCGTGTTCACCAAGGAGAAGGTCAAGGCCATCCGCGCGGCACTCGGAGCGTGACCCGGGCCCGTGCACCCCCCATCGGGCTCGGTGGACGCACGGGCCCGGCACGTTCCGCCCGGCCGCGGTCGCGCCAGCCTGTGCGCGCCGACGCCGTCCATCCGTGCGACAGCGACGCCCAAGGCCACCGTTCCAGCGCCCGCGACGGCGTTCGGCCAACCCGCCGCGCCCGGTCTGAGGTCGGATGAATGGTTCAGGTCCGGTCAGTTGCCTACGGTGACGGCGATGAGGGCCTGGAGCTGTTCGGCGGCATGGTCGAGGGGCTGGGTGCTGCGCTTGGCGCGGCACATGGCCACCGTGCCCTCGACGGCGGCGACGACGAGGGTGGCGAGCTGCGCGGCCTGCCCGGCTTCGGCGCCGTGTTCTCGAAGGGAGGCGGCGAGCAGGGTCTCCCACTGCTCGAAGACCTCGGCCGCGGCCGCCAGGGTGGGCGGGACCTCATCGGCCGGGGGCTCCTCGATGGCCACAGCCAAGACCGGGCAGCCCGCGTGGAAGTCGCTCTCCACGACGACCCGGCGCCATAGGTCCAGAAAGGCGCTCAGCCCCGCGGCCGGACCGGCTTCCAGTTCCTTGCGCAGCCTCCGGGCCACCCATTCGCCAGTGTGGCGAACAGCCTCGGCGGCCAGCTGCTGCTTGCCCTCGGGGAAGTAGTGGTATGTCGAGCCGAGCGGCGCCTTGGCGTGCTTGGCCATCTCCCTGATGCTCGTGGCGCTCAGCCCGCGCCGGCTGATCATGTCGGCGGCACCGGCCACGATCCGCTCGCGTGACGGTGCGCTGCGCTCGGCCACTGGCGCGCTCCCTTCTGGATATAACGTCCGTCATAGTCTACCGTGATCCACCCGTATGACGATCGTCATAGGAGCTGCCATGCCCATGATTCGGTTGACCGTGCCCGCAGCTGCCCTGACCGACGAGGGCCGCGCGACCGTCCAGCGCGACCTCGCGGCCGTGCTGCTGCGCTGGGAGGGAGCACCCGACAGCGCCTTCTTCCGCGCCCAGGCGTGGAGCTATCTCGTCGAACTGCCCGCAGGCACCCAGCGGACCGCCGAGGACGACGCCCCCCGCTTCCTCGTAGAGGTGACGGTGCCGGCGGGGGCGCTGTCCGAGCGGCGCAAGGTCGGGCTCGTCGAGGATGCGACGAAGACGGTTCTGGCCGCCCGCCGGTCTCACCGCGGACGACGCGCTGCGGGTGTGGGTGCTGGTGCACGAGCAGCCGGACGGAACCTGGGGCGCGGGCGGATCCGTCATCCGCTACGCCGACCTCGTCGCGCTGGCGCAGCAGAGCAAGGAGCAGGGCGATGCGTGAGCTGACGTACGTCGCCCCCCGCACGGTCGAGTGGCGAGAAGCCCCCGATCCCAAGGCCGAATCCGGCCAGGAGGCGATCGTCGCACCGGTCGCCGCGACCTCCTGCGACGTGGACTCCGCGATCCTGGCCGGACACGGCTTTATCGACCCGCCGTTCGCCCTCGGGCACGAGTGCGTCGCCCGCGTGGTCGACATCGGCGACGCCGTCACCACCGTGACTCCCGGCGACCTCGTCGTCGTGCCCTGGTCCATCAGCTGCGGCACCTGCGACAACTGCCGCACGGGACTGACCGCCCACTGCGCATCGGTCCCGCACATGGCCATGTACGGCGCACCGATCGGCGGCAGCTGGGGTGGCCTCTTCTCCGACTTGGTCAGAGTCCCGTACACGGACGCCATGCTGGTGCCCCTGCCCGCCGGCCTCGACCCCGTGGCCATGGCCTCGGCGAGCGACAACTGGTCCCTGTCCTGGCGCCTGGTCGCGCCCCACCTGAGGGCCCGCCCCGGTGCCCGGGTACTGGTCATGGCCCGGGGCAGCATCGGCCTGTACGTATGCGACATCGCCCGAGCCCTCGGCGCCTCCGACATCCTCTACGTCGACCCAGACCCCGAGCACCGCGAGCTCGCCGAAAGCTTCGGGGCCCGCACCGCCGAAGCGATCGAACCCATCCGGCACGGCTTCGACATCGCCATCGAGGCCACCGGCCGCGTCGACCAGCTCACCCTCGCCGTCAAATCCCTCGCCCCTGAGGGCATCTGCGAATCGGCCGGCAACCACTTCCGCCCCGGCGAACTGCCCCTGCTCGACATGTACCTCACCGGCGTCACCCTGCGCATCGCCCGCGACAACGTCCGCGCCCACATCCCCGACGCCCTTGCCCTCGCCGCCTCCGGCACCGTCGCACCCGAACGCGTTGTCTCCCACGTCCTCGACTGGGAACAACTCCCCGACGCGCTGCCGGAAAAGCACCTCAAGCCCGTCTTCGTCCGCGACACCACCCCGTAAGGCCAGGTCGGGGACCCACGAGGAAGATCCCCGCAGGTCCCCGACCTCGACCTGTTACCCGGAGGCGAAGAAGGCCGCAGCCGCGCACAGAGGTTGGACAAGCCGACGAGGGCCGCCACCCCGACTATGGGGTAGCGGCCCTCGCCGGCGTTCCTGGCATCACGTCAGTGAATCGGCCGGGCTGTGCACACTCGGTGCGCAGGGGGGCGGGGGGCAACCGGTGGTAATGGGAACTGCTGAGGATGGTCCTCCCAGGTCACGGCCAGTTCCAGAGCTTCAGCCCGGGTCGCCCGACCTGCCCTTTAGATGTCGAAGTACAGCTCGAACTCGTGCGGGTGCGGACGGAGCTGGATCGGCGCGATTTCCTTTGTGCGCTTGTAGTCGATCCACGTCTCGATCAGGTCCGCCGTGAAGACGCCGCCCGCCTGGAGGTACTCGTTGTCCGCCTCCAGCGCGTCCAGGACCGCCGGGAGGGAGGTCGGGACCTGGGGGACGCCCGCGTGCTCCTCGGGGGCGAGCTCGTAGAGGTCCTTGTCGATCGGCTCGGCCGGCTCGATCTTGTTCTTGACGCCGTCCAGGCCCGCGAGGAGGAGCGCGGAGAAGGCCAGGTACGGGTTGGAGGACGGGTCCGGGGCGCGGAACTCGACGCGCTTGGCCTTCGGGTTCGAGCCTGTGATCGGGATGCGCATCGCGGCGGAGCGGTTGCGCTGCGAGTAGACCAGGTTGACCGGGGCCTCGAAGCCGGGGACCAGGCGGTGGTACGAGTTCACCGTCGGGTTGGTGAAGGCCAGCAGCGACGGGGCGTGCTTCAGGATGCCGCCGATGTAGTAGCGGGCGGTGTCCGAGAGGCCCGCGTAGCCCTGCTCGTCGTAGAAGAGCGGCGTGCCGCCCTGCCACAGGGACTGGTGGACGTGCATGCCGGAGCCGTTGTCACCGAAGATCGGCTTGGGCATGAAGGTCGCGGTCTTGCCGTTGCGCCAGGCGACGTTCTTCACGATGTACTTGAAGAGCATCAGGTCGTCGGCGGCGGCCAGCAGCGTGTTGAACTTGTAGTTGATCTCGGCCTGGCCGGCGGTGCCCACCTCGTGGTGCTGGCGCTCGACCTGGAGGCCGGACGCCTCCAGCTCCAGGGAGATCTCGGCGCGCAGGTCGGCGAAGTGGTCGACCGGCGGGGCCGGGAAGTAGCCGCCCTTGTAGCGGACCTTGTAACCCCGGTTGTCCTCGACCGCACCGGTGTTCCAGGCGCCCGCCTCGGAGTCGATGTGGTAGAAGCCCTCGTTCGCCGTGGTGTTGAAGCGCACGCTGTCGAAGACGTAGAACTCGGCCTCGGGGCCGAAGTACGCGGTGTCCGCGATGCCGGTGGAGGCGAGGTACGCCTCGGCCTTCTTGGCGATGTTGCGCGGGTCGCGGCTGTACTGCTCGCCCGTGATCGGGTCGTGGATGAAGAAGTTGATGTTCAGCGTCTTGTCGCGGCGGAACGGGTCCACCCGAGCCGTCGACAGGTCCGCGCGCAGCGCCATGTCGGACTCGTGGATGGCCTGGAAACCACGGATCGAGGAGCCGTCGAACGCCAGCTCCTCGGTCGGGTCGAACGCCTTCGCCGGGATCGTGAAGTGCTGCATCACGCCAGGCAGGTCGCAGAAGCGGACGTCGACGAACTTGACGTCCTCGTCCGCGATGAACTTCTTGGCCTCGTCGGCGTTCTGGAACATCCAGCTCCTCCTCCTCCCGTCCCGGGGAGGGGCGGGGGTTATCGGTCGTGCGGCCAGTGCGGTGGCACACGCTGGACCCGACCTTAGGTTTCCGGGATTTCTCCAGCATGACCCATTTGTTTCGTCGAAGTTAACCAGCCAGGGTGTGTGCCGGGGGTACGACGGCTCCGCACGCGTACCCCGGCGCCCCTGGTGCCAACCCCGTCCCGGGGGCGCCGGCACCGCCGCAGTACCGTGGACGGGTGGACAACAGGCAAGTAATCGGATCGTGGCTCTCGGGGCCCCGCGCCGCGGCCGAGAACATGGGCGTCGACTTCGGCTACCGGGGCGAACGGCTCGGTCTGCCGGAGCACGGCCCCGGCTCCGTCGCCCCGCTCGGTCGGCGCTTCGGCGCCCTCTTCGTCGACTGGGGGCTCTGCATGCTGATCGCATACGGACTCCTCGCCGACGGTGACTGGCAGGCATCGGGCAACTGGGCCCTCGGGGTGCTCCTCGTGCTCGGCGTGCTCACCGTCGGCACGGTCGGCTTCACGCCGGGCAAGCGCGTTTTCGGCCTTCGTGTCATCGCCGAGGACGGCGGGCGCCTGGGCTTCTGGCGCGTTCTCGTCCGTACGGTGCTGCTCTGCCTGGCCATCCCCGCGCTGGTCTGGGACCGCGACGGGCGCGGGCTGCACGACCGCCTCGCGCGGGCCGTGCAGGTACGCGCCTGAGGGCGAGCCGGGGCTTGCGCGGGTACGTGAAGCGCCGGGGCAGGAAGACATGAAGAGAGGGCGGTCGGAGAGTTCTCCGGGCCGCCCTCTTCTGTTTCTGTGGTTTCTTCCGCGCTTCCGCTGTCGCCGCTCGGCCGTGTGCGCTGGCCGTGAGCGCCTAGCGCATCTTTCCGCCGCGCGGCATCCGCATGCCCTTCGGCATCGGCCCCTTCGGCAGCGGCATGTTGCTCATCAGGTCGCCCATCGCCCGCAGCCGGTCGTTGGCCGCCGTCACCTGCGGGCCGGCCAGCACCCGGGGCAGCTTCAGCATGGTCGTACGGACCTTCTTCAGCGGCACCTGGCCCTCGCCGTCACCGACGATGATGTCGTGCACCGGTACGTCGACCACGATGCGCGCCATCTTCTTCTTCTCGGCGGCCAGCAGGCCCTTCACCCGGTTCGGGTTGCCCTCGCCCACCAGGACGATGCCCGCCTTGCCCACCGCGCGGTGGACGACGTCCTGGCTGCGGTTCATGGCGACCGCCGGGGTCGTGGTCCAGCCACGGCCGACGTTCTCCAGGACCGCGGCCGCCGCGCCCGGCTGGCCTTCCATCTGACCGAAGGCGGCCCGCTCCGCGCGTCGCCCGAAGACGATCGCCATCGCGAGGAACGCCAGGATGAAGCCCAGGATCCCCAGATAGATGGGGTGATCGATCAGGAAGCCGATCGCGAGGAAGACACCGAAGGTGACGATTCCCACACCACCGACGACAAGCCCGACCTTCGAGTCGGCCCGCCGGGTCATCTTGTAGGTGAGGGCGATCTGCTTCAGTCGCCCCTGGTTCGCAGCAGTGTCTGCGTTGTCCTTCCTCGCCATGCCCAGAAGTTTACGTGGCGTGGGAAGTAGCGGCAGACGCGGCCTCCAGTACATGCTCCGCCTCGACCCGGTCCTTGGCCCTGCGGCGGTCCTCCAGGACGGCCGTCCAGGCGTTGCGGCGGGCCGTGCGCTGGCCGGCGCTCAGGAACAGGGACTCCACGGCGCGCAGCGCGGTGGAGACGGAGGGCAGGGTGGCGGGCAGGGCCGCGGAGCGGCGGGTGGGTGTGTCCGCCGCCGTCGCCTCCGTGACGGTGGTGGGTCGTACCGGCGCGACCTGCATGATGGCGGTCCCCTCAGGAGCGGTGAAGGCAGACGTGCGAGCGCACGCACAAGCGAACGGATGAGCGGAGCGTGGGACGTCTGTTCGCGGAGTGTGCGTTCAGTGTCACTCACTGGTGTTACCAGGGCGTGACCGAACGGTCAAACGTGGATGAAACCCTGGCGCGGGGGCGGAAGTCGGACCCCGAACGAATGTGCGGCCCGTACGCCCCCTTGACCTGCGAGGAGCGTACGGACCGCGATGCGCGGGGCGCTACCGGCTGGTAGTCACTTGTGCGCCGATTCACACAATCCGCGGCTCATACCGCCTGGGCGACGGCCGTCGCGTCGCGCCGTTCGATCGCCTGCTGGTAGAGCCGGCCCGCGCGGTACGACGAACGCACCAGCGGTCCGGACATGACACCGGAGTAGCCGATGGCGTCCGCCTCGTCCTTCAGTTCCACGAACTCGGCGGGCTTCACCCAGCGCTCGACGGGGTGGTGGCGTGCGGACGGCCGCAGGTACTGGGTGATGGTGATCAGCTCGCATCCGGCGTCGTGGAGCTGGCGCAGGGCCTCGCTGATCTCCTCGCGGGTCTCGCCCATGCCCAGGATCAGGTTGGACTTGGTGATCAGCCCCGCCTCGCGGGCGCGGGTGATCACGTCGAGGGAGCGCTCGTAACGGAAGCCGGGGCGGATCCGCTTGAAGATCCGCGGCACCGTCTCGACGTTGTGCGCGAGCACCTCGGGCCGCGACGAGAAGACCTCGGCGAGCTGCTCCGGCACCGCGTTGAAGTCCGGGATGAGCAGCTCGACCTTGGTGTGACCGCTCTCGCGCTCCGCGGTCAGCGCGTGGATCCGGCGGACGGTCTCCGCGTAGAGCCAGGCCCCGCCGTCCTCCAGGTCGTCGCGGGCGACGCCGGTGATGGTGGCGTAATTGAGGTCCATGGTGACGACGGACTCGCCGACGCGGCGCGGCTCGTCGCGGTCCAGCGGCTCGGGCTTACCCGTGTCGATCAGGCAGAAGTCGCACCGTCGCGTGCACTGTTCGCCGCCGATGAGGAAGGTGGCCTCGCGGTCCTCCCAGCATTCGAAGATGTTGGGACAGCCGGCCTCCTGGCAGACCGTGTGCAGGCCCTCGCTCTTCACGAGCTTCTGCAACTGCTGGTACTCGGGGCCCATTTTCGCCCGGGTCTTGATCCACTCGGGCTTGCGCTCGATGGGGGTCTGGCTGTTCCGGACCTCCAGGCGCAGCATCTTGCGTCCGTCGGGTGCGACAGCGGACACGTCCGGCACCTCTCTCTGCTGGCGCGGCATTCGATTCTTCGGCGAACACCAGGTTACGCCCGTTATTTGCGTGGTCTTACGTCTGGCCAACCCCTGGGCGGAGAGGCGCATTCCCCGGTGGGTCTCCGGGTGCGTTCCGCGGTGCGTTCCCCCGTACGGGCGAGGCCGTACGGGCGGGGCCTGTCACCGCGCCCGCCGCGCGCGCCCTACGCGCTGGCTTTCAGCGCCGCGGCCGCCGGCCCGGTCTCCCGTACGGGATCTCCCGCGCCCTCGCGTACGGGCTCCCGTACGAGCTCGGTCACCGGCTCGCGCCCGATCGCGCGCGGCGTCGGCTCGGCTCCCTCCAGGATGTCCCGCAGGTGCCTCTCCACGACGGGGACGACCTCCGCGACCGTGATCTCCCGGCCCAGTTCGTACGAGAGCGATGTCACGCCCGCGTCCCGGATCCCGCACGGCACGATCCGGTCGAACCAGGTGTTGTCCGGGTTCACGTTGAACGAGAAGCCGTGCATCGTCACGCCCTTGGCGACCCGGATCCCGATCGCCGCGAGCTTGCGGTCCTCCCGGCGCTGGCCCGCGTTGGACGGGGCGTACTCGGGCCCGTTGAGCCGGGGGTCGAACTCCTCGTCCGTCAGCCGCGGGTCCGCCCCCGGCGCCGTTCCGGGCGCGAGGTCCAGCGAGAGCCCGCCCAGTGAGGCGCGCTCCGGCACCGGATCGCCCAGCACCCACACACCGCTGCGCCCCTCGACCCGGCTGGTCTCCAGGCCGAACTCGGCGGCCGTGCGGATCAGCGCGTCCTCCAGGCGGCGGACGTGCGCGACGACGTCCACCGGACGCGGCAGCTTCAGGATCGGGTACCCCACGAGCTGCCCCGGACCGTGCCAGGTGATCTTCCCGCCGCGGTCCACGTCGACGACAGGGGTGCCGTCGAGCGGGCGCTCACTGTCCGCCGTGCGCCGCCCGGCCGTGTAGACCGGCGGATGCTCCAGCAGCAGACAGGTGTCGGGGACCTCGTCCGCGAACCGGGCCGCGTGGACCCTGCGCTGCTCCTGCCACGCCTCCTGGTACTCGACCGCCTCCGCGCCGAAACCGAGATGGACGTACCGCAGCTCACCCACGGCAGAGCCTCCTTACCACCGGCCGAGAAACTTTCGTCCTGCACGCATTGCGCCCTTGCCACTGTACGGCGGCCTCCGGACGGAGGGCCGGGCAGGTGCCCGGCACCCAGGGGCCCGCCGCCGACGCGGATTCATGGACTTGTCCCACGTCAGCGACGCAATCGATCCTCACACGATCGGATGAATGTGGGGCGAACGTGGCAGTGAGACCGGTCACGGCTACTACATTCGCGCCGTTCCATAAGGGCTGCTCCCTTGGCCCGGAAGGCAGGAGACCGTACAGCACATGTCGGAACGACCTCCGCAGCGCACCCCCAACCGCCAGCTCGCCGCCCTCATCGCCGAAGCCGGATTCTCCCACGCGGGTCTCGCCCGCCGGGTGGATCAGCTCGGCCTTGAGCACGGCCTCGATCTGCGGTACGACAAGACGTCGGTGACCCGGTGGCTGCGCGGGCAGCAGCCACGCGGCACCACCCCCGCACTGATGGCCGAGGTCTTCACCCGCCGGCTCGGACGCCGGCTCTCCGCGCAGGATCTGGGGCTGGACGCCTGTGCCCCGGTCTACGCGGGCCTCGAATTCGCCTCGACCCCCGAGGAAGCCGTCGACATCGTCGGCGGACTGTGGCGCAAGGACTCCGGCAGCCACAACGAACTGCGCAAGATCGCGTTCACCCCCGCCGGCCTGGTCGTCCCCAGCCGCGACTGGCTGATCGGACGCGCCGACGAACGGGTGGCCCACCCGGGTCCCACCGCCGCGCCGGCCGGTCCCGCCCCGTCCGCCGGTCCCGCCCCGTCCGCCGGTCCCGCCGCTCCGGCCGGCCCCGGCGGCCGGGCCGCGCCCGGTACAGCGCCCACCGGAGCCGCTTCCGGCCGTATCCCCGGTCCCGTCCCGCCGCGCCCCGGCCGGGGGCCGGGAGCCGCCCGGGTGCCCGCCCAGGGGCAGGCCCAGGGGAGACCCCACGCCCCGGGGCACGCCGCGCAGGGGCCGCAGGGCGCCCTCGCCCAGCACGCCCAGCACGGCCAGCACATCCCGGCCGTCCCGTCGGCCCTCTCCGCCCTGTCCGGCGTCCCGCGCCAGCGCACCGAACGCGCCGTCGGCCAGCGCGTCACCACCGGCGACATCGAGGCCCTGCGCTCCGTCGGCGACCTCTTCCGCACCCTCGACCACGCCTACGGCGGCGGCCACGCCCGCCAGGCCCTCGTGCGCTATCTGGAGCACGAGGCCGAACCGATGCTGCGGGGCCTGTACGGCGAGACCACCGGCCGCAGGCTCTTCGCCGCCGCGGCCGATCTGACCCGGCTGGCCGGCTGGACCTCGTACGACATCGCCGCGCACGGCCTCGCCCAGCGCTACTTCGTCCAGGCGCTGCGGCTCTCCCAGGCGGCCGGGGACCGGGCGTACGGCTCGTACGTCCTGGTCACGATGAGCCGGCAGGCCGTCTACCTCGGCCACGGCCGCGAGGCGGTCCAGCTCGCCCGCGTCGCCCAGCAGGGCATCGGCGCGTCCGCGCCCCCGGTCGTCCAGGCGCTGCTGCACTCCGCCGAGGCGCGCGGGCACGGCGTGCTCGGCGAGGCACGGGCGTGCTCCGCCTCGCTCGTACGGGCCGAACGCGCTCTGGAGGCGGTGCGCCCCGGCGACGAGACGCCGCGCTGGGCGCGCTTCTTCGACGAGGCGCAGTTCGCGGACGAGCTGGCCCACTGCCACCGCGATCTCCAGCAGCACCGCGTCTCCGTCCAGCACGCCGAGCGCTCGCTCCAGCTGCGCGCCCCCGAGTACGCCCGCAGCCGCCTCTTCTGCCGGGTCGTGCTCGCCTGCGGGCGTCTCGGCCTCGGCGAGCTGGACCAGGCGTGCGTGCTCGGCGCGGAGGCCGCCCGGCAGGCCACGGAGATGCGGTCGGCGCGTGCGGTGGAGTACGTACGCGACTTCGAGCGGCGGCTGGAGCCCTACCGGGACGCCGCGGCCGTACGGAACTACCGCGACCGGGTGGCCGCGATCGGCTGAGGAGCGCCATGCGGTGAGCCGCGTGGTGAGCCGGTCCCGTCCGGGGGAGGTCGACGCCCGGACGGGACCGGAGCTGTGTGTCCGGGACGCCGCTACGCCACCGCGGCGATCGGCGCCGTCTCGTACGCCGGGCGTACGCCCAGGTCGCGCAGGATCGCGTGGGCGGCGCGGCGGCCCGAGAAGAGCGCGCCCTGCACGGTGTTCATGTCGCGGTGGTCGCCGCACACGTACAGCCCCGACAGCAGCCGGACCGGCCGGCGCAGGTCGTGCGGCGGGTCCATCGCCGGTACGGACTCCGGGTCGTGATGGACCGCCAGCAGCTCCCAGTCGTCGGTCGGTGTCCCGTACAGGCGGGCGAGGTGCGCGCGGACCGTACGGTCCAGCTCGGCGGCCGGGGGAGGGGTGCCGAGCACCGTCGACGAGATCAGTACGCGGCCCTCGGGCGCGCGCGACGGGTCCACCGCGCTCATCACGGCCGTGTGCGTGACGGGACCCTCGCGGTCGGCGTCCAGCAGCAGCGCGGGTTCGGCCAGCGGGGGCGCGGGCGCCGTGTGGTGCAGCACCGTCACGGGGTGGAACTCCGGCACCCGCAGCCCGGGCAGCAGCTCGGCCGCGGCCCGCGCGCCCGTCGCCAGGACGAGCGAGCGGCAGGCGATCTCGCCGTGCTCCTTGGTGCTCACGCAGTTGATCGAGGTGTCCGTGACACAGACGTCCGTACGGACCGTGCCCTCCGGCAGGGTCCGCGCCAGCAGTTCCGGCAGGGTGGCGGAGCCGCCGGCGGGGACGAAGAGCCGGCCCCGCGCGAACGCCCGCAGCGCGAGATCGGCGCACCGGCTCGACGTCCGGAGTTCCGGGTCGCAGAGCAGCGCGGTGAGCAACGGGCGTATGAAGCCGTTGACGGTACGGGCGGGCAGCCCGCGCACCGCGAGCGCCTCCCCGGCGGTCCGCTCGGGGCGGCCCATCAGCCGGGCCGTCGGCGTCGCCGCGAGGCGCCCCAGGGCGGCGCTGAGCCGCGCCTGGTCGACCGCGCCGCCCAGCGGCGGACGGGGGGCGCTCGCCAGGGCGCGCGCGACGGTGAGTGCGCTCCGCGCGCTCCCGACCGCACCGGTGCGGTAGTTCCTGCCCTCGCTGTGCACGAGGACGCCCGGCGAGAACATCCGCACGGCCGCGCCTTCGAGCCCCGGCGTGCGGAGCAGATCCGGGTACGAGGTGGTGAGGAGCCGTCCGCCGCGGTCCAGCCGGAAGCCGTCGACCTGGTCCGTGGCCATCCGGCCGCCGATGTGGGGGGCGGCCTCCAGGACGCTGACCGTGACGCCCGCGCTGGTGAGGTGGTGCGCGGCGGACAGACCTGCGAGGCCGGCTCCGATGATGACGACGTCTGCGTGGTGCGCGGTGCTGAGTGCGGTGCTGAGCACGTGCCCCTCCCCGAGGTCAGCGCGGCTGGGTGGGTGGCCCGATGCCCGGCACCGGATCCGATGCCCGCACCGGACCACCCGGAACGCCCCGGACGAGCGAGTCCGCGGTCCCGCCCGCGGCGCCACCGCGGACCCACTCGTCGAGTTCCGGGTCGAGCGTAGGGACGGATGGGCGCCGGGCGGACGCGCGCGGACGGGGGCACCGATGCATGGGGGGTGCGTGGTCCCGGGCGCCGGACGCGGCCGGACCGCGCGGGAGACTCCGCCCGGGCTCCGGCCCGTTCCGTGTGCGCTCCCGGGCCCGGCCACGAGCACGGCGGACCCGCTCCAGGGGCGCGGCGCCCCGCGCCGGCCCCCGTGACGCCGCACCGGTCCCGCGGGCGCCACACCGCCCCGTGACGCCGCCCCGTCCCGCGCCGCGCGCTCGCCCCGCCGGGCGCCTCCTGTCCCGCCCGCTACACCGCCGCCCGTACCGCCTCGTCGATCGTCGGGAACGCGAACGTGAAGCCCGACTCCAGCAGCCGCGACGGCACCACCCGCTGGCTGCCCACGATGTCGTCCGCCAGGTCGCCCACCACCAGCCGCAACGCCGCCGCGGGGACCGGGAACGGGGTCGGGCGGTGCAGGACGCGGCCCATCGCCGCCGTCACCTCGCGGTTGGTGACGGGCTCCGGGGCCGTCAGATTGACCGGGCCCTCCAGCCCCTCCGTGTCGACGAGGTGCCGCAGCGCCGCCACCTCGTCGTGCAGCGAGATGAAGCTCCAGTACTGGTCGCCCGAACCGAGCCGGCCGCCGAGCCCCGCGCGGAAGAGCGGGAAGAGCCGCCCCCACGCGCCGCCCTTGCGCGCGACCACCAGACCGGTGCGCGGGAAGACCGTACGGATGCCCGCCTCCTCCGCCGGCAGCGCGGCCTCCTCCCACTCCACACAGAGCGACGGCAGGAAGCCGTCCCCCGGAGGGGTGCTCTCGTCCACCTTCCGGTCCCCGGTGTAGCCGTAGAACCCGATGGCCGAGCCGGAGACCAGCACCCGGGGCGGCGCGTCGAGCGTGGTGAGGGCCTCCGCGAGGGTGGCCGTGCCGAGGATCCGGCTGTCCCTGATCTCCCGCTTGTACGCGTCGCTCCAGCGCCGGTCCCCGACGCCCGCGCCGGCGAGGTGGACGACCGCCTCGCAGCCGTTCAGCTTCCCCGCGTCGATCGTCTGCCGCGCGGGGTCCCACGCGATCTCGTCCGCCGCGCGCGCCGCGTGCCGTACCAGCCGCGTCACCTCGTGCCCGTCCGCGCGCAGGGAGCTGACAAGTGCCGTACCGATGAGCCCGGTCGAACCGGTGACCGCGATTTTCATGCACCCATCCTGCCTCCGGAACATCACATGGCACAGTTGCGCCATGGTGGAACCCCGGATACGTCCCGCCGAGCGCGCGGACGACGACGCCCTCGGCGCACTCGACCGCGCGACCTGGTCACCGCTGCACGCCGTCACGCCGCGCCCGCGACCGCCGTACGGACCGTTCTTCGACGCCCAGCACCGGCCGGAGGACTTCCTGGTCGCCGAGACCGACGGAGACGGGAGCGGACGCGGACGGGCAGGCGGGACCGGACGCGCGGGCGGCGAGTCAGGTCCGGACCGGATCGCCGGGTACATCCGCGTCGCCCGCCCCACGCCCCTCGCCAGCAACGCGCACGTACGGCAGATCCAGGGCCTCACGGTGTACCCGTGGGCGCGCGGCCGGGGCGTGGCGCGCGCTCTGCTGCGCGCGGGCGTGCTGCACGCGCGCAACCAGGGCGCGCGGCGGCTGACCCTGCGCGTCCTGGGGCACAACGCACCGGCGCGGGCGCTCTACGAGGCCGAGGGCTTCCGCGTCGAGGGGATCCTGCCGGGGGAGTTCCTCCTCGACGGCGCGTACGTCGACGACGTCCTCATGGGGCTCCCGCTGGAGTGAGCCGCCGGGCGCGGCCCCGGAACGGGCGGCGACCGGGCTCACTCGCCGCCGAAGCGCTCCGTCAGCCTGGGGAAGCGTTCCGCCAGCGCGGCCTCGTCCTCGAAGTCCAGCGGGGTGCCCTCCGGCTCCGGGAGCTGCGCCGCGATCCCCAGGGCGGGCGCCACCACGCCCGTGAGCTGTTCGTACGCCTCGTCCGCCGCGTACCCCAGCTCCTCGCCGTCCCCGTCGACGGTCTCGTCGAACTCGTCCAGCAGCTCGGCCAGGCTGTCCGGGTCGTGCAGCGCGCCCTCGAAGACCTCCCGGCCCTGCCCGATCAGCCAGCAGCGGAAGTAGTCGAAGGCGTCGTCGCTCGCGCCGCCGAGCAGGACGGCCGCCGCGCCCCAGAGATCCCAGTGGTAGGCGCGGTTGTAGCGCGACTCGAAGTGCCGCGCGAAGTCCAGTACGGAGTCGGGGTCGAGCTGGAGAAGCCGTTCGACCAGCAGGTCGGCATGGTCCTCGGGGTCGCCGTCGGCGGCCTCGCGGGTGCTGTCGACGATCTCCCAGAACTCCGTCTCGTCCATCACGGGTCAAGCATCGTGCCTGAGGAGGAGCGGCGCACGCGGAGCCGCGAGTCGCAGGACTTCTGTGACCTGCCGCGTCCCCGCGCCCCCTGCCGCGTCCCCGCGCCCCCTGCCGGCCCCCACGCCGCCCGGCTTACCGGTACAGGTCGCGCATCCGTGCCGCCGCCTCCGCGAACCGGCGCCGCAGCGCCTCCGGCGCCAGCACCTCCGCGTCCGGGCCCAGCGTGAGCAGCTGCGTGTACGCCACCTCCTCCGACTCCACCGGCAGCGTCACGGTGATCCGGCCCTCCGCGTCCGCCGGGGCCGCCGCCTCGACCGCCTCCGTGGCGGCCACCCGGTCCGCCACGTACGGCAGCCTGCGGGCGCCCTCGGGCGAGAGGCGTACCTCGATCTCCGTGTGCAGCAGGGAGCGCGCGAACTCCGCCGCGCGCTCCTCCCAGAACGCCGGCAGATCGAAGGTCTCCTCGCGGGAGAAACGTTCCTGCAAGGGTTCGACCGCGGTGAACCGCTCGATCCGGTAGACCCGGAACGTGCCCTCCGTGGCGGCGCACAAATACCAGACGCCCGCCTTCAGCACGAGACCGTACGGCGCAAGCTCCCGCTCCACCTCCACGTCCTTGCGCAGGTAGCGCGCCGCCACCAGCCGGTCGCCCCACACCGCCTCCGCGACCACGGGCAGCAGCTCCGGGGTCCCCGGCTCCTGGTACCAGCCGGGCGCGTCGAGGTGGAAGCGCTGCGCCGCCGCGGCCGGGGCGTCCCGCAGCGACGGCAGCAGCGCCGCCGAGACCTTCAGCCGGGCGGCCGACGAGATGTCGTCGAGCCCCATCTCGCGCAGCGCCCCCGGCACCCCGGAGAGGAACAGCGCCTCCGCCTCGCCGCGCGCCAGGCCGGTCAGCCGGGTGCGGTAACCGCCGATCAGCCGGTACCCCCCGGACCGGCCCCGGTTGGCGTACACCGGGACGCCGGCCTCGGAGAGGGCCTGGGCGTCCCGGGTGATCGTGCGTTCGGACACCTCCAGCTCACGGGCCAGTTCGCCCGCCGTCATCGAGGGTCTGGACTGAAGGAGAAGGACCATTTTGATCAGGCGGGCAGCACGCATACGTCCATCATGCAGGGAGCCCCCGCCACCGAGTGACAGGGGCTCCCCGGCCTGCTATAGGGGATCTGACGGTCGGTCGTCAGAGACCGTAGCGGATCCGGCGGGCCGGCCGTCAGAGACCGTAGCGGATCCGACGGGCCGGCCGTCCGTCAGAGGCCGTAGCGCTCCCGCGCCTCCGCGATCCGCTCCGGCTTGACCTCGCCGCGCCGCGCGAGCTGCGCCAGCGCCGCGACCACGATCGACCGCGCGTCCACCCCGAAGTGGCGGCGCGCCGCCTCGCGGGTGTCCGAGAGCCCGAAGCCGTCCGTACCGAGCGAGCTGTAGTCCTGCTCCACCCACTGGCTGATCTGGTCCGGCACCTGCCGCATCCAGTCGCTGACCGCGAGCACCGGGCCCGGGGCGCCCGCCAGCGCGCGCGTCACGTACGGCACCTTCTCCTCGCCGCGCAGCAGGGCCTCGTCGGCCTCCAGCGCGTCCCTGCGCAGCTCGCTCCAGGAGGTGGCGGACCAGACGTCGGCCGTCACGCCCCAGTCGGCGGCGAGCAGTTCCTGTGCCTCCAGGGCCCAGTGGATCGCCGTACCGGACGCCAGGAGCTGGATCGCCGGTGCGTCGGCCGCCGCCGGGACGCCCTCCTTGAAGCGGTACAGGCCCTTGACGATGCCCTCCTCGACGCCCTCGGGCATCGCGGGCTGCGGCATCGGCTCGTTGTAGACCGTCAGGTAGTAGAAGACGTTCTGGTCCTCGCCGGGCACGGGCTCGCCGTACATCCGCCGCAGACCCTCCTTGACGATCACCGCGATCTCGTACGCGAACGCCGGGTCGTAGTTGAGCGACGCCGGGTTGGTGGCCGCGATGAGGTGCGAGTGGCCGTCCGCGTGCTGGAGCCCCTCGCCCGTCAGCGTCGTCCGGCCCGCGGTGGCGCCGACGATGAAGCCCTTGCCGAGCTGGTCGGCGAGCTGCCACATCTGGTCGCCCGTGCGCTGCCAGCCGAACATCGAGTAGAAGATGTAGAACGGGATCATCGTCTCGCCGTGCGTCGCGTACGACGTGGCGGCGGCGATGAAGTCGGCCATCGAACCGGCCTCGGTGATCCCCTCGTTGAGGATCTGGCCGTCCTTGGCCTCCTTGTAGTACATGATCTGGTCGCGGTCGACCGGGTCGTACGTCTGGCCCAGCGGCGAGTAGATGCCGGCCGACGGGAACAGCGCCTCCATGCCGAAGGTGCGGGCCTCGTCGGGGACGATCGGGACCCAGCGCTTGCCGGTCTCCTTGTCCCGCATCAGGTCCTTCATCAGCCGGACGAACGCCATCGTCGTCGCCACGGACTGCTTGCCCGAGCCCTTGGTGACGGCCTGGAACGGCTTCTCCGACGGCTGGGGCAGCGCGACCGCGTGCACCCGGCGGGCCGGGGCGGGGCCGCCGAGCGCCGCGCGCCGCTCCTGGAGGTAGCGCACCTCGGGGGAGTCCGCGCCGGGGTGGCCGTACGGCACCAGGCTGTCGTCGAGTTTCGCGTCCGGGATCGGCAGGTCCAGCAGGTCGCGCATGGTGCGGAACTGCTCGCCGGAGAGCTTCTTCATCTGGTGGTTGGCGTTGCGCGACTCGAAGCCGGCGCCGAGCGTGTAGCCCTTCACCGTCTGCGCGAGGATCACGGTCGGCGCGCCCTCGTGGGCCAGCGCCGCCCGGTACGCCGCGTACACCTTGCGGGCCTCGTGGCCACCGCGCGAGGTGAAGAAACACTCGGCGATCTTCGCGTCGGTCAGCAGCTTCGCCAGCTCGACGAGGGCCGGCTCGGCGCCGAAGAAGTGCTCACGGATGTACGCGACGTCCCGCGTGGCGTACGTCTGGAACTGGGCGTCCGGCACCTGGCGCAGCCGGCGTACCAGCGCGCCCGTGGTGTCCAGCGCGAACAGCTCGTCCCAGGCGGAGCCCCACAGCGTCTTGACGACGTTCCAGCCGGCGCCGCGGAACTGGGCCTCCAGCTCCTGCACGACCCGGAAGTTCGCGCGGACCGGGCCGTCGAGCCGCTGGAGGTTGCAGTTGATGACGAAGGTCAGGTTGTCGAGGCGCTCCCGCGCCGCGAGGGCGAGGGCCGCCGTCGACTCGGGCTCGTCCATCTCGCCGTCGCCGAGGAACGCCCAGACGTGCGAGGCGGAGGTGTCCTTGATGCCGCGGTTGGTCAGATAGCGGTTGAACCGCGCCTGGTAGATCGCGGAGAGCGGGCCGAGGCCCATGGAGACGGTGGGGAACTCCCACAGCCACGGCAGCCGCCGCGGGTGCGGGTACGAGGGGAGACCCTGGCCGCCCGCCTCCTGGCGGAAGTGGTCCAGGTCCGTCTCGGTGAGCCGGCCGTCGAGGAAGGCACGGGCGTAGATGCCGGGGGAGGCGTGGCCCTGGACGTAGAGCTGGTCACCCGAGCCGTCACCCTCCTTGCCGCGGAAGAAGTGGTTGAAGCCCGTCTCGTACAGCCAGGCCGCGGAGGCGAAGGTGGCGATGTGCCCACCGACGCCGTACCGGGCGCCGCGGGTGACCATCGCCGCCGCGTTCCAGCGGTTCCAGGCGGTGATCCGGGACTCCATCTCCAGGTCGCCGTCGAACGCGGGCTCGGCGGCGGTGGGGATGGTGTTCACATAGTCGCTCTCCAGCAGCTCGGGCACCGGGACCCCGGCGGTTCCCGCGTGCTGGAGGGTGCGCCGCATCAGGTACGCGGCGCGGTGCGGGCCCGCGTGTTCGGTGACGGCGTCCAGGGAGGCCGCCCATTCGGCGGTCTCCTCGGTGTCACGGTCCGGGAGCTGGTCCAGCTCGCTCGGAAGCTTGCCTACGGGGTCGGGCATCATCGCCGCCTTCCGGACAGGAGGGGGGTGGAGAAGTGGTCATGTCTGGCAGGACAGGACGCTGGGCTGGGTGCAGCCCGTCGTCGACTGTAAAACGCTGATCGATGATCGATCAAAGGGTTGAACGGCAAAACTTCTCGATCTCAAGGAATTGGCATCCCGTGCCGCACGAAAGGGCACGGAGTGACGGACGGGAATTCATGACAGAAGTGGGACAGAGAGGGGTGATTCAGGCGCGTGGTGCGCATCCGAGCACATGGTCCTTCACCAGTGAGCCGATGCCCGGGTCCCGTCTGCGGAACGCTTCGACCAGCTCCTGATGCTCCTCGGCGTACGACTTCTGCACCGTGCCCAGCCAGCGGATCGACAGCGCGGTGAAGACCTCGATGCCGAGCCCCTCCCAGGTGTGCAGCAGCACAGCGTTACCGGCCGCCCGCACCAGCTCCCGGTGGAAGCCCACCGTGTGCCGCACCTGCGCGGTCCCGTCGGCCGCCCGGTCCGCCGCGTACAGCGCCGTCACGTGCGGCTCCAGCGCGGAACAGTCCACGGCCAGCCGCTCGGCGGCCAGCTCGGCGGCGATCTGCTCCAGACCGGCCCGTACGGGATAGCTCTCCTCCAGGTCGGCCGCGGTCAGGTTCCGGACCCGTACGCCCTTGTTGGGCGCCGACTCGATCAGCCGCAGGGACTCCAGCTCGCGCAGCGCCTCGCGTACGGGCGTCTGGCTGACCTGCAGTTCCGTCGCGATCCGGCGCTCGACGATCCGCTCGCCCGGCTTCCAGCGACCGCTGACGATCCCCTCCACGATGTGCTCGCGGATCTGTTCGCGCAGCGAGTGGACGACAGGCGGACTCATGAAGGGCTCCTCGGGCCGGGAAGATGTCTGGACAATACGGCGGTACGCACCGAACGACAGCGCCCCCGCCCGGACTTTTCTCCGGGCGGGGGCGCCATTGCCGTACGGGGGATGCCTGCGACGCTCCCGCGGTCGTCCCAGGCCGGGGCTCCACCTCTTACAGGCCGAGCTCCACCTCGAACTCGCCGGCTTCGAGGATCGCCTTGACCGCCGTCAGGTAGCGGGCGGCGTCGGCGCCGTCCACCAGACGGTGGTCGTAGGAGAGCGCGACGTACGTCATGTCGCGTACCGCGATGGTCTCGCCGAGGTCCGGGTGGTTGATGACCACCGGGCGCTTGACGGTGGCGCCGATGCCCAGGATGGCGACCTGGGTCGGCGGCACGATGACCGTGTCGAAGAGCGCGCCGCGCGAGCCCGTGTTGCTGATGGTGAACGTGGCGCCCGCCAGGTCGTCCGGGGTGATCTTGCTCGCCCGGACGGCCGCCGCCAGCTCCGCGGTCTTCTTGGAGATGCCGGCGATGTTCAGGTCGCCCGCGCCCTTGATGACCGGGGTCATCAGACCCTTCTCGGAGTCCACCGCGATACCGATGTTCTCCGAGTCGAAGTACGTGATCGTGCCCTCGCCCTCGTTGATCCGGGCGTTGATGACCGGGTGGGCCTTCAGCGCCTGGGCCGCCGCCTTGACGAAGAACGGCATCGGGGACAGCTTGACGCCCTCGCGGGCGGCGAAGGAGTCCTTCGCCTGCGCGCGCAGCCGCATCAGCTTCGTGACATCGACCTCGACCACGGTGGTGAGCTGGGCCTGCGTGTGCAGCGCCTTCACCATGTTGTCGCCGATGACCTTGCGCATGCGGGTCATCTTGACGGTCTGACCGCGCAGCGGGGACGCCTCCAGCCTCGGCGCCCTGGACGCCGCCGGGGCGGCGGCGGCCGGAGCCGGGGCGGCAGCGGCGGCCTTGGCGGCCGCGGCCGCTTCGGCGGCGGTGATGACGTCCTGCTTGCGGATCCGGCCGCCGACGCCGGTGCCCTTGACGGACGCCAGGTCGACCGCGTTCTCCGCGGCGAGCTTGCGGACCAGCGGCGTGACGTACGCGCCGGCGTCGTCGCCCGCGGGGGCGGCCGGGACGGGCGCGGGGGTGACCGCGGCCGGCGCGGCCGGAGCCGGAGCGGCGGGGGCGGCCGGCGCGGGCGCCGGAGCCTTCGGGGCCTCCTGTACGGGGGCGGCCGGGGCGGGAGCCGGGGCCGGAGCGGCCGGAGCCGGGGCGGGAGCTGCCGGAGTTGGAGCCGGAGCCGCGGCCGGGGCGGCCGGAGCAGCGGCGGCGGGGGCGGCCGGGGCCGCGCCCGGGGCGCCGATGACAGCCAGCTTCGCGCCGACCTCCGCGGTCTCGTCCTCGCCGACCACGATCTCCAGCAGCACACCGGCGACCGGGGCGGGGATCTCGGTGTCGACCTTGTCGGTGGAGACCTCCAGCAGCGGCTCGTCCTCCGCGACCTCCTCGCCGACCTCCTTCAGCCAGCGGGTGACGGTGCCCTCGGTGACCGACTCGCCCAGCGCGGGCAGCGTGACATCGGTGCCGGAGGCACCACCGGCCGGGGCGGCCGGCGCGGCGGGCGCGGGCGTGGCGGCCGGAGCCGGAGCCGGGGCCTCGGCGGCGGGGGCCGGGGCGGCCGGAGCCGGAGCCGCGGCGGGGGCCGGAGCGGCCTCGGTCGGCTGGGCCGCCGCCTGGCCGCCCGTGCCGTCGTCGATGATCGCGAGCTCGGCGCCGACCTCGACGGTCTCGTCCTCGGCGACCTTGATGGACGCCACGACACCGGCGACGGGCGCCGGGATCTCGGTGTCGACCTTGTCGGTGGAGACCTCCAGCAGCGGCTCGTCGGCCTCGACGCGCTCGCCCTCGGCCTTCAGCCAGCGGGTGACAGTGCCCTCGGTGACGCTCTCGCCGAGCGCCGGCAGGGTTACGGAAACCGACATGGTTTCAGTTGCTCCTATCGAATGTACGGAAGTGGTCGTCGCGCCCGGACTGAACCATCAGTCGTGGGAGTGCAGCGGCTTGCCGGCCAGGGCCAGGTGGGCCTCGCCGAGCGCCTCGCTCTGGGTGGGGTGCGCGTGGATGAGCTGCGCGACCTCGGCCGGCAGAGCCTCCCAGTTGTAGATGAGCTGAGCCTCGCCGACCTGCTCGCCCATACGGTCACCGACCATGTGGACACCGACCACGGCACCGTCCTTGACCTGGACGAGCTTGATCTCGCCGGAGGTCTTGAGGATCTTGCTCTTTCCGTTGCCCGCGAGGCTGTACTTGAGGGCGACGACCTTGTCCGCGCCGTAGATCTCCTTGGCCTTGGCCTCGGTGATGCCGACGGAGGCGACCTCGGGGTGGCAGTACGTCACCCGCGGCACGCCGTCGTAGTCGATCGGAACGGTCTGGAGACCAGCCAGCCGCTCCGCGACGAGGATGCCCTCGGCGAAGCCCACGTGCGCGAGCTGGAGGGTCGGGACCAGGTCGCCGACGGCCGAGATCGTCTCGACGTTCGTCCGCATGTACTCGTCGACCACGACATAGCCGCGGTCCATCGCGACGCCCTGCTCCTCGTAACCGAGCCCCTGCGAGACCGGGCCGCGGCCGATCGCGACCAGCAGCACCTCCGCCTCGAAGGTCTTGCCGTCGGCGAGCGTGACACGGACGCCCGTGTCGGTGTACTCCGCCTTGTCGAAGAACGTACCGAGGTTGAACTTGATCCCGCGCTTGCGGAACGCGCGCTCCAGCAGCTTCGAGCTGTTCTCGTCCTCGACCGGGACCAGGTGCTTCAGGCCCTCGACGACCGTGACGTCCGTGCCGAAGGACTTCCACGCGGAGGCGAACTCGACGCCGATGACGCCGCCGCCCAGGATGATCGCGGACTGCGGGACGCGGTCCAGCGTCAGCGCGTGGTCGGAGGAGATGATCCGGTCGCCGTCGATCACCAGGCCCGGCAGCGACTTCGGTACGGAACCGGTCGCGAGGAGGACATGGCGGCCCTGGACGCGCTGACCGTTCACGTCGACGGAGGTGGGGGACGAGAGCCGGCCCTCGCCCTCGATGTACGTCACCTTGCGGGAGGCGACCAGCCCCTGGAGCCCCTTGTACAGGCCCGCGATCACGTCGTCCTTGTACTTGTGGACCCCGGCGATGTCGACACCCTCGAAGGTGGCCTTGATGCCGAACTGCGCGCTCTCGCGGGCTTGGTCGGCGATCTCGCCGGCGTGCAGCAGGGCCTTCGTGGGGATGCAGCCGTTGTGCAGGCAGGTGCCGCCCAGCTTGTTCTTCTCGATCAGTGCGACGTCCAGGCCCAGCTGCGCTCCGCGCAGCGCCGCGGCGTAACCGCCGCTACCGCCGCCGAGGATCACTAGGTCGAAAACGGTGCTGGCGTCGTTCGCCACGTCACGTCCTCCATGCATGTGCGCCGGGCGCGGTCTCACATCGACCGGGCGGCGGCTGGTCTTCGGCCGCTATGTCTTCGGCCCTGTGGTGGGGGCCCTGTCCTGCCGATTACCCATCTTTGCACGGTGCGCGGCCCGACGGGGTCGGGGGTCACGGTGCGAACGGACACCCCGCCCGCACCACGACCCCCGCCCGCCACCGCCCGGGGTGCCCCCGGGATCAGCCCAGGTCGCCCGCGGCGGTGCGCTCCGCCAGCCGCACCAGCGTGCGGACCGAGGAGCCCGTGCCGCCCTTGGGGGTGTAGCCGTACGGGGCTCCCTCGTGGAAGGCCGGGCCCGCGATGTCCAGGTGGGCCCAGGTGATGCCCTCGCCGACGAACTCCTTCAGGAAGAGGCCCGCGACCAGCCCGCCGCCCATCCGCTCACCCATGTTCGCGATGTCCGCGGTGGGGGAGTCCATGCCCTTGCGCAGGTCGGCGGGGAGCGGCATCGGCCAGGAGGCCTCGCCCGCCTCCTCGGCGATCTCGTGGAGCGAGGTACGGAACGCGTCGTCGTTCGACATGATCCCGAAGGTGCGGTTGCCCAGCGCCAGCACCATCGCGCCGGTCAGCGTCGCCACGTCCACGATCGCGTCCGGGTTCTCCTCCGAGGCGCGGGTCAGCGCGTCCGCCAGCACGAGCCGGCCCTCGGCGTCGGTGTTGAGGACCTCGACGGTCTTGCCGCTGTACATGCGCAGCACGTCACCGGGGCGGGTCGCCGACCCCGACGGCATGTTCTCGGCCAGCGCCAGCCACCCGGTGATGTTGACCCGCAGGCCCAGCCGCGCGGCGGCGACGACCGTGGCGAACACGGCGGCGGCGCCGCTCATGTCGCACTTCATCGTCTCGTTGTGCCCGGCGGGCTTGAGGGAGATGCCGCCCGAGTCGTAGGTGATGCCCTTGCCGACGAGCGCGAGCGTCTTCTCCGCGTCGGGGTGCGTGTACGCGAGCTTCACCAGGCGCGGCGGGTTGGCCGAGCCCTGGCCGACGCCGAGGATGCCGCCGTAGCCGCCCTTGGCCAGCGCCTTCTCGTCCAGGACCTGGACCTTGACGCCGTTCTCCTTGCCCGCGGCGGTGGCCACGGCGGCGAAGGACTCGGGCGTGAGGTCGTTCGGCGGGGTGTTCACGAGGTCACGGGCGCGGTTGACCTCCTCGGCCAGCGCGATCGCGCGCTCGGCGGCCCGCTTGTGGGCCTTGTCACGCGGCTTGGCGCCGACCAGCGCCACCTCGCCGAGCGGCCGCTTGGGGCCCTGGCCCTTCTTCGCGTTCTTCTCGCCGCCCTGGTAGGCGGTGAAGGCGTACGCGCCCAGGAGCGCGCCCTCGGCGATCGCCTCGATGTCCTCGACCGACTCGACGGGCAGCGCGAACGCGGCCTTCTTGACGCCGGAGAGGGCACGCGCCGCCGCACCGGCGGCCCGGCGCAGCGTCTCGGCGCCGTACGTCTCGTCCTTCTCCGGTACGGGGCCGAGGCCGACCGCGATGACGACCGGGGCCTTCAGGCCGCCCTGCGCGGGCAGCTTGGTCACCTCGCTCTCGCCGCCGGAGGCACCGAGTGTCTCCAGGACGGCGGCGAGTTTCCCGTCGAACGCCGTGTCCACGGCCTCGGAGCCCGGTGCCGCCACCGGCCCCTTGGCGCCCTTCGCGACGCCGACGACGATCGCGTCGGCGCGCAGGGTCGCCACGCCGGCGGGCTTAAGAGTGAGAGCAGTCACGGTGGTGAAATCTCGCTTTCATTGAGTTCTCGACGGCCGGGGGGTTGCGCCGGCCGTGCCCGCCGCGGCGGCCCGTCCCGGCCGCGCGGCGGGATTGAGCCTACGCTCGGTGATGGACGCGCATCACAGCGGCGGCGGTTCACTCGTCTGTGGGGGTGTTCCGCACGTTTCGGGATACCCGCCGGACCGGCTCCGTACGACGCCCGCCGGACCGGCTCCCTACGACGGTCGCGCGCCGTACGTCCCTCGGTCGCGCGGTACGGGATCAGCCGAGCGTCAGCGCGACGAGTGTTGCCGTCGCGGCGGTCTCCGCGAGCGCGCCGAACACATCGCCGGTGACCCCGCCGAAGCGCCGTACGCAGTGCGCCAGCAGCAGCGCCGCCGCACCGAGCCCGGCCACCACCGCCAGCGCGTGGTGTACGGCGCCGGCCACCCCGAAGAGCCCGCCCGCCGCCGCGGCCACGCCCGTGACCAGGAGCGCGGCGCACCACGCGGCCCGCGTCGGCACCGTGCCGGCCACCGCGGCGCCCAGCCCCTCGGGCCGGGCCGGCGGGACGCCCGTACGGCAGCCGAGGGTGAGCGCGAGCCGGGCGGTGAGCCCGGCCAGCACGGCCGCCACCGCGCCCCGGGCCAGGCTCTGGCCGTACAGCTCCGCGACCGCCGCCACCTGCGCGAGCAGCACCAGCAGCAGGGTGATCACCCCGAACGGGCCGATGTCCGACCGCTTCATGATCCGCAGCGCGTCCTCGGCGGGCTTGGCGCTGCCCAGGCCGTCCGCGGTGTCCGCGAGACCGTCGAGGTGCAGCCCCCGGGTGAGGACGGCGGGCGCGGCGACGGCCGCCACCCCGGCCAGCAGGGGCGAGGCGCCCGCGAGCAGCAACAGCGCCGAGGCCGCCGCCGCGCACCCGCCCACGGTGAGCCCGGCGGCCGGGGCGCTCAGCATCCCGGCGCGCGCGGCCGGGCGGTCCCAGCGCGCCACGCGGACGGGGAACACGGTGAGGGTGCCGAACGCGAAGCGCAGGCCGTCGGCGAGCGAGGCGCGGCCGTTCGCGTCGGTGGAGGTCATCGCGGGAAGGGTAGCCGGGCGCCGGCGGCGGCCCCGGGGCAGGGCGGGCGCCGGCCCGGAGCGGCTGCCCCGCTGACGACGCGTCGGGCGGCCGTCACCCCGCCCGGGGCCGGAGCCCGCCGCGCCGTCTCCACTCCAGTACGGCGAGCAGCGCCAGCACCGCCGACGCCGCCGCCAGATGCTCCCGGCCCGCCAGATTGTCCTTGAGGGCGCACTCCCCGACCAGCGCCACGAGCAGCACCCCCGCCGTCCACCGCGCCCGGTAGCACCAGCACACCACCAGCGCGAGCCCCACCACCGCCGCCGAAGGACCCGTGTCGACGATCCTCGCGTCCGACGCGGGCAGCCCCAGGAACGCCCCCGGCCCCAGCGCGACACCGACCCGCGCGTACAGCGTCCCGGCCAGCGTCGCCACGTACGCGATCACCAGCGTCCGCCACCGGCCCAGACAGATTTCCGCGACCCCGAACACCAGCAGGATCTGCGCCAGCGCGCCCCACACCGGCAGGTCGAGCGCCGGTACGAACAGCGACAGCGGCGTACGGAGCAGGGCCGCCCCGAGCGGATCCTCGGCCCGGACCGCGCCGAGGTCCATCACCGGCCGGTACCCCCACGGCTGGTTCTGCGCGATCTGCGCCAGCGTCGTCAGCCCCACCGCCGTCAGCGTCATCGGGACCGCCCGCGCCCGCCGCTTCGACAGCGTGGTCCCCACCGTGGTCAGCAGCGGCCCCCACTCCCGCCGGGCGAACCGGCGCAGCCGCGTACGGAGCGCCGCCCCCCTCGCCCCCACCGTCACCGGCGGCTCTCCAGCCGCCGGCGATGCAGCCACCCCGGCAGCCCCGGCGCTTCCAGAAAGCCCTCGGCGCGCCCCGCCGCGAGCCCGATCCGCAGCAGGTCGGCGCTCTTCTCGAAGAGCATGAAACGCGGCTCCCAGACCGGCCGGTACTTGGCGTTGGCGCGGTACAGCGACTCGATCTGCCACCACCGGGAGAAGAAACTGAGCAGCGAACGCCACAGCCGCAGCACCGGCCCGGCGCCCAGCTTCGCGCCCCGCTCGAAGACCGACCGGAACATGGCGAAGTTGAGCGAGACCCGCGTGATCCCGATCTCGCCGGAACGCTGGAGGAGTTCGATCACCATGAACTCCATCAGGCCGTTCCCACTCTCCCGGTCACGGCGCATCAGGTCGAGCGAGAGCCCGTTCGGCCCCCACGGCACGAAGCTCAGCACCGCCCGCAACTCGCCGTCCCCGTCCAGGCATTCGAGCATCACGCAGCGCCCGTCGTCCGGATCCCCGAGCCGGCCCAGCGCCATCGAGAAACCCCGTTCCGTGGCGCCGTCGCGCCAGTCGTCCGCGCGCCGCAGCAGCCCGGCCATCTCCTCGGCGGGGATGTCCTCATGACGCCGGATCCGGACCCGGTAACCGGCCCGGGCGACCCGGTTGTACGCCTGGCGCACCGTCCGCATCGACCGCCCCCGGAGCGCGGACGGCTGCCCCGGCGGACGCCCCGCCACCGCCCACCCGGCGGTCTCCACCAGCGCCTCGTCGCCCAGCTCCAGCGCGTCCATGCCATGCCGGGCGTAGATCGTTCCGGCCTCCTCGCTCGCCCCCATCACCGCCGGGATCCACCCGTGGACCCGCGCCTGCGCCAGCCACGGCGTGATCGCCCCCGGCCACGCCTCCGGATCGCCGATCGGATCCCCGGACGCCAGCGACACCCCGCCCACCACGCGGTAGGCGACGGCCGCCTTGCCCGTCGGGGACCACATGACGCTCTTCTCGCGGCGCAGCGCGAAATACCCCAGCGAATCCCGCTCGCCGTGCCGGGCGAGCAGCACCCGCAGCCGCGCCTCGTCGTCCACCGTCAGCGGATCCACCGCGCGCCGCGCCCGGAACGCCGCGTACACCACCGCCAGCAGCAGCAGCGTCGAGAGCACGTTGACGACCACGTCGACCCAGCCCGGGGTGGCGATCCCCGGGAACCGCGTCTCGTCCGCCGCCAGCGAGACCAGCCGCATCGTGCCGTACCGCCACCGCTCGGTGAACGACGAGCCGCCGCCCGCCGTGTTCGTGACGGTGACCAGCGCCGCCGCCACCAGCGAGGTCACCAGCAGCCCGCCCACCGCCACCACCGCGGCCAGCCGCGGATTGGCCCGGTCGCCCTTCGCGTAGAACGCCCGCCGCCCCAGCAGCAGCGCCGCGACGAACGACGCCGTCAGCCCCAGCGAGACCCAGTTCTGCAGGTGCTGCCGCAGCTCGGGAAAGGTCATCGCGAACGAGAACAGCAGCAGGAAGGGCCCCGAGATGACCAGATTGAGGATCCACGCGGCGCGCTTGCGGCGGCGCATCGTGATCGCCAGGAACAGCGTGAAGAGCCCGGACGCGAACCCCGCCGTCAGGAGATAGGGCGTGAAGTAGTCGTCCACGTTGTGCCGCCGCAGATCCTGGCCCAGCGAGACCCAGACGGCGCTCAGGAAGTTGATGAAGGTGACGGTCCGCAGGTACCAGACGGCGTACGCCGCGGCGCGCCGGGAAAGGACCGTGCCCCGGCCCTTACTGTCCCCCTGACCCGGGGCGCTCTGCCGGGTCGACCGTTCGGCAAGCACGTGCACTTCTCCCATGAAACGCGATCATATGGGGCATCGCGCCGCATGCCGGGTGATGCGGCGGCCCGTCCCGGCCGCCGCATCCGATGCCCCGCTCCTACGTGGTCACCACGTCGGAACCGGTCACGCCCCCGGCTTCCCCGGCCTCCTCCGTGGCCTCGGGCTCCGGCCGCTCCGGCAGCTCCGCCGCGAGCGCGGCCGCCGCCTGCACGAGCGGAAGCGCCAGCAGCGCCCCGGAACCCTCGCCCACAGTGACGCCCTGGTCGAGCAGCGGGTTGAGCGCCATCCTGTCCAGCGCCTTCGCCTGCGCGGGCTCCCCGCTCAACTGCCCCGCCAGCCACCAGTCCGGGGCCCGGAACGCCGCCCGCTGCCCCACCAGCGCACACGCCGCCGACACCACACCGTCCAGGATCACCGGCATCCGGCGCACCGCCGACTGCAGCAGGAACCCCGTCATCGCCGCCAGGTCCGCGCCGCCCACCGTGGCCAGCAGCTCCACCTGATCCCCGAGCACCGGCCGGGCCCGGCGCAGCGCGTCGCGTACCGCCGCGCACTTGCGCATCCACGCCAGATCGTCGATGCCCGCGCCGCCGCGCCCCGTCACCACCGACGCGTCCGTGCCGCACAGCGCCGCGATCAGAGTGGCCGCGACCGTCGTACCGCCCACGCTGAGATCCCCGAGGACCACCAGATCCGTCCCCGAATCCGCCTCCTCGTCCGCGATCGCCATCCCGAGCCGTACGGCACGCTCCGCCTCGTCCCGGGTCAGCGCGTCCTCGACATCGATCCGCCCGCTGCCGCGCCGCACCCGGTGGCGCACGACCTCCTCGGGCAGCAGCGCCGGATCGCAGTCGAGACCGGCGTCCACCACCCGTACGGACACCCCGGCCCGGCGGGCCAGCACGGCGACGGGGCTCGCTCCGTCCAGCACCGAGCGCACCAGCGCGTGCGCACTGCCCGCGGGCCGGCCCGACACATCGAGCCCGGCGACTCCGTGATCCCCGGCGAACAGCACCACACGCGGCTGCTCCACCGCCCTCACCGGCACGGACCCCTGCGCCGCCGAGAGCCACTCACCCAACTCGTCGAGGCGCCCGAGCGCCCCCGGTGCCACGACCAGCCGCTCCCTGCGTTCCTCGGCGTCGCGCCGGGTACCGCTGTCGGGGCGCTCGATCAGATCGGAGAAGTCATCGAGATTAAGCGAACTCATCCGGCGACAGTACCGGGCCGCGCCGCGCCCCACGACGGGGTGTCACCGCAGGGCGAGGGCCTGGCCCGCCACCACCAGGAGCACCTGCTCGCACTCGTCCGCGACGGCCGCGTTCAGCCGGCCCAGTTCGTCGCGGAAGCGGCGCCCCGAGCGGGTGGCCGGGACCACCCCCGCGCCCACCTCGTTGGTCACCGCCACCACCGTGCGCCGCGTCGCCCGCACCGCCGCGACCAGTTCCCCGGTCCGCTCGCGCAGCGCCTTCTCGCCGCCCGAGGACCAGGCCGCGTCGTCCCACGCGTTCACCCGGTCCATCGCGTCCGTCAGCCACAGAGACAGGCAGTCGATCAGCAGCGGCGGGCCCTCCTCCGCCAGCAGCGGGACCAGGTCGCAGGTCTCGGCCGTACGCCAGGAGCCGGGGCGGCGCTCGCGGTGGGTACGGACCCGCTCCTCCCACTCAGCGTCGCCCTCGCGGCCGCCGCCCGTCGCCACGTACAGCACCCCGGGGAACGCCGCCAGCCGCCGCTCCGCCTCCCAGGACTTGCCCGAGCGCGCCCCGCCCGTCACCAGTGTGCGGCGCGGCACCTCGGGGACGGGGTGGTACGCGCCCACCGTCAGCGTCGTCCCGTCGGGGACGGCCCGCGCGCCCGCCGCCGCCAGCCGCCGCACCAGCTCGGGCCCCGGCGGTACGTCGTGGTCGAGATGGACGGCGACGACATCCGTGGCGGGGCCGATCGCGCCCGCCGCGCGCAGCCGCGCCACCGCGTCCGGGCGACCGATCACATCGGCGGCGACCATGTCGTACGGGGCGGCCGCGGCCCGCGTACGGCCGTTCCCGGGGGCCACCCCGGCCGGCGCCCCGCCCGGCGGAAGAAGCAGCAGCCGCTCGCCGCCGGGGCCCGTCACCTCGTACCCGGTGCCCGGCGCGTCCATCGCCACCGCCCGCACCCGGTGGCCGCTGAGCAGCGTCAGCACCCGGCCGTCCGCGACCCGCCCGGCCGACGGCAGCCCGGCGGGCAGCTCCACCGCGGGGCCGTCGTGCGGATGGGTGAGCAGGACCTGCCGTACCCCCGCCAGGGAGTGCCCGGCGCGGGCCGCGGCGAGCGCGGCGCCCGGGGTCAGGTCCAGCAGCAGCACACCGTCCACGAGGAGGGCCGTGGCGGCGCGGGCCCACGGGCCGCGCGCGGTGGCGCACGCCGCGCAGGGGCAGTGGGGGCGGGGGAGCCCGGTGGGGGCACCGGTGCCGAGCAGAGTCAGTTCCACAGGGATGATCCTCCCGCGTCACCGCGTACGGTGCGCGCCCGGCTACGCTGCGGGCAGGTAGATCGATCAGTTCCGCGGGAGCCGGGAGGCGCACATGGCGTGGATGTGGCGGTTCGAGAAGGCCGACGGGACGGAGGTCCCGCCGGCGGTTGAGCCGGAGGAGTTCACGACGCAGGGCGACGCCGAGTCATGGGTCGGCGAGGTCTGGAGAGAACTCCTGGACGGCGGCGCCGACCAGGTGTCGCTCTTCGAGGACGGCACCAAGGTATACGGCCCGATGAGCCTCCAGGCGGACGCGGGCTGAGCCACGCGTCCATGAGTCCGCCCGTCGGCGCGGAGGCGGGGCCGTACATCCGGGGGAGCCCCCTGTGGACACGGGGCCGTGCGTCCGGGGAGCTCCCGGGTGTACGGCCCCGCGTCACATCTCGCCCAGCGTGGCCTCCACCGTCCTCGTCGCGCCGCCCCGGGTGAAGGTCACCTTCACCCGCTGCCCCGGCTTGTCCGACGCGAGGATCTCGGAGAGCGAGGCGATCGTCGTCACCCGTGTCCGGTCGACCGCGGTGATGATGTCCCCGGCCCTGATCCCCGCCTCCGCCGCCGCGCCGCCCTGGCGCGCCGTGACGACCGCGACGCCCACCGGCTGGAATTCCGGACCGACCACCGTACGCCCGGTGATGCCCAGCGCCGCCCGGCCCGAGTCGACGACCCGGCCGTGCTCGATGATCTGGTCGGCCACCGTCCGCACCATCGACACGGGGATCGCGAAGCCGATCCCGGGCGCGGCGCCGTTGCCCAGCTGCGGATCGGTCGCGGCCAGCGTGGGGATGCCGATCACCTCGCTGTCCAGATTGACCAGCGCGCCCCCGCTGTTGCCCGGATTGATCGCCGCCGAGGTCTGCACCATGTTGGCGATGGTGGCCCCCGTACCGCCGCCCGCCCCGCCCTCGCTGACGGTCCGGCCGACCGCCGAGACGATGCCCTCGGTGACACTGCTCGACAGCCCGAGGGGCGAGCCCATGGCGAGCACGATCTGACCGACCGCCACCTTCGGCGCCTCGCCGAACGTCACGGGCTTCAGTCCGCGCGGGACCGTGTCGAGCTTGATGACGGCGAGATCCTGTTCGGGGAAGCTGGAGATCAGCCTGGCGGGCAGCGGCTGCTCGCTGTTGGCGACGGTCACCGCCAATGTCCGCGCGCCGCCGATCACATGGGCGTTGGTGACGATGTGGCCCTGCCCGTCGTAGATGACGCCCGAGCCCAGACTGTTCCCGGCCTCGATCTGCACGACCGACGGCAGGACGTTCCTGATCACCGTCTCGTAGGCGCCCTGGAGACCGGTCCCTGAGCCGGGCGTGGCCTGCGCGGGCCGGGCGGGGTGCGCGGCCCGCTCGGCGCCGACCGGCGCGGCGGTGCCGGGTGTGGAGCAGCCGCCGGCCAGGGCGACCACGCAGAGCGCGGCGGTCAGGGACAGCGGCACCCGGTGTGCGTGGCGGCGAGGGCGGCGGGAGGGGAGGGAAGCATCCATGCCGGGATTATCCCGTTTGCCCCCTGGGGCGGCTCGCGTTGCGCCGCCGATCAGGGTCCCGGCTCAGGGGCTCGGCTCAGGGTCCCGCCGGAGGTCCCGCCGCCCGGGCGGCGGCGGTCAAGCGGCGGCGGTCAGGCGGCGGGGGTCAGCGCCCCGCCGCCAGGAACTGCGTCGCCGCCAGCTCCCCGTACAGCGGATCGTTCGCCACCAGCTCCTCGTGTGTGCCCACCGCGCGGACCAGGCCCGCGTCCATCACCACGATCCGGTCCGCGAGCGTCACCGTCGACAGCCGGTGCGCCACCACCAGCACCGTCACCTCGCGCGCCGCCTCCGCCACCACGTCGCGCAGCGCCAGCTCGTTGACCGCGTCGAGCTGCGACGTCGCCTCGTCCAGGAGCAGCAGCCGCGGCCGGCGCAGCAGCGCCCGCGCGATCGCCACGCGCTGCCGCTCGCCGCCGGACAGCTTCGAGCCGCGGTGGCCGACCAGCGTCTCCAGACCGTCCGGCAGCCGGTCGACGAGCCCGTCCAGCCTGGCCCGTACGAGAACCTCCCGGATCTCCTCCTCGGTGGCGTCCGGCGCGGCGAAGACCAGGTTCTCGCGGAGCGTGCCGGCCAGCACGGGCGCGTCCTGCTCGACATAGCCGATGGCGGCGCGCAGCTCGGGCAGCGGCCACTCCCGTACGTCCCGGCCGTCCACCAGCACCCGGCCGCCGGTCGCCTCGTAGAACCGCTCCACCAGCCCGAAGACGGTGGTCTTGCCCGCGCCGGACGGGCCGACGAAGGCGGTCATCCCGGGGCCCGGAACCTCGAAGGAGACACCGTGGTGGATGTACGGCAGCTCCTCGCGGTACCGGAAGGTGACGTCCTCGAAGACCACCGAGGCGGGCCCGGCGGCCACCGTCGGGCCCTCCCCGGTCCGGGGGCCGGGGATCCGCGACTTCGGCCCTTCCGTCTCCAGCTGCTCCGTCTCCAGCTGCTCCGTCTCCAGCTGTTCCGCTTCCACGAGCCGCGCCACCGCCGCCGACCCCACCTGGTACTGCGTCACCGCGCCCACCAGCTTCGACACCGGGTCGATCAGATAGAAGAGGAAGAGCAGGAACGCCACCAGCGTCGACACGGAGATCGCCCCCGAGGCCACCCGCGCCCCGCCGATCCCCAGCACCGCCAGGAACGACACCTGCACGGCGAGCCCGACCGAGGACCCGGCCACCGACTGCCACTTCGCCGCCCGGACCCCGTGCAGCCACGCCTCCCGGGCGGCCGCCTCCACCACGGCGGTCTCCCGCTCCTCCGCGCCCGACGCCTTGACCGTACGGAACGCCCCGAAGGCCCGCTCCAGCACCGCCGAGATATGGCCGACGGCCTCCTGGGAGCGCTTCGCCGCCCGCGAGATCCGGGGCATCACCAGCGCCACCGCGCCGCCGATCACCACGATCACCCCGAGGGTGACCCCGAGCAGCACCGGGTCCAGCCAGCCCATCAGCGCGATCGTCGCGAGGAACGCCAGCCCGCCGGTGGCGGCCGAGACGATCGACTGCGTCGTCACCGCGCGCAGCAGCGTCGTGTCCGAGGTGATCCGGGACATCAGATCGCCCGGCTGGGTCCGCTCCACCTCGGGCAGCCGCAGCCGCAGCAGCCGCCCGATCAGGGTGCGGCGGGCGGCCAGCACGACGGACTCGGCGGTCCGCTCCAGAAGGTACGAGCCGACCGCCTCGACCGCGGTGCCGAACAGCACCAGGGCCGTGAGGAGCAGCAGGACGCCGGTGATCGAGGAGTCCCCGCCGAGCCGGTCCACCAGCTCCCGGGCGGCGAGCGGCTGCGCCAGCCCGCTCGCCGCGCCGATCAGCGCGAGGAGGCCGCCGAGGGCGACGGTTCCGCGGTACGGCCGGAAGTGCCGGTAGAGAGCGCTCCAGGTCTCCCGGGCGGGCAGCGGCGGCGTCCGGGGCGCGCCGCTCGTCGTGGTCTTCGCCCCGGGGGCCTTGTCCGGGCCGGCGTTCTCCGCCGGGTCCTTGTCCAGGCCGGCTCTCTCCGCGGGGGCCCGCTCCGAGCGGGCCTTCTCCGCGTCGTCATGTTCCGCGCCGGTCTTCCCCGCGCTGTTCACTGTGGTCACTCCGGTAAGGACGCGGTGGCGGCCCGACCACCTGAGCGGAGCATGCCTCCGTTCACCGGACGCGCGTCCGGGACCCGGACCCGGGACCCGGACGCGCGACCCGGGCCCGGTGCGCCGCCCGGCCCCCGTTCAGCCGCGTACCCCGCACAGGTGCAGCAGCGCCGCCACCCCGCGGTACGGGTCGGTGCGCCCCGCCCGGTCCTCCGCGGCCAGCAGCCGCTCCAGGTCGGCACCGGAGGGCGGCAGCGCGTCGTCGGCGGCCCCGTCCGTGAAGACCCGCACGCCGTACCAGACGTGCAGCGGGGCGGCGATCCCCGCCAGCGTCGCCGTCAGCGCCGCCAGCCGGTCCGCCCGTACCCGCAGGCCCAGCCGGTTCGTGTACGTGTCCGCGTCGAAGGCGTCGAGCGCCCCCGCCCAGTCCCCGGCCACGCCGGGCCGCAGGGCCAGGCCGTCCCCGTTCCGTACCAGCAGCGACAGCAGGCCGCCCGGCGCCAGCATCCTGGCCAGCCCCGCGAGCAGCGCGTCCGGCTCGTTCACGTACATCAGCACGCCGTGGCAGAGGACGAGGTCGAAGCTGCCGGGCAGGAAGTGCACCCCGGTCTCCAGGCCGTCGCCCTCGATCAGCCTGACCCGCTCACGTATCCCCTCCGGCTCCGTGGCCAGCGCCTCGCGCGCCGTGGCCAGCATCCCGGCGTCCGACTCCAGCCCCGTCACGGTGTGCCCACCGCGCGCCAGCCGCAGGGCCTGTGTGCCCTGGCCCATGCCGACATCGAGCACCCGCAGCCGCTGACCGACCGGGAAACGTCCGGCTATCTGCTCGTCGAGCTGGCGCGCGACCATCTCCTGACGGACCACGTTCCGCAGCCCACCGAGCCCCGCGAGCCAGCTCGCCGAGCCGCCGGCGAAGCCGGAGACCTCAGCGCTCAGGGCCGCTCTCCGCGCTTGACCTGCGGCTTGGGCAGCCGCAGCCGGCGCATCTGGAGCGTACGCATCAGGCCGTAGGCCACGGCGCCGCGCTTGGGGGTGTCGGGGAAGCGCTCGGCGAGCTGCTTCTTCAGACGCAGCCAGATGCCGATCGAGTCGACGACGATCATCACGATCACACCGAGCCACAGCAGCAGCGCGATGTTCTGGAGCGAGCCGACCCGGACCATGCTCAGCACGAGGATCACCACCGCGAGCGGCAGGAAGAACTCGGCGACGCAGAAGCGCGAGTCGACGTAGTCGCGGACGAAGCGGCGCACGGGCCCCTTGTCACGGACGGGCAGATAGCGCTCGTCACCGTTGGCCAGTGCCTCGCGCTGCCGGGCCAGATCCACGCGGCGCGCCTCGCGCTGCTGCTTCATGGCCGACTTGCGGTCGGTCGGCGGGGTGACGGCACGCCGACGCTGCGACTGTGCCTCACTGCGCTTGGGGGTCGGGCGGCCCTTGGGGGCCTGCGGGTCGCGGGGCGTGGAGAGGTCCGCCGTCACCTTGGTGGCGGTGGCCTTCTCTTCCTTCGAGCGGCTTCGGAACACAAAGCCCAAGGGTACGGGGTGTCGCGGTTGGACCCCACCCCGCCGGGGAACGATCCCGCAACGGCGTGCGTCTGTACTGGGACAGACGGGACTTTGTGCCGCTTCCCCTGATGGTCATCTACTCCTTGCGCCTGATGGTGGGGCGGAGCAGTCGTCCTTGGGGAGGAGCGCATCCGTGCTGGAACAGTGCGGTAATAGAGGCAGGGCCCGTACTGTGGGTTCTGTTGGAGTGCTGGAGCTGTAGTCCGTCAGAAGGGGGCGCGCGAAGCCCATGAGCGGTGTCATGAAGCGTATGGGGATGATCTTCCGCGCGAAAGCCAACAAGGCCCTTGACCGGGCCGAGGATCCGCGCGAGACCCTTGACTACTCGTATCAGAAGCAGCTCGAACTGCTGCAGAAGGTGCGTCGCGGCGTCGCCGACGTGGCGACGTCCCGCAAGCGCCTGGAACTGCAGCTCAACCAGTTGCAGGGCCAGTCGAGCAAGCTGGAGGACCAGGGGCGCAAGGCGCTGGCGCTCGGCCGGGAGGACCTGGCGCGCGAGGCGCTGTCCCGCCGTGCCTCGCTCCAGCAGCAGGTCAGCGACCTGGAGACGCAGCACCAGACCCTCCAGGGCGAGGAGGAGAAGCTGACACTTGCCGCGCAGCGCCTCCAGGCCAAGGTCGACGCCTTCCGTACGAAGAAGGAGACGATCAAGGCCACCTACACCGCCGCCCAGGCGCAGACCCGGATCGGCGAGGCGTTCTCCGGCATCTCCGAGGAGATGGGCGACGTCGGCATGGCGATCCAGCGCGCCGAGGACAAGACCGCCCAGCTCCAGGCGCGCGCGGGCGCCATCGACGAGCTGCTGGCCTCCGGTGCCCTGGACGACCACTCCGGGCTCGCGAAGGACGACATCGCGACGGAGCTGGACCGCATCTCCGGCGGTTCGGACGTGGAGCTGGAGCTGCAGCGCATGAAGGCCGAGCTGGCCGGCGGCTCGACCCAGAAGCAGGCGATCGAGGGCGGCGCGGCCGACGCCCAGGACGCCACCCCGAGCCAGCACAAATTCGACAAGCAGTAGGGATTCGTCATGATCGTACGGATCATGGGGGAGGGCCAGGTGAAGCTGGCGGACAGCCACTTCACCGAGCTCGACAAGCTGGACGACGAACTGCTGGCCGAGGTCAGGAGCAGCGACGAGGACGGCTTCCGCCGCACCTTCCACGCGCTCCTGGCCAAGGTGCGCGAACTGGGCGAGCCGCTCCCCGTCGACGCCCTGGAACCGTCCGAACTGATCCTGCCGTCCCCGGACGCCACGCTGGAGGAGGTCCGGGCCCTCCTGAACGACGACGGCCTGATTCCCGCCTCTTCCTAGGGCTCGCGTTGTCCCGGCGGCCGTGCTGCGGCGGGGCGCTCCCCGGCGCACCATGGAAGGCGGGGGGCGAGGGGGGCCCAGTCAGTTGGAGGTACGAGTCCGATGGCCACGTTCATGGACATCCACCACGGCATGCGCGACATCACCAATGACCAGCTCCGGGAAGCCCACAACGCCGACCGCGCGATCGAGGGCCAGGAGAACGTCACCTTCCAGCACGCCTGGGCCGATCCGGCCTCCGGCGATGTCTTCTGCCTCTCCGAGGCGCCCTCGGCCGAGGCCGTGCAGCGCGTCCACGAGCGCGCCGGGCACCGGGCGGACGAGATCCACCCCATACCGTTCTCCGTCTGAGACCGCCGCGCCCCGGGCGGCGCCGGGTGCGCTGAGCGCACCGTACCGTTGGGAGGCGTGACCTCCCTCGGAAGCGCGTTCGGGCGCACACGGCGCTGGGCCCGCGCCCATCCCCTCGCCGCCGACGGCGTGCTCGCCGCGGGCGCCCTCGTCTGCATGGTCGTCGGTTCGTTCGCCGAACCGCACCGCGGCCCCGGCCCCCCCTCCTTCGGGACCCGCACCCCCACCACGCTCGGCCTCCTGCTCGTGGTGCTCGGCGCCGCGGCGCTGGTCTTCCGGCGCCGCGCGCCCATGCAGGTCCTGTTGTGCGCCGGGGCGCTGACGCTGGTCGGGCTGCTCACGACGGAGCAGCCCGCGCCCGTCTTCGTCTCCGCCGTCCTGGCGCTCTACACCGTCGCCGCCCGCACCGACCGCCCCACCACCTGGCGCGCCGGGTTCGCCACCATCAGCGTGCTCGCGGCGGTGGCGATGGGACTCGGCCCCGGGCCCTGGTACTCGCAGGAGAACTTCGGGATCCTCGCCTGGACGGGGCTGGCGGGCGCCGCGGGGGACGCCGTACGCAGCCGCCGCGCCTCCGTCGACGCCATCCGGGAACGCGCCGAGCGCGCCGAGCGCACCCGCGAGGAGGAGGCGCGCCGCCGGGTCGCCGAGGAGCGGCTGCGGATCGCCCGCGACCTGCACGACGTCGTCGCCCACCACATCGCCCTGGTCAACGTGCAGGCGGGGGTCGCCTCCCACGTCATGGACAAACGGCCCGACCAGGCCAAGGAAGCCCTCGCCCACGTACGGGCGGCCAGCCGCTCCGCGCTCGACGAACTACGCACCACCGTCGGCCTGCTCCGGCAGTCCGGCGACCCGGCCGCCCCCACCGAGCCGGCTCCCGGCCTCGCCCAGCTCGACCGGCTGCTCGACACGTTCCGGAACGCGGGCCTGCCCGTGGAGTTCGCGACGAACAGCACGGCGTACCCCGGGGACGAGCTGCCCGCCGCCGTCGATCTCGCCGCGTACCGGATCATCCAGGAGGCGCTGACCAATGTGCGCAAGCACGCGGGCGGGGGAGCGAAGGCCGAGGTCAGCGTCGTACGGGTGGGCCCCACCGTGGAGATCACCGTCCTGGACGACGGCGCAGGCGACAGCGGCGAAGGCGGCGCGCCGGGCACCGGGCCCGGCGCCGACGCGGGCACCGGCGCCGACCTGCACACCGGTGTCGACGCCTACACCGGCACCGGCGGCCACGGCCTCATCGGCATGCGCGAGCGCGTCACCGCCCTCGGCGGCACCCTCAGCGTGGGCCCCCGCTACGGCGGCGGCTTCCGCACCCAGGCGATACTGCCGGTGACGAACCGGACCGGGGAGAACGCGTGACGATCAGAGTGCTGCTCGCCGACGACCAGGCGCTGCTGCGCAGCGCGTTCCGCGTACTGGTCGACTCCGAGCCCGACATGGAGGTCGTCGGCGAGGCCGCGGACGGCGCGCAGGCCGTCGACCTCGCCCGCGCCACCCGCGCCGACGTGGTCCTGATGGACATCCGGATGCCCGGCACGGACGGCTTCGCCGCCACCCGTACGATCAGCGCCGACCCGGAGCTCGCCGGGGTGCACATCGTCATGCTGACCACCTTCGAGGTCGACGAGTACGTGGTGCAGTCGCTGCGCGCCGGGGCCTCCGGCTTCCTCGGCAAGGGCGCCGAGCCCGAGGAACTCCTCAACGCCATCCGGATCGCCGCCGCGGGCGACGCGTTGCTGTCGCCCGCCGCCACGAAGGGGCTGATCGCCACCTTCCTCGCACAGGGCGACGGACAGCCCGAGGCGCGGGACCCGGCCCGGCACCACGAGCGGCTCGCGGCCCTCACGGTGCGCGAGCGCGAGGTGCTCGTCCTCGTCGCGGGCGGCCACTCCAACGACGAGATCGCGGAACGTCTTCAGGTCAGTCCGCTCACTGTCAAGACCCATGTGAATCGCGCGATGGCGAAACTTGGTGCCCGGGACAGGGCGCAACTCGTGGTAATCGCGTACGAATCGGGCCTCGTACGTCCAAGGGTGGAGTAGGAAACCGCGTTCGACTACTCCAGGCGCGGTATGCGGCGCATAAGGAAAAGAGACCTGGGGGCGACGGATTCGGCTCCCGAATGGTTGATCGTATGGGGAGAGGTCGTTGCCGTTCTCCGCCGGCCGCGTCGTGGCTTTCGGCGGAGGTGCCATGCCGTGCCTCCACGGCCGGGCCGTACCGCCCGCCTGCCGCGTACACCACAAGAAGAGAGACCCCATGTCCTGGCTGGCAAAATTCAGCCTCGCGCAAAGGGCCCTGATAGGGCTGATGTCTATCATCGCGCTGCTCTTCGGAGCGATCGCGATACCGCAGCTCAAGCAGCAACTGCTGCCCTCCATCGAACTTCCGATGGTCTCGGTGCTCGCCCCCTACCAGGGCGCCTCCCCCGATGTGGTCGAGAAGCAGGTCGTCGAACCGCTCGAGAACTCCATCAAGACCGTCGACGGCATCGAGACCGTCACCTCCACCGCCAGCGAGGGCAACGCCGTCATCATGGCGAGCTTCGACTTCGGTGACAGCGGTACGAAGCAGCTCGTCGCCGACGTCCAGCAGGCCGTGAACCGCGCCAGGGCGCAGCTCCCGGCCACCGTGGACCCGCAGGTCATCGCCGGCTCGACGGACGACATCCCGACCGTCGTCCTCGCCGTCACCTCGGACAAGGACCAGCAGGCCCTCGCCGACCAGCTCGACCGCTCGGTGGTTCCCGCGCTCCAGGGCATCGACGGCGTCGGCCAGGTCACCATCGACGGCGTCCGGGACCTCCAGGTCTCCGTCACGCCCGACGACAAGAAGCTCGCCGAGGCCGGCCTCAACGCCATGTCGCTCTCCGAGGCCCTCAAGGCGGGCGGCGCGGCCTTCCCCGCGGGCTCCTTCACCGAGGACGGCAAGAGCCGCACGGTGCAGGTCGGCGGCGGCTACACCTCCCTCAAGCAGATCGAGGACCTGCGGATCGCGCCCGCGGCCGGCGGGGGAGCCGGTGGCGGGGCGCCGTCCGGCGCCGTACGTCTCGGCGACATCGCCACCGTCGAGCAGACCGAGTCCGCCGCGACCTCCCTGACCCGTACCAACGGCAAGCCCAGCCTCGCCGTCGCCGTCACGATGGACAAGGACGGCAGCGCCGTCGCCATCTCGGACGCGGTCAAGGAGCAGCTGCCCGACCTGCGCAAGGACCTCGGCTCCGGCGCCGACCTCACCGTCGTCACCGACCAGGGCCCCGCGGTCTCCAAGTCCATCTCGGGCCTGACCACCGAGGGCGCGCTCGGCCTGCTCTTCGCGGTCCTCGTGATCCTGGTCTTCCTGGCCTCGCTGCGCTCCACCATCGTCACCGCGGTCTCCATCCCGCTCTCCATCGTCCTCGCGCTGATCGTGCTGTGGACGCGTGACCTGTCGCTCAACATGCTCACCCTCGGCGCGCTGACCATCGCGATCGGCCGCGTCGTCGACGACTCGATCGTCGTCCTGGAGAACATCAAGCGCCACCTCGGCTACGGCGAGGAGCGCGAGAAGGCGATCCTCACCGCGGTCCGCGAGGTCGCGGGCGCCGTCACCGCCTCCACCCTCACCACCGTCGCGGTCTTCCTGCCGATCGGTCTCGTGGGCGGCATGGTCGGCGAGCTGTTCGGCTCGTTCTCGCTCACCGTGACGGCGGCCCTGATCGGCTCGCTGATCGTCTCGCTCACCGTGGTCCCGGTGCTCTCGTACTGGTTCCTCAGGCCGCCGAAGGAGATCGTCGGGGTCGACCCCGACGAGGCACGCCGCGTGGCCGAGGAGAAGGAGACCAACAGCAGGCTCCAGAAGCTGTACGTCCCGGTCCTCCGGTTCGCCACCCGGCGCCGGATCGCGAGCCTGGCCATCGCGGTCGTCGTGCTCCTCGCCACGTTCGGCATGGCACCGCTGCTCAAGACCAACTTCTTCGACCAGGGTGAGCAGGAGATCCTCACCGTCAAGCAGGAGCTGGAGCCCGGCACCAGCCTGGAGTCGGCGGACGCCGCGGCGAAGAAGGTCGAGAAGCTCCTCGCCGACACGGACGAGATCAAGGAATACCAGGTCACCGTCGGCTCGTCCGGCTTCATGGCGGCCTTCGGCGGCGGTACGGGCGCCAACCAGGCGTCGTACCAGGTGACCCTGAAGGACGCGGCGCAGGCCGAGCGGACCACGGAGCACCTGGAGAAGGAGCTCGCCAAGCTCGACGGCATCGGCAGCACCACGATCGGCGCGGGCGACGGCTTCGGCAACCAGAACCTGAGCGTCGTGGTCAAGGCCTCCGAGGCGGACACCCTCAACAAGGCGGCGGAGCAGGTACGGGACGCGGTCGCCGGCCTCGACAACGTCACCGACGTCGAGAGCGACCTGGCGCAGAGCATCCCCCGTATCTCCGTCAAGGCCAACTCCAAGGCCGCCGACGCCGGTTTCAACGACACCACGCTCGGCATGGCGGTCGGCCAGGCCGTCCGCGGCACCCCGGCCGGCACGGCGATGCTGGACGACAGCGAGCGCGATGTCGTCGTCACCTCCGACAAGCCCGCCACGACCATCGCCGAGCTGAAGAACCTGCCGCTCGGCCCGGTGAAGCTCGGTCAGATCGCGACCGTCGAACTGGTCCCGGGGCCGGTCTCGATGACCCGCATCGACGGCGCGCGCGCCGCGACCATCACCGCCAGGCCGGTCGGCGACAACACGGGCGCGGTCAGCACCGAGCTCCAGTCGAAGATCGACTCCCTGAAGCTGCCCGAGGGCGCCACCGTCTCCATCGGCGGTGTCTCGGCGGACCAGTCGGACGCCTTCGTCCAGCTCGGCCTGGCCATGCTCGCGGCCATCGCGATCGTGTTCATGCTCCTGGTCGCGACCTTCCGCTCGCTGGTCCAGCCGCTGATCCTGCTGGTCTCCGTGCCGTTCGCGGCGACCGGCGCGATCGGGCTGCTGGTGGTGACCGGTACGCCGCTGGGTATCCCGGCGATGATCGGCATGCTGATGCTGATCGGCATCGTGGTGACCAACGCGATCGTCCTGATCGACCTGATCAACCAGTACCGAGCCCAGGGGCTGGGCGTTGTCGAGGCGGTCGTCGAGGGTGGCCGCCACCGGCTCCGCCCGATCCTGATGACGGCGCTGGCCACGATCTTCGCGCTGGTCCCGATGGCTCTCGGCGTCACGGGTGAGGGCGGCTTCATCGGCCAGCCGCTCGCCGTGGTGGTGATCGGCGGCCTGCTGTCGTCGACGCTGCTGACGCTGCTGCTGGTGCCGACGCTCTACGCGATGGTGGAGCTCCGCAAGGAGCGCCGCGCGAAGAAGAAGGCGGCGAAGAGGTCCACGGACGAGAACCCGCCCGCGCGGACCGGGACGGACCCGGACGCGGGCTCGGGCTCGGAACCGACGCCGGAGCCGGCGAACGCCTGACATTCCGTCCGGTGTGAAGTGCCCCGGAGCGGCCGCGCGAAGCGGCCCGCTCCGGGGCACTGTGCTGAGCGGACCAGGTCTCCGGCGCCGGGTGCATCCCCTACAACTCGGGGACCACGTAAGCCGGGCGCGCTGGACCGGTACGTGCGGCAGAAGCCGCAGTCGAGCTTCTGGGCCGTGGTGTGCGGCGACAACTCGGCCGCGTGGTCCCGCGATCCGGAGAGCTACCGGCGGGACGCCATCGAGGACAAGGGCCGTTACCCGCTCTTCGGCGACTTCGCCTCCAGCATCAAGCCCTGTGCGTTCTGGGACGGGTCCGAGGAACCGGCGATCGACGTGAACAACAAGGTCCCCTCCCTGGTCGTCCAGAACGAGTGGGACTCGCAGACCCCGCTGCCCAGCGGCCAGGCGCTGCACGCCGACCTGAAGGGCTCGAAGATGGTCACCGTCCTCGGCGGCGAGGGCCACGGGGTCTATCCGAACGGCAACGCGTGCACGGACGACACCGTCACCGGGTACCTGCTCACCGGCAAGCTCCCGGCGAAGGACGTGACCTGCCGGGCGACGGCCGACTCGAACGAGGAGGCGCGGAAGAACCAGAAGCGGGACGAACTCCCCGGCTCTCCGCTCCCGGAGCGTGCCCCGGACCGCTTCTGACCCGACCCGTGGAAACCCGACTGACCTGACCTGTGGAAACCCGACTGACCTGACCCCGTGGAAGACAGGGCGGGACCTCCTGGCGAGGTCCCGCTCTCTCGTGCGCCGACCCTGCCGGGGCGGGCACTAGACTCCGACCCTGTTGTCCTGTTGATCTCCCTGGGGGCCAGTCGTGGGTGAGCCACGGTATGCGGTCATCGCGAGCGACCTCATGTCCAGGCTCGCGGACGGACAGTGGGCCGTCGGCTCCCTGCTCCCCACCGAACCCGAACTTGCCGCCTCGTACAAGGTGTCGCGGGAGACCCTGCGCCGGGCCCTGCGGCAACTGGAGGTCGGCGGGCTCATCTCGCGCCATCCGGGGACGGGTACCCGGGTGGAACGGACTCTGCCGGTCGCGGCGTTCACCACCCACCTCGGCAGTCTCCAGGAACTCACCCAGTACGGCACCTCGGCCGTCAGGACCATCCTGTCCGTCGACCACGTGGTGGTGGACGAAGCACTCGCCGCGGTGACCGGACTGGCCCCGGAGACCCGCAGCGTCCGCATCACGTCCGTACGCCGCGACCCGGACCACGCCGATCAGGTGGTCTCCTGGGCCAGGGTCTATCTGGAGCCGTCCGACGCACACGCCATCGCCGGGCCCCTCGAAGACAGCCCGCGGCTGATCTCGGACCTGGTCGAGACGCACGCGGGGCGAGCGGTGGACCGCGTGGTGCAGCGGGTACGGGCGGTCGGTGTCCCGGCGGAGGCGGCCGGCCGTCTCGGGGTCGCGACGGGCAGCCCGGGGCTGGAGTTCGTACGCCGCTACTACGACGCCCGGGGACGGCTCTTCGAGGTCAGCGTCAGCATCCACGCCCAGGGCACCTTCGTCTACGAGACGACGCTCCAGCGCAGTTGAGCCCCGGGACAGGGGCAGGGCCAGGGGCCTGTGCTCCCGTGCTCGGGTACTCCGGGTAATCCGGTACTTCTGCGCGCCGGCCCATTCCTCCGCGACTTCCGACGCGACCCCTTGACAGCGATATTTCCATGAGGTTCCTTGTCTAGACACAACTCATGTCTAGACAAGGATGTGCCCGCATGAGGTCCCAGGAGCAACTGCTGTCCGCGGATCCGCCACCCCCGCGCAAGAACCGCCGGTACCGGGGGATCGGGGCCCAGATCGCCGTCGCCATGGCACTCGGCGTCGCGGTCGGCTTTCTCTTCCCCGGCTTCGCCGTCGACCTGAAGATCGTCGGAGATCTCTTCCTCGCGCTGGTCAAGGCGGGCGTGGCGCCGCTGGTCTTCTTCACCGTGGTCATGGGCATCGCCTCCGCGGGCGACCTCAGGAAGGCGAGCCGCATCGGCTTCCTGGCCCTCGTGTACTTCGAGGTCGTCTCGACACTCGCCCTCGTCATCGGCCTTGTGGCCGCGAACCTCCTGGGCGTCGGCAAGGGGCTCGGTTCCCTCTCCGTGGACACGGGCGCCGCCCCTCCGGCCGGGGAGGGTGAGCACGGCTTCACCGCCTTCCTGAAGGGCATCGTCCCCGACAACTTCGTCGGAGCGTTCTCCTCCGGGCAGTTGCTCCAGGTCGTGGTCCTGGCGGTGCTCTTCGGCATCGGACTGCTCGCCCTCGCCCCCCACCTCCAGACCCAGGTCAACAAGGGGCTGGAGGTGATCTCCGAGACGTTCTTCGCCTTCGTCAACGTCGTCATGAAGCTCGCGCCGATCGGGGCGTTCGGCGCCATCGCCTACTCCGTGGGCGCGAACGGCAGCGGCATGCTCCTCGCCCTGGCCGAACTCGTCCTGGAGTACTGGGCGGTCGTGGCCCTCTTCATCGGCGGCGTCCTCGGCCTGGTCTGCCTGCTGGCGGGGTTCAACATCTGGCGCATCCTCCAGTACGTCCGCGTCGAGATGACCCTGGTCCTCGGCACCGCCTCCTCCGAGGCGGCGCTGCCCGGCCTGCTCAAGAAGCTCACCCGGATCGGCTGCTCCAAGCAGACCGTCGGACTGGTTGTGCCGACCGGCTACGCCTTCAACCTCGACGGCACCTCCCTGTACATGGCCATCTGCACCATGTTCGTCGCCAACGCCTACGGCATCGACATGAGCATCCCCCAGCAGCTCGGACTCCTGCTCATCATGCTGCTCACCTCGAAGGGGGCGGCCACGGTCTCCGGCGGCACGTTCGTCGTCTTCGCCTCGACCGTCGCGGCGACCGGCTACCTGCCGGTGGAGGGCGTAGCCGTCCTCTTCGGCGTCTACCGGCTGATGTCCATGGCCACCGCCTTCTGCAACACCTTCGGCAACGTCGTCGCGACCTTCGCCATCGCCAAGTGGTCCAAGGAGATGGACGTAGACAAGGTCAACCGGGCGCTCGCCGACCCGAAGGCGTTCCTCGCCCTGCCGGAGACCGACGACACCTCAACGGAACCCGGTGCCACCCCCATGGAACCCGGTGCCACCCCCTCCGAACCCGGTACCACCGCCCCCGAACCCGCCATCGCGCAGAAGTGAGATCCACCGTGAGCACGACCGTCTTCGACTCCTTCCTCTTCCGCGACATGTTCGGAACCCCCGCCATGCGGGAGGTGTTCAGCGACAGCGCGTACGTCCGTCGCCTCATCGACGCCGAGACCGCGCTGGCCCGCGCCCAGGCCAAGGTCGGGATCATCCCCGCCGAGGCCGCCGAGGACATCACGCGCAAGGCCGACTTCGACAGCCTCGACCTGGAGCGGCTGCGCGCGGAGACCGAGATCGTCGGCTATCCGGTGCTGCCCCTCGTCAAGCAGATCGCGGACCAGTGCGCGGACGCCGGCCACTACCTTCACTGGGGCGCGACCACCCAGGACATCATGGACAACGCGGTCATGCTCCAGTGCAAGCAGGGCGTCGCGCTCCTGGCGGCCCAGCTCGACCGGGTCCGGGACGCCCTGCGCCGGCTCGCGGAGGAACACGCGGACACCGTCACCGCCGGCCGCACCCACCTCCAGCACGCTCTGCCGGTGACGTTCGGCTACCGCTGCGCCGTGTGGCTGTCCGCCCTCGACCGCCACGCCGAGCGCCTGGAGCAGGCCCGGGCCCGCGCGCTGATGGTCCAGTTCGGGGGCGCAGCCGGCACACTCGCCTCACTGGGCGACGGCCCCGAAGGGCTCCTGGCCCGTGCCGCGCTCGCGGAGGAACTGGGGCTGGCGGACCCCGCCATCACCTGGCACGTGGCCCGCGACGGCCTGGTGGAACTGGTCTCCCTCTTCGCGTCCGTCGGCGGCTCGCTGGGCAAGATCGCCTGGGACGTGATGATGATGTGTTCCTCGGAGTACGGCGAACTCGCGGAGCCCTTCGTCCCCGGACGCGGCGCCAGCTCCACCATGCCGCAGAAGCGCAACCCCATCTCCAGCGAGCTCATGTTCGCGGCCGCCAAGCTGCTGCGCGACAAGTCCTCCACCATGCTCGACGCGACCATGCAGGACTTCGAACGGGCCACCGGCCCCTGGCACCTGGAGTGGGCGACCGTTCCCGAGGCGTTCCTGCTGCTGTCCAGCTCGCTCCACCAGGCGGAGTTCATGCTCTCCGGACTCGAGGTCAGGACCGACAGGATGCGCAGCAACACCCTCCTGACCGGCGGCCTCATCGTCGCCGAAGCCGTGATGATGGACGTCGCCCCCGTCCTCGGCCGCAACCAGGCGCACGAGGTCGTCTACGAGGCCTGCCGCGCCGCCATCGAGACCGGCACCACGCTGGAGGCGGAACTGCTCACCCACGACGACCTCGTACGCCACCTCGGCGCCGCCCGCATCAAGGAGCTGTGCGACCCGGCCCGTTACCTCGGCAGCGCCAGGGCCATGACCCGCGACGTGGTCGGCCGCCGGTAGCCGATCGGCTCCGCGCCGGGGACGCCGCGACGTGCGGTACGGTCGAAGAAAAGCCGACCGTCCCGCCGCCAACACCGACAACGCCGCCCCCGGGTCGGGCAGTTCCGGCGGAGCTGACGGAGCCTCACCGAGGAGGGGCCATGTCCGACGACGCGTACGAGAACCCGGGCGAGGCGAGCCCGGCCGACATCGCACGAGCCCGCTACGCCCTGTACGTGGAGTCGCTCAGGGCCCGGATGCCCCGTGAGCAGTTCGAGCTGCTCATGGAGGTCATCCGGCTGTGGGCCGAGGCCGGCGGCGGCACGGTACGGCTGAAGATGGACGGCCTGGAGCGGGAGTTGTTCACCCAGGAACTCCAGCAGGAGTTCCTGACCCTCATGGGCCTGATCGGCGCGATGCAACCGGGCCACGAGGACCGCGCGGACCATGTCGTCGCCCACCTCGGCGACGGCGAGCACACCAAGGGCGCCATGTCGCTGGTCCCCCCTGAGGTGGCCGCCGACCCGGCCAGGCTGCGCGCCATGCGGGAGAAGCTCGAAGCCCAGCAGAAGCGACGCCGCAGCGATGAACAGACGGTCGAGGGCATCGCCCGCGCGAGTGGAATGTCCACGGCTTCGTCCGACGGCGACGACGCCGCGTAGGACGGCCGCCCAGGGCGAAGCATGCCCTAGGACGCCCGCCCGGCGGTCCCCGCCGCCAGGACCGCCACCCCGCCGCACAGCGCCATCCCCGCGAACACCGGCACCGCCGATCCCGCCCCGCCCAGCCCCGCCAGCGGAGCCACCGCCGCGCCCACCGCGCTCTGCGCCGTGCCCAGCAGGGCCGACCCCGTGCCCGCCGCGTCCGGGACGCGCGCGACGGCCAGCGACGCGGCGTTGGCGAGCACCAGCCCGAGACCGGCGCAGAACACCGTCACGAGCGGTACGTAGGCGCCGAACGTCAGCACCCCCGTCCCGGCCGCCGCGAGCAGCGCCACCGCCGCCGCCCAGAGCGCGTACAGCCCGAGACCGAGCAGTCGCTTCACGGAGACCCGGCCCACCAGCCGCGCGGCCGCCGCGCCGGAGAGCGCCAGGACCAGCGCGCCCCCGGAGAAGACCATCGACGAGGCGCCGACGCCCAGCCCCAGCACGTTCTGGAGCAGGAACGGCGACCCCGCGACGTAACAGAACAGCGCGCCGAAGGCGAAGGAGTAGGCCAGCGCGTAACCGGTGTACGCGCGGTCGCCCGCCACCGTCCGCACCGTACGGAGCAACGCCCCGCGCCCACCCGCCCGGCGCCGCTCCGGCGGCAGGGTCTCCGGTACGGCGCATGCCACGGCGGCCACCGTCAGCAGCGCCACCGCCGCCAGCGCCCAGAACACCCCGCGCCAGCCGGCCACGCCGATCACCGCACCGCCCGCGAGCGGGGCGAGCACCGGCGCGATGCCCGCCAGCGTCATCAGCACACCCAGCAGCCGCGCCGCCGCCGCGCCCGACGCGATGTCCGCGACCACGGCCCGCCCGACGACGACACCCGCCGCCCCGCTGAACCCGGCGGCCAGACGCAGCGCGATCAGGGCGCCGAGCCCGGGGGAGAGGGCGCAGAGCGCGGTGGCCACAGCGCATACCGCCGCCCCCGCGAGCAGGGGGACGCGCCGCCCGTGACGATCGGAGAGCGGGCCGAGCACGAGATGGCCGAGCGTCATGCCGACCAGGAACGCGGTGAGGGTGAGCTGCGCGCCGGAGGCGTCCGTGCGCAGCTCGGCGGCCATCCGTGGAAAGGCGGGCAGATACATGTCGGTGGAGAGCGGACCGACGAAACAGAGCAGGACGAGTGCGGCGGTGAGCCGGTAATGGGGCACGGTGCGACGACCTCTGATGTCCGGAACGGAAAAGGGGAGAGTGATCCGGGACGAACAGGGGGATTGGTGGAGACAACCGGCTGCCACGGCGGAGCGGGCGGGGATGACCCCCGGGCTCGGAACACCTGGCCGGTGAGATCGTCACTCTAGAGCCAACGGCGGTGACTTGTCCCGCCGGGTGACGGTGACGGCGACGGCCCACGCTGCGGTGCGGTGCGGTGCGGCGGGGCGGGGCGACGGCGCGGAACCGCGAACATCGACACCGGGAGGGGGTGGGCCCGGTGGACAACACACCACCGGCCCACCCCAGTTACCCCTTGGCACCCGCACCCGCATCGACCCCGCCGCGCCGCTGGCACACGTGGCGATCGTGGGCGGTGGTGGAAGCCGGGATGCCTACGGCAGTGCCAGCATCCGCTCCAGGGCGAGCTGTGCGAGGGCCGCCGTCTCCTGGTCGACCTGGATGCGGTTGACCTCGTTGCCCTCGGCCAGCGACTCCAGCGTCCAGACCAGGTGCGGCAGGTCGATCCGGTTCATGGTGGAGCAGAAGCAGACCGTGCGGTCGAGGAAGACAATCTCCTTGCCCTCGGGGGCGAAACGATTCGCCAGGCGCTGTACGAGGTTCAGCTCCGTACCGATCGCCCACTTCGAGCCCGCCGGGGCCGCCTCCAGCGCCTTGATGATGTACTCCGTCGAGCCGACGTAGTCCGCCGCCGCCACGACCTCGTGCTTGCACTCGGGGTGCACCAGCACGTTCACGCCCGGGATCCGCTCCCGTACGTCACGCACGGAGTCCAGCGAGAACCGGCCGTGCACCGAGCAGTGGCCGCGCCACAGGATCATCTTCGCGTCCCGCAGCTCCTGCGGCGTGAGCCCGCCGTTCGGCTTGTGCGGGTTGTAGAGGACACAGTCGTCGAGCGACATCCCCAGATCACGCACGGCCGTGTTCCGCCCCAGGTGCTGGTCGGGGAGGAAGAGCACCTGCTCGCCCTGCTCGAACGCCCACTTCAGGGCGCGCTCGGCGTTCGAGGAGGTGCAGATCGTGCCGCCGTGCCTGCCGGTGAACGCCTTGATGTCGGCCGAGGAGTTCATGTACGAGACGGGCACGACCCGCTCGGCTATGCCGGCGTCCGTCAGTACGTCCCAGCACTCCGCGACCTGTTCCGCCGTCGCCATGTCCGCCATGGAGCAGCCCGCCGCGAGATCCGGCAGGACGACCTTCTGGTCGTCGGCCGTCAGGATGTCCGCGGACTCGGCCATGAAGTGCACACCGCAGAAGACGATGTACTCGGCGGCCGGCCGGGCCGCCGCGTCCTTGGCGAGCTTGAAGGAGTCGCCGGTGACATCGGCGAACTGGATGACCTCGTCGCGCTGGTAGTGGTGGCCGAGGACGAACACCTTCTCCCCGAGCTTCTCCTTCGCCGCACGGGCGCGCGCCACCAGGTCCGGATCGGACGGGGAGGGCAGATCGCCGGGGCACTCCACGCCGCGCTCGCTGCGCGGGTCGGCCTCCCGGCCGAGCAGCAGCAGAGCGAGGGGTGTCGGCTGGACGCCGAGGTCCTGGACTGCGAGATCCTGAACGGGCTGGGCCGTGGTCACGTCACGCACCCTCTCTTCTCAGCGGATACTGCTCGGCAGCATCCCCTTTTCGTCTTATTGACGCTATCTATCATAGCCGCTTCACGTCACGTTGACGATGGCCATAGCGTCGATGTGACGCATTCCGGCGCGGCGCCCGGTGTGCGAGCATGAAGGCGGGAAAGACACGCGCCGGTGCCCGGAATGAATCCGTGGCGGAGCAGGTTGCACTGTCGGCAAGCAGTCCGTACAACCCGGGAGAGAAGCAGATGTCCGTATCGGACGAGACCACCACCGTGAGCGACGGCATCCTCCTGTCCGACGCCGCCGCGGGCAAGGTCAAGGCACTGCTGGACCAGGAAGGCCGGGACGACCTCGCACTGCGCGTCGCCGTTCAGCCCGGCGGCTGCTCCGGCCTCCGCTACCAGCTGTTCTTCGACGAGCGCTCGCTCGACGGCGATGTCGTCAAGGACTTCGACGGCGTCAAGGTCGTCACCGACCGGATGAGCGCCCCGTACCTGGGCGGCGCCTCGATCGACTTCGTCGACACGATCGAGAAGCAGGGCTTCACCATCGACAACCCGAACGCGACGGGCTCCTGCGCCTGTGGTGACTCCTTCAGCTAGGACTCACGCGGCTGAGAGTCACCGCCGGCAAGCAGTACGTGAAAGGCGGCGGCGCTCCCGTGGAGGGAGCACCGCCGCCTTTCCGGCGCTGTGGGCGCTGTGCGGGGCCGCTGCCGGGCGGGCGCGGCCAGTGGCGCGCACCGCCGGGTGCTCGGCGGCGCGTCACCCGCGCCGCCGCCGGCGCGGTCAGTGGCGCGCGATCTTCTCGCCCGTCTTCGCGTCCACCACCTGCCGGTCGCCCAGCGGCTTGTCCAGTGTCACCTCGACCGACTGCTCCTTGGCCATCGCGACGCAGACCCGCTCCGGATCGGGGTCGGTCACGACCACCTTCACCTTCACCGCCGTGCCGCTCTCGTCGGCCGTCGCCCCGTACGTGTCGCACACACCGCCCGTGAAGTGCAGCGTCAGGGTCCGCCCCGCCGTCTCGTACGACGTGGCGTGCTGCGTCGGGACCGTGCCGGGGCCGTCCGCCCCGGGGCCGCCGGGCAGCTCCTTGTGCGGGGGTACGGGCTCCTGCGCCGCCTTCTTCAGGAACTTCGGCGCCACCGCCGGGTGCGTGACCGTGTACGGCAGGGCGCCGTCCTCCGACGCCACCTCGAACAGCCAGGAGGGCACGAGCGCGGCGCGCCCGTCCACCGAGCGCGCCGCGAGCCCGAAGACCGCCCGGGTGATCTCTTCGGACCGCGGGGCCGGGGCATCGCTCTTCGGCGCGCACGGCAGCGCGGGCGGCACGTCCGCCCCCGTACGCGCCGTGCCGTCGTCCAGCGGCACCGGTGTCGCGCAGCCGCCGATCCGGCCGGCACCGGAGCCCGGACCGGCGCCGGCCGCCGCCCTGTTCAGCTCCTTCAGCGCCGCCTCCGCGCTGATCACCGGATACGCGTCACCCCGCTCCGGGGGCGTGAGCTGCCCGTACCCACCGGTCACCCGGCCGTCGGGGCTCACCTGGATCGCCGTCGACCAGCCGTACGTGGGCAGCCCGCCGATCACCGGGTCCGCGGTGACCACGCGGACCGCGCCCATGAGCCCGCTCGCGTCGATGTCCGCGTCGTCCTGGCCGAGTGCCTTCAGCATCGGCGCGGCCGCCTTCTTCGCCGCCGCCTCGCCGACCGCTCCCTCCTCGCTGCCGGGCGCGAAGGAACCGCCGCCTCCACCCGGGCACTTCGTGCCCTTGAGGCAGTTGTCCCCGCCCGGTACGGCGCCGAACTCCGCGAAGGTCCAGGCACCCGGCGCCTGCTTGGCGACGCGCAGCAGCGGGCCCGAGCCGTCCTTGTCCGTACCGACCTTCCAGGACGTCCCGTCCGACCGGGGCGCGCCCGTCATCCCGAACGCCTTCGCCAGCCGGGTCACATCGTCCGCGGGGACCGCCCCGCTCGTACGGTAGACGCGTGCGGTGTCCGGCCCCGCGGGCAGCTTGCCCTCCGCGCGGTAGACGACTCCGCTCGGATCCGGCTCACCGGGCGCGATGGCGGGTGGCGGGGATCCCGCCGAACCACCGGGGGCCGCGCCCGCTCCCGCCGCGGGGGCGTCGAGCGCGAGGAGCGGCGGGTTCCCGTCGCCCGTGTCGCCCGTGCCGTCCGCGCGGTCGCCTGTTCCGCCGCCGGAGCTGCCGAAGGCGCTCGTGGCGAAATACGCGCCACCGCCCCCGGCGATCAGGACCGCCGCGGCCACCGCGGCGACGGCGAACGGTGAACGCCGGCCGCGCGGGCGGTCAGCGCTGTCGGCTGTGCTCTCGTCGGGCCGCTCCGTGCTCGTCACCGCTGCGCTCCTTCGACTGCGTGTTCGTTCCCCTGGCACCGGTGGGACGGAAGAGAGCCGCGCGTGGTTCCCCGCTGAGGCCGTACGGGGCAGGAGTTACGCCGTCCGGGTGGCGATCGCCGCTTTCGGACATTCCGTCGCCCCCGGGTGCGGGCGGACGGCGGCGGAACAGCGGCGGGACAGCGGCGGGACAGGGACGGAACTGCGGCGGGACAGCGGCTTAGGGAAGAACGCCGGCAACCGGTAGCGTGAACCGTCCACCGTTCTCCCTCATCAGGAGCGTTCACGCCGTGCGAATCGCAGTCACCGGCTCCATCGCCACCGACCATCTGATGACCTTCTCCGGCCGTTTCGCGGATCAGTTCGTCGCGGATCAGCTCCACACGGTCTCCCTCTCCTTCCTGGTCGACAACCTAGAGGTGCGCAGGGGCGGTGTCGGCGCGAACATCGCTTTCGGCATGGGTCAGCTCGGCACCAGCCCCATCCTGGTCGGCGCGGCCGGCCAGGACTTCGACGAGTACCGCGCCTGGCTCGACCGGCACGGCGTCGACACCGCCTCCGTACGGATCTCCGAGGTCCTGCACACCGCGCGCTTCGTCTGCACGACGGACGCGGACCACAATCAGATCGGCTCCTTCTACGCGGGCGCCATGAGCGAGGCCCGCCAGATCGAGCTGAAGAAGGTCGCCGACCGCGTCGGCGGCCTCGACCTCGTCGTGATCGGCGCCGACGACCCGGAGGGCATGCTCCGGCACACCGAGGAGTGCCGTACGCGCTCCATCCCGTTCGGCGCGGACTTCTCGCAGCAGATCGCCCGCATGGAGGGCGACGAGATCCGCACCCTCCTCGACGGCGCCACGTACCTCTTCTCCAACGAGTACGAGAAGGGGCTCATCGAGGCCAAGACGGGCCTGACCGACGCCGAGATCCTCTCCCGCGTCGGCCACCGCGTCACCACCCTCGGCAAGAACGGCGTCCGGATCGACCGCGCCGGCGAGGAGCCGATCCTGGTCGCCTGCCCGGAGGAGGAGGCGAAGGCCGACCCCACCGGCGTCGGCGACGCGTTCCGCGCCGGGTTCCTCTCCGGTCTCGCCTGGGGCGTCAGCCTGGAGCGCGCGGCGCAGGTCGGCTGCATGCTCGCGACCCTGGTCATCGAGACGGTCGGCACCCAGGAGTACACCCTGGCCAGGACCCGCTTCATGGAGCGCTTCACCAAGGCGTACGGCCACGACGCGGCGGCCGAGGTCCAGGCCCACCTCGCCTGAGACCACCCGGCCGGCCACCGCCCACCGGGTGCCGCGCACGGCGGCGCGATCACGACACCCGGCGGACCACATACGCGACACCGTGGTCCGCCGGGCGTTCGCCCACGTACTCCTGCCCGCGCATCTCGCACCACGCGGGGATGTCCAGCCGCGCCGCCTCGTCGTCCGAGAGCACCGTCACCGTCCCGCCCACCGGCACCCCGCCGAACACCTTGGCCAGCTCGATCACCGGGACGGGACAGCGCCGCCCGAGCGCGTCGACCACCAACGACGGCTCCGTACCGGCGGCGTCGAGGACCCCGGAGCCACCGGTCCCACCCGCCCCATCCGCCCCGGCCGGTGCCCCCAGCCTCTCCCGTACGCCGGACACCACCCCCGGCAGCACCTCCAGGAACCGGTCCACCTCCGCCTCCGGCGTCCCGGCCGGCAGTGAGACCCGGACGTTCCCCTCCGACAACACGCCCATCGCGCGCAGCACATGGGACGGCGTCAGCGTGCTGCTGGTGCAGGACGACCCCGAGGAGACCGAGAAGTCGGCCCGGTCCAGCTCGTGCAGAAGGGCCTCCCCGTCAACATAGAGACACGAGAACGTCACCAGATGGGGGAGCCGCCGCTCCGGATGCCCCACCACCTCGACGTCGGACACCAGTTCCGGGACCCGCGCCCTGATCCGCTCCACCAGCGCCCGCAGCCGGACCGCCTCGGCCGCCGCCTCCGCGCGCACCGCGCGCAGTGAGGCCGCCGCCGCCACGATCGCCGGGATGTTCTGGAAGCCGGGGGCGCGCCCCGACTCCCGTTCGTCGGCCGGGCCGCCCGGGGCGAACCTGACCCCCTTGCGCACGGCCAGCAGCCCGACGCCGGCCGGACCGCCCCACTTGTGCGCGCTCGCCGTCAGCAGCGACCAGGCGCCCTCCACCGGGCCCCAGCCCAGCGACTGCGCCGCGTCCACCAGCAGCGGGACGCCCCGGCTGCGGCACACCTCGGCGACCTCGGCCACCGGCTGCTCCGTACCCACCTCGTGGTTGGCGGACTGGAGGCAGGCCAGCGCCGTGTCCTCGTGCAGGGCGCCGGCGTACGTCTCCGGCGCCACCGCCCCGTACCGGTCCACCGGCACCTCGGTCAGCGCCCCGCCGGTCGCCGCCTCGTGGGCGGACGCCGCGTGGAGCACCGAGGAGTGCTCGACGGCGGAGACGGTCACCCCGAGCCCGACCCGGCGCCGGCCGGCCAGCGCACCGGACATCCCGGCGTGGACCGCGTGTGTCCCCGAAGGAGTGAAGACGAGTTCGTCGGGGCGGCAGCCGACGGCCTCCGCGGCGGCCTCCCGGGCCGCGTCCAGCAGCAGTCCGGCCCGTCGCCCCTCGCGGTAGAGGCGGGCGGGGTCCGCCCACCCCTCGTCCAGGGAAGCCTGCAGGGCCTGCCGGGCGACCGGGTGCAGCGGGGCGGAGGAAGCGGCGTCGAAGTAGGGCACGTCGGCCACGCTAACGCGCCGCCGGAGGGGGCGTCAGAAGCGGACCCGCCCACACGTGGAGCCGGCCCCGGTCGCGCGCGGAGCCCGGCCGGCCCGCGGCCCGACGGGCCCGCGGACGGCCCCGGAACAGCACAGGCCACTCCTTCGGGGAGTCGGGCGGCGCGTTGGGCACCCTCCCCGCACGGCCTGAAAACGCGTCCAGTAGGGTTTGGTCCGCATAAACATCCACACCCCCGCCCGCGTCAGGGCCGGCGGCCGACCAGGAGACGGCGGCAGCCGGCCGCGCGGGCGAGACTCTCGGGAAGGCGCTACGTGAGTCCCAACGGCTCCGACCGCTCGTCGCGGCGCCCGATGCGGCGGAAGCTGCCGCAGGTGCTGACTGCGGGCCTGATCCTCGCGACCTCCACGGGTTGCACATACAAGGACTTCCCCCGCCTTGGAATGCCCACCCCAGTGACGGAGGAGGCTCCCCGGATCCTCTCCCTCTGGCAGGGCTCGTGGGCGGCAGCGCTCATCACGGGCGTACTGGTATGGGGCCTGATCCTGTGGAGCGTCATCTTCCACCGGCGCAGCCGCACCAAGGTGGAAGTTCCTCCGCAGACCCGGTACAACATGCCCATCGAGGCGCTGTACACCGTGGTCCCGCTCATCATCGTGTCGGTGCTCTTCTACTTCACCGCACGGGACGAGTCGAAGCTCCTCAGCCTTTCCGCGAAGCCGGCCCACACGATCAACGTGGTCGGCTACCAGTGGAGCTGGGGCTTCAACTACATCGAGAACGTGGACGGCAACCCCGCCACGGGCAACGAGATCCCCAAGGAACTCGACGCCATCCCCAAGCGGTTCACGGATGAGTTCCCCCAGGGCGCGGAGGGCGTCTACGACTACGGCGTCCCGGGCACGCGGAACCCGCAGACCAACAACCCGGGTCCGACGCTGTGGCTGCCCAAGGGCGAGAAGGTCCGGTTCATCCTGACCTCGCGCGACGTCATCCACTCCTTCTGGGTGGTGCCGTTCCTGATGAAGCAGGACGTCATCCCGGGGCACACCAACTCCTTCGAGGTCACCCCGAACCAGGAGGGCACCTTCCTCGGTAAGTGCGCCGAGCTCTGCGGTGTCGACCACTCGCGGATGCTCTTCAACGTCAAGGTGGTCTCCCCGGAGCGCTACCAGAAGCACCTGGAAGAGCTGGCCGAGAAGGGCCAGAACGGCTACATCCCGTCGGGCATCGCGCAGACGGATCCGGCCAGGAATGCGGAGACGAACAAACTGTGAGCATCCTCAACGAACCCCAGGGTGCCGCCGCAGCAGCAGAGGACTCGTACGAGAACGAGCTGCCGGTACGGCGCAAACAGCCGGGCAACGTCGTGGTGAAGTGGTTGACGACCACTGACCACAAGACGATCGGCACGATGTATCTGATCACGTCGTTCGCGTTCTTCTGCATCGGCGGGGTGATGGCGCTCTTCATGCGCGCCGAGCTGGCCCGTCCGGGTACGCAGATCATGTCGAACGAGCAGTTCAACCAGGCGTTCACGATGCATGGCACGGTCATGCTGCTGATGTTCGCGACGCCGTTGTTCGCGGGTTTCGCGAACTGGATCATGCCGCTGCAGATCGGGGCGCCGGATGTGGCGTTCCCGCGGCTGAACATGTTCGCCTACTGGCTGTACCTCTTCGGTTCGCTGATCGCGGTGAGTGGTTTCATCACCCCGCAGGGCGCGGCGGACTTCGGGTGGTTCGCGTACTCGCCGCTGTCGGACGCGGTCCGGTCGCCGGGTATCGGCGCGGACCTGTGGATCATGGGTCTGGCGTTCTCCGGGTTCGGGACGATTCTCGGGTCGGTCAACTTCATCACCACGATCATCTGCATGCGGGCGCCTGGCATGACGATGTTCCGGATGCCGATCTTCACCTGGAACGTGCTGCTGACCGGTGTGCTGGTCCTGCTGGCCTTCCCGGTGCTGGCGGCGGCGCTCTTCGCGCTGGAGGCGGACCGTAAGTTCGGTGCGCACATCTTCGACGCGGCCAACGGCGGGGCGCTGCTGTGGCAGCACCTCTTCTGGTTCTTCGGGCATCCCGAGGTGTACATCATCGCCTTGCCGTTCTTCGGGATCGTCTCGGAAGTCATTCCGGTCTTCTCGCGGAAGCCGATGTTCGGTTACATCGGTCTGGTCGCGGCGACGATCTCGATCGCGGGTCTGTCGGTCACGGTGTGGGCGCACCACATGTATGTGACGGGCGGGGTGCTCCTGCCGTTCTTCTCGTTCATGACGTTCCTGATCGCGGTGCCCACCGGGGTGAAGTTCTTCAACTGGATCGGCACGATGTGGAAGGGCTCACTGTCCTTCGAGACGCCGATGCTGTGGACGATCGGGTTCCTGGTGACGTTCCTCTTCGGCGGACTCACCGGTGTCATCCTGGCGTCGCCCCCGATGGACTTCCACGTGTCGGACTCCTACTTCGTGGTGGCGCACTTCCACTACGTGGTGTTCGGGACGGTCGTGTTCGCGATGTTCGCCGGCTTCCACTTCTGGTGGCCGAAGTTCACCGGGAAGATGCTGGACGAGCGGCTCGGGAAGATCACTTTCTGGACGCTGTTCATCGGCTTCCACGGCACCTTCCTCGTCCAGCACTGGCTGGGTGCCGAAGGTATGCCGCGCCGTTACGCGGACTATCTCGCGTCCGACGGTTTCACCGCGCTGAACACCATTTCCACGATCAGTTCGTTCGTGCTCGGTCTGTCGATCCTGCCGTTCTTCTACAACGTGTGGAAGACCGCCAAGTACGGCAAGAAGGTCGAGGTCGACGACCCATGGGGCTACGGCCGTTCACTCGAATGGGCGACTTCCTGCCCGCCGCCGCGGCACAATTTCCTCACGCTGCCGCGGATCCGTTCGGAATCCCCCGCGTTCGATCTGCACCACCCCGAGATCGCCGCGCTCGACCAGCTTGAGAACGCCGGCCACGGGGCCGCGGCCGGTGCCCTCGCCGGTGGCAAGGAGGCCGGCAAGTGAAGATCCAAGGCAGGATGTTCATCTGGCTGAGTGTCTTCATCCTCGCCGTGGCCATCGTGTACGGCGTCTGGTCGAAGGAGCCGGTCGGTACGACGGCGCTGTTCCTGGCCTTCGGCCTGAGCGTGATGATCGGCTTCTACCTGGCCTTCACGGCCCGGCGGATGGACGCGCTCGCGCAGGACAACAAGGAGGCCGACGTCGCGGACGAGGCCGGTGAGGTGGGGTTCTTCGCCCCGCACAGCTGGCAGCCGTTCTCGCTCGCCATCGGCGGCGCGCTCGCCTTCCTGGGCGTCGCCATCGGCTGGTGGCTGCTGTACTTCTCGCTGCCGCTGATCCTGGTCGGCCTGTGGGGCTGGGTCTTCGAGTTCTACCGCGGTGAGAACCAGAACCAGTAGCGGAAACCAGTAGCCGGAACCAGTAGTACCTACCGCTGGTGCCTACCGCGGACCCCGGGGGGCCCGGTCACTCCTACCAGGAGTGACCGGGCCCCCCGTTTGCATCACTCGTCGCGCTGCCGGCGGCGAATGTTCTTACCGTGTGCTCATGAACCACACGCCACGCTTGCGCGCCGTCCTGAGCTGCACCGTACTGGTCGTGTCCCTCGGGGCGTGCGCGACCGCGTGCGGCGGTCCCGAGACCCACCCGCTCTCCAACAAGCCGTACGACGCCGACGGGCAGATCGTCTTCAGCGTCGCCGCGGGGGGCAAGAAGGTGAACCCCGACAAGCCGCTCGAAGTGGTCTCCAAGAGCCGCGACGGCCGGATCACGGACGTCACGGCGGTCGACGCGGGCGGCCACTACCTGGCGGGCGAACTCACCGCCGACGGGATGCGCTGGCGCTCCACGGCCCCGCTGGCCGCCGGTGCCCGCTACACCGTCCGGGTCGCCACGGAGAACGAGGAGGGCAAGCCCGGCTCCCGGGCGCTCACCTTCCAGACCGCCAAGCCGAAGAAGACCCTGGAGGTCGAGTTCGGCCCCGACGCGGGCACGTACGGCGTCGGCCAGCCGATCACCGCCACCCTCAGCGAGCCCGTCAAGTCCAAGGCGGCCAGAGCCATCGTGGAGCGCTCCCTGAAGGTACGCTCCACGCCCGCCGCGGACGGCGGCACCTGGCACTGGGTGGACGACGAGACGATGCACTTCCGGCCCAAGGAGTACTGGCCCGCGAACAGCAAGATCACCGCCGTCAGCAACCTCGAAGGGGTGAAGATCTCGGACAAGCTGTACGGAAAGGCCACCAAGCCGCTGAAGCTCACCATCGGCGACAAGATCGAGGCCATCACCGACGCATCGGCGCACTCCATGACGATCTACCGCAACGGCGAGGAGATCAACACCATCCCGGTGACCACCGGCAAGCCGGGCTTCTCCACCCGTAACGGCATCAAGGTCGTGCTCGGCAAGGAGTACTTCGTGCGGATGCGCGGCTCCACCGTCGGCATCGGCGGCGGCGAGGGGTACGACCTGCCGGTCTACTGGGCGACCCGGGTGACCTGGAGCGGTGAGTACGTGCACGCCGCACCGTGGTCCGTGGGCTCCCAGGGCGCGGCGAACGTCAGCCACGGCTGCACCGGCATGTCCACCGGCAACGCCGCCTGGTTCTTCGAGACCGTCAGGGAGGGCGACATCGTCCAGGTCATCAACAGCGCCGGTGACTACATGGAGGACTTCGGCAACGGCTACGGCGACTGGAACGTGGACTGGAAGGACTGGCGCAAGGGCAGCGTCCTCCAGGCCGGCACCCGGGAGGGCAGCTCGCTCGCCGACCCGGCGCGGCTGCGCCCGGCGATCTGAGCCCCGTGCACGGGCCCGGTACGGCGGCGGCCGGGGTGCGAGGCACCCCGGCCGCCGTTATGCCCGTACGTCCGCTGCGTCCGCCCGTGTGTCCGTACGTACGGCCGTACACGTCCGTCCCGTACGGAAACCGCTCGTCAGGCGTCCACGGCGAGCCTGGAGCGCAGCAGTGAGGCCAGGGCGTCCGCGAAGCCGACCGGCTCGACCGGCAGGGTCACCGCGGCGTCCGCGCGGCTCCAGGTGGCCAGCCAGGCGTCCTGCGGGCGGCCGATCAGCAGCAGCACGGGCGGGCAGTTGAAGATCTCGTCCTTGATCTGCCGGGCGACGCCCATACCGCCCGCGGGGGCCGTCTCGCCGTCCAGGACGCAGACGTCGATCCCGCCGCGGTCCAGCCGTTCGAGCACCGCGGGCAGGGTCGCGCACTCCACGAACTCGACCGGTGGGACATCGGCGGCCGGCCGCCGGCCCGCCGCCAGCCTGACCTGCTCGCGGGTGTTCGCGTCGTCGCTGTAGACCAGCACGGTGGCGGTCGGCTGCATTGTTCCTCCGTGACATCGGTGTCTGCGGGGGCTCCAGGGCTCCACGGCCCTGAACCGATGCGCGGATCGTACTCCGTCGGACACCGTGTCAGCACGGGTGAGGACAGGCCTTCGCCGGTCCGTTCGAGCTGGACACACCCCATGGACACACCGAACGGCACCCCGGGAGTCAGCGCGAGATAAGCGACCGACATAATGTCGGTCGTGGCGACAGCAACGACAGTAGAAACCGGGCACGCGCACCCGTCGGTCAATCGGCCGAACCTCACCAGTGTCGGAACCATCATTTGGCTGAGTTCCGAGCTGATGTTCTTCGCGGCCCTCTTCGCGATGTACTTCACCCTGCGATCGGTGATGGGGGCGGATTACTGGAAGGAAATGGCTCATGCCCTGAACGTCCCGTTCTCGGCGACGAACACCACGATCCTGGTGCTCTCCTCCCTCACCTGCCAGCTCGGCGTCTTCGCCGCCGAGCGCGGTGACGTGAAGAAGCTCCGCACGTGGTTCGTGGTCACGTTCGTGATGGGTGCGATCTTCATCGGCGGCCAGGTCTTCGAGTACACCGAGCTGGTCAAGAAGGACGGCATCTCGCTCTCCTCCGACCCGTACGGCTCGGTGTTCTACCTGACCACCGGCTTCCACGGTCTGCACGTGACGGGGGGTCTGATCGCGTTCCTGTTCGTCCTGGGCAGGACGTACGCGGCCAAGAGGTTCACCCACGAGCAGGCGACCGCCGCCATCGTCGTGTCCTATTACTGGCACTTTGTCGATGTCGTCTGGATCGGCCTTTTCGCCACGATCTACTTGATCAAGTAGCCGGACGCCGCGCCCGACGCGCGCCGCCCGACAGACACAGTCCAGAAGCACCGACGCAGAAGATCCTGACACCGGGGTAATCCGTGAAAAAGCTCTCCGCACGACGACGCCATCCGCTGGCGGCGATCGTCGTCCTACTCTTCGCGCTGGCGGCCACCGGGGGGCTGTACGCCGCGTTCGCGCCCGCGAGCAAGGCACAGGCTGACGAGACCGCCCAGTCCCTCGCCATCGAGGAGGGCAAGAAGCTCTACACCGTGGGCTGCGCAAGCTGCCACGGAGTCGGCGGTCAGGGGACCTCTGACGGCCCGAGCCTGGTCGGGGTCGGCTCCGCCGCCGTGGACTTCCAGGTCGGCACCGGCCGCATGCCGGCCCAGCAGCCCGGCGCGCAGGTACCGAAGAAGAAGGTCATCTACGACCAGAAGCAGATCGACCAGCTCGCCGCGTACGTCGCGTCCCTCGGCGCCGGCCCGATCACGCCGACCGAGAACCAGTACAGCCCCGACGGTGCCGACATCGGCAAGGGTGGCGAACTGTTCCGCACCAACTGCGCCCAGTGCCACAACTTCACCGGTGAGGGTGGCGCGCTGACGCACGGCAAGTCCGCACCGAGCCTTGAGGGCGTGGATCCGAAGCACATCTACGAGGCCATGCAGACCGGCCCGCAGAACATGCCTTCCTTCCCCGACTCCTCGATGCCGGAGCAGCAGAAGAAGGACATCATCGCGTACGTCAAGGCGGTGAACGGGGATGAGACCGTCAGCCCCGGCGGCCTCTCCCTCGGCGGCCTCGGCCCCGTCAGCGAGGGGCTGTTCGCCTGGATCTTCGGACTGGGCGCATTGATCGCCGTCGCCGTCTGGGTCGCGGCCCACACCGCTAAGGCCAAGAAGTCATGAGTAGCCAAGAGAATTCAGTAGAAGAGACCCTGCCGAGCGGCCAAGCCGCCGCGCACGGCGAGGTGGCGCGCGCCGACGATCCCTTCGCGGATCCGGGGATGCCGGCCCACAAGCCGCGCATCCAGGACATCGACGAGCGGGCGGCCAAGCGGTCCGAGCGCACCGTCGCCGGCCTGTTCCTGCTGTCGATGCTGGCGACGGTCGCGTTCATCGCCTCGTTCGTCGCCTTCCCGGTCGACAAGAGCGTCTTCATCTTCCCGTTCGGGCACGTCAGCATCCTGCACTTCTCGCTGGGTGTGACCCTCGGTGTCGCCCTGTTCGCCATCGGCGCCGGCGCGGTCCACTGGGCCCGCACGCTGATGTCGGACGTGGAGATCGCCGACGACCGGCACCCGATCGAGGCGCCGCCCGAGGTCAAGGCGAAGGTCCTGGAGGACTTCGCCGCGGGTGCGGCCGAGTCGGGCTTCGGCCGGCGCAAGCTGATCCGCAACACGATGTTCGGCGCGCTGGCGCTCGTACCGCTCTCCGGCGTCGTGCTCCTGCGCGACCTCGGTCCGCTGCCCGAGAAGAAGCTCCGCTCGACCCTGTGGGCCAAGGGCAAGCAGCTCATCAACATGAACACGATGGAGCCGCTGCGTCCCGAGGACGTCGTCACGGGCTCGCTGACCTTCGCCATGCCCGAGGGTCTGGAGCAGCACAGCGAGGAGTTCCAGAAGGAGATCGCCAAGGCCGCCCTGATGATCGTCCGGATCCAGCCGGACGAGATCAAGGACAAGCAGGAACTGGACTGGTCCCACCAGGGGATCGTGGCGTTCTCGAAGATCTGCACCCACGTCGGGTGCCCGATCAGCCTGTACGAGCAGCAGACGCACCACGTGCTCTGCCCGTGCCACCAGTCCACCTTCGACCTCTCCGACGGCGCGCGCGTCATCTTCGGCCCCGCCGGTCACGCCCTGCCGCAGCTGCGGATCGGCGTGAACGCGGAGGGCAACCTTGAGGCACTCGGCGACTTCGCCGAGCCCGTCGGCCCGGCCTTCTGGGAGCGCGGATGAGTACCACGACGACCACTGCCACGACGGACGACAAGGCCCGTAAAGCGCCCGCGGGCGAGCGGGTGGCCGACTGGGCGGACGGCCGGCTGGGCATCTACAGCCTGGCCAAGGCCAACATGCGGAAGATCTTCCCGGACCACTGGTCCTTCATGCTCGGGGAGATCTGCCTCTACAGCTTCATCATCATCATCCTCACGGGTGTGTACCTGACGCTGTTCTTCCACCCGTCGATGAACGAGGTGGAGTACCACGGCGGTTACGTCCCGCTCCAGGGCGTGATGATGTCGGAGGCGTTCGCCTCCACGCTGGACATCAGCTTCGACGTCCGCGGCGGTCTGCTCATCCGGCAGATCCACCACTGGGCGGCGCTGATCTTCCTCGCGGCCATGCTGGTCCACATGATGCGCGTCTTCTTCACGGGCGCCTTCCGCAAGCCGCGCGAGGTCAACTGGCTGTTCGGCTTCCTGCTCTTCGTCCTGGGCATGTTCACCGGGTTCACCGGCTACTCGCTCCCGGACGACCTGCTCTCCGGTACCGGTGTGCGGTTCATGCAGGGCGCGGTCCTGTCGGTGCCGGTCGTCGGAACGTACCTGTCGATGTTCCTGTTCGGCGGCGAGTTCCCCGGCGGCGACTTCGTGGCCCGGTTCTACTCGGTCCACATCCTGCTGCTGCCCGGCATCATGCTGGGTCTGGTCGTGGCCCACCTGATCCTGGTCTTCTACCACAAGCACACGCAGTTCGCGGGCCCCGGCAAGACGAACACCAACGTCGTCGGCATGCCGCTGCTGCCGGTCTACATGGCCAAGGCCGGAGGCTTCTTCTTCCTGGTCTTCGGGGTCATCGCGATCGTCTCCGCGATCGCCACGATCAACCCGATCTGGGCCCTCGGCCCGTACCGGCCCGACCAGGTCTCCACCGGCGCCCAGCCCGACTGGTACATGGGCTTCTCCGAAGGCCTCATCCGTGTGATGCCCGGCTGGGAGATCAACGCGTGGGGACACACGCTCGTCCTGGGTGTCTTCATCCCGCTGGTCATCTTCCCGCTGGTGCTGGTCACGATCGCGGTCTACCCGTTCATCGAGTCCTGGGTCACCGGGGACAAGCGCGAGCACCACATCCTGGACCGCCCGCGCAACGCCCCGACGCGTACCGCGTTCGGTGTGGCCTGGCTGACCTGGTACTTCATTCTGCTGGTCGGTGGCGGTAACGACCTGTGGGCGACGCACTTCCATCTGTCGATCAACGCGATCACCTGGTTCGTCCGGATCGCCTTCTTCGTCGGACCGGTCATCGCCTTCATCGTCACCAAGCGGATCTGCATCGGTCTCCAGCGACGCGACGCCGAGAAGGTGCTGCACGGCCGCGAGTCCGGTGTCATCAAGCGGCTGCCGCACGGTGAGTTCATCGAGGTCCACACCCCGCTGGACCAGGGCGACCTGCACAAGCTGACCGCGCACGAGCAGTACCAGCCCGCCGAGCTGGGCCCCGAGACCGACGAGAACGGGGTACGCCGCAAGGTGTCGCCCGTCGAGAAGCTCAGGGTCAAGCTGAGCAAGGGCTACTACGGCGAGAACAACCAGCTCCCCAAGCCCACCGCGGAGGAGTACAAGGAGATCACCAGCGGCCACGGCCACCACTGATCGCCCGGCCTGACACAGGTCGCCACCACCGAGGGCCCCGGCCCGGTCTCCCCAGGGAGCCGGCCGGGGCCCTCGGCGTGCCCCCCCGCGGTGTCGTACGCGCCCACGCGTCCGCAGTACGGGCACTCTTCCACCGGGGCCCGGCTACGCCGATAGGCTTGCGGCCGGGCCGTACACCGTCACACCGTACGAGGCCCACGCAGCCGTCCCAGACACCCAGGAGCGAGCATGAGCGCTGTGACCCCTGTCGGAGGCGACACCGTGGCGGCCCGCACCTGGCCGGGCGTACTGAACCCCCTGCTGCGCGGCGAGAACCTGACCACCGACGACACGGCGTGGGCCATGGACCGCATCATGGGCGGCGAGGCCACCGACGCGCAGATCGCCGGCTTCGCGGTGGCGCTGCGGGCGAAGGGCGAGACGGTCGAGGAGGTCTCGGGTCTGGTCCGCGCCATGTACACGCACGCCCACACCATCGAGGTGCCCGGCCGTACGGTCGACATCGTCGGCACCGGAGGCGATCTCGCCAAGACCGTCAACATCTCCACCATGTCCGCGATCGTCGTGGCGGGCACGGGCGCCAAGGTCGTCAAGCACGGCAACCGCGCCTCGTCCTCCGCGAGCGGTGCCTCGGACGTACTGGAGAAGCTCGGCGTCAATCTGGAGCTGACACCGGAGCGGGTCGCCGAGGTCGCGGAGGAAGCGGGCATCACGTTCTGCTTCGCGGTCAAGTTCCACCCGGCGTTGCGGTACGCGGCCAAGGCGCGCAAGGAACTGGGCGCGCAGACCACCTTCAACATCCTCGGCCCGCTCACCAACCCGGCCCGGGTCAGAGCCCAGGCGGTGGGTGTGGCGGACATCCGGATGGCGCCCATCGTCGCGGGGGTCCTCGCCGAGCGGGGCAACTCGTCGCTGGTCTTCCGCGGCGACGACGGGCTCGACGAGCTGACCACCACCGCGACCTCCCGGGTGTGGACCGTGCGGGACGGCAAGGTGACCGAGCAGCCCTTCGACCCGCGCGATGTCGGCCTGGACCTGGTCCCGGTGGAGGCGCTGCGCGGCGCGGACGCCTCGTACAACGCCGATGTCGCGCGCCGGCTGCTGGCGGGCGAGGCCGGTCCCGTACGGGACGCGGTGCTGCTCAACTCGGCGGCGGCGCTGGTGGCGCTGGACCTGACGGGCGAGCCGCTGGAGAGCCAGCTCACGGCGGGGATCGCGCGGGCCGCGGAGGCGATCGACTCGGGCGCGGCGCGGGACGCGCTGGCCCGCTGGGTGGCGGCCAGCAACGCCTGACCGGACGCAGGGGAGGGGCCGGGGCGCGGAGCGCGCGTCCCGGCCCCTGCCTGTGCCCGCCCGTGCTCGTGCGGTGCTCGCGCCCGCCCCGTGCCCGTCCCCTGCCCCGTGCCCTGCCCCGCCCCCGCGCCCCGTCCCGTATCGCGGACAGCACTTGGGGGGTTCAGGCCGCCGTGCGATACTTTCGGCCAAGGTCATGAGTGACAGCGATTAAGGCCCCGGCTCGCTGTCCGGCAACCCTCCGTCCGTGGCGGGGTGCCCCGGGTGAAGACCAGGCCGTGGGCAGCGAGGTCCGCGGCAAGCGCGGACCCCTTCTCACCTTTGGGGTCCTGGTCCTCAAGGGAGCAGTCTCGTGAGCAAGCGAATGCGTTAGGGCTCTTACGCCCCTTCTTCCACACGCCTCCGTACGGTCTCTTCCGTGCGTCGAGGCAACATCCGCATCTGGCGCCACCTCTGTCATGCCGTCATGCTGTTACGGCGCCGTGTGGGTCCTTGAAGCTGTTCCGACTCTTCTCGCCGGGAGACAACGCCATGTCCGCACGCCCCAACGCCTCCTCCTCCGCTGCCTCCACCACCGCCACCGCTGCCTCCGCCGGGTCCGAGGACCCCGCCTGTGGAGCACCGCTCCCGGTGCTCGGCCGCGATGTGACCGTCCCGCTCGTCACCGGCGGCGAGGTCACGTACGCGGCCCTCGACTACGCCGCCAGCGCCCCGGCCCTCCAGCGGGTGTGGGACGACGTCGCCGCCTACGCCCCGTACTACGGAAGCGTCCACCGCGGCGCCGGCTACCTCTCGCAGCTCTCCACCGACCTCTTCGAGAACAGCCGCCGCACGGTCGCGGAGTTCCTCGGCTGCCGCGCCGACGACCAGGTCGTCTTCACCCGCTCGACCACCGACTCCCTCAACCTGCTGGCGGCCGTGCTGCCGGCCGGCTGCCAGGTCTTCGTCTTCGAGACCGAGCACCACGCCTCGCTGCTGCCCTGGCGCGACGCCCGGGTCACCTACCTCAACGCGCCGCGCACCCCGGCCGAGGCCGTCGCCACCCTGGAGCGGGCGCTGGCCGAGCGCGACCCGGGCGCGCCGGCGCTGGTCTGCGTGACGGGCGCGTCCAACGTGACCGGTGAGCTGTGGCCCGTACGGGAGCTGACCGCCGCCGCGCACGCCCACGGCGCCCGGATCGTCCTCGACGCCGCGCAGCTCGTCCCGCACCACGCCGTGGACATCGCGGAACTCGGCGTCGACTGGGTCGCCTTCTCCGGCCACAAGCTGTACGCGCCGTTCGGCTCCGGGGTCCTCGCGGGCCGCGCCGACTGGCTCCAGGACGCCGAGCCGTATCTCGCGGGCGGCGGCGCCAGCCGCAAGGTGGCGCGCCGTGCCGACGGCGGGGTGGACGTCGACTGGCACGCCACGGCCGCCCGCCACGAGGCCGGCTCGCCCAACGTCATCGGCGTCTACGCGATCGCCTCCGCCTGCCAGGCGCTCACCGAGGCGGGGTTCGACGCGCTGGCCGCCCGGGAGCAGCGGCTGGTCGCCGAGGTGCGCGCGGGACTGGCGACGGTGCCCGAGGTCCAGGTGCTCTCGCTCTTCGGCGACGACGCGCCGCGGGTCGGCGTCCTGTCGTTCGTGGTGGAGGGGTGGAACAGCTCGCACTTCGCCGCCGCGCTCTCCGCCGAGTACGGCATCGGCGTACGGGACGGTCTGTTCTGCGCCCACCCGCTGGTCAGGACGCTGCTGGGCAGCGACCCGCAGGACCCGGGGGAGTGCGGCGCCCCGGAGGCCGAGCCGGGTGAGCGCTCGCTCAACGCGATCCGGGTCAGCTTCGGCGCGGGGACGCCGGACGAGCACGTGGAGCGCTTCGTGCGCGCGGTGCGGGAGCTGGTGAGCGACGGCGCGCGGTGGAACTACCGTACGGAGGAAGGCCGTTGCGTCCCGGACCGGGACGGCGCGGCCGCATAGCTCCGTACCTCACCCGGAGGCCCCCGGCGGGCCGTCGGCGGGCGGCTCCCGTCGCGCCCGCCCCGCCTGCCGTGTCTGCCCTGCCTGTCCGAGGCGGTCTACGCGTCGAGTCCGATCGCGAAGGCCGCCTCCAGGTCGTGCTGGGAGTACGTACGGAACGCGACGTGCGTGTCCGTGGCCTCGACGCCGGCGATCTTGCTGATCCGGCCGGGGATCACATCCGCCAGGTCGTCGTGTTTGGCGACCCGGACCATGGCGATCAGGTCGTACTGCCCGGTCACGGAGAAGACCTCGCTGACGTTGTCCAGAGCGGAGATCGCCTCGGCGATCTCGGGGATACGGTCCACGCTGGTCTTGATGAGCACGATCGCGGTGATCACGGTTGGCGTTCTCCCTCGGTGGCCGCCGACTGGACCCCTCACTCTATCGGTACGCCCGTACCGCACCCAGGCGAGGAGAGAGCCCGCTTCGAAGCCCGTGGCGCCGGGGGAGAGCCGTGAGGCCGTAGGGTTGCCGGGTGCCGTCCGCGGTTCGACGCCGCATCGCGGGGCACCGCTTAGGGACGATGGAAATGAAGAGCGAGGGGACGCCACGATGGCAGCACTTCCGACGGTTCCGCAGCCCACGGCCTCCACCCGGTGGCGCTGTACCTTGTGCGGCAATCTGACCAGGTTCGATGTGACGCGCTCGTCCAAGGTCGTCGAGTACGTCCATCTGGACCTGGCCGGGGAGCCGACGGTCGAGGAGCGTGAGGTGGTCAGTGAGACCATCGAGTCGGTGCGCTGCCGCTGGTGCAACGCCGTGGATCAGATCGAGCTGGTGGACAGGCCGGGTGCCGGTTCCTGAGGGAACCGCCCGTAAGGGGTGGATGGGGTGACGGATCGTGGAGCAGCCCGCGAGCGGTGCTGAGCCGGCCGGTGCGGCCGGCGGTGGCGCCGCGGAGGCGCTCGACCGCCCGCTCCCCGACGGCGTACGACGCCGGGTCGTCGCGCTCGTCTCGGACGCCTTCGGCGGGCTGACCGTCACCGAGCTGCCCGCCCAGCTGCGGCAGTACGCGCGCTTCACTCCGAACAGGCGTGCGAAATTCGCGGGCAATGCGATGGCCGCCGCGCTGGAGAGCGACCCCCTGTTCCGGCAGCGCATCGGCGAGCGGATCGGCCAGGCCCAGCCGGAGCTGGCCGCCGCCCTGCAGTCCGGGTCGCCGCCCGCCGCGGCCGACCCCGTCGACGTAGCGGCCGCCGCGTATGTGCTCAGACCGCCCGGATGGGTGAAACTGGTCGCCGCCGCCGGTGAGGAGGCGCAGCGCGCCGACGCCGAGCGCGCCGATGAGGAGACCCGGCGTGAGCTGGAGCGGCTGCGCGCGGAGCTGTCCGCCGCCAGGTCGCAGACGAAGAGCGAGACGGAGCGGCTGCGTGCGGAGCTGGACGCCGCGCGCAAGGAGACCGAGGTGCTCCACCGTAAGCTGCGCAGCGCGCTCAGCGATGTGAAGCGCGGCGACGCCGCCCTGCGCCGCGCGCACGCGGAGTCCGAGGCCTTCAGGACGGAGAGCGCGGCCCAGGTGTCGGCGGCCGAGAGCGAGACGCGCCGGATCAGGGCGCGGCTCGCGGAGGCGGAGTCCACCGTCGAGTCGAGCCGCCGGGCCGCGCGCGAGGGCCGCTCGGTCGAGGACATGCGGCTGCGGCTGCTGCTGGACACGGTGCTGGAGTCGGCGCAGGGGCTGCGCCGTGAGCTCGCGCTGCCGCCCGCCGCCAGCCGGCCCGCCGACACGGTCGACGCGGTGGAGCCCGGCCGGATGTCACCCAAGGACGTGGCGGCCCGCGCGCTCTCCGACATGGATCCGGCGCTGCTCGATCAGTTGCTCGCGCTGCCGCAGGCACATCTGATCGTGGACGGCTACAACGTGACCAAGACCGGTTATCCCACGATGCCGTTGGAGAAGCAGCGGCTGCGGCTGCTGGGCGGGCTCGCCATGCTCGCGGCGCAGACGGGCGCCGAGGTGACCTGTGTCTTCGACGGCGCGGAGCTGGCCGCGCCGGTGCTGCTCGCGCCGCCGCGCGGGGTGCGGGTGCTCTTCTCCAAGCCGGGGGTGACCGCGGACGAGCTGATCCGCCAGCTCGTCAGGGCGGAGCCGCCGGGGCGCCCCGTGGTGGTGGTCTCCACCGACCGCGAGGTCGCGGACGGGGTCGCCCGCGCCGGTGCCCGGCCCGTCGCCTCCGCCCTGCTGCTGAAGCGGCTCTCCCGCGCCTGACGGGCGACCGGTCGGGGCGCGTACGCGTGGCCGATCGGCCCGGTCGGTTGGCGTATGGCCAACTGTGGTGGCGAATGCCCGAATTGATCGGTGCTTGCATGGGTGTGATGTCAAATGTTCGCTACTGCATGTGTATTGCCGATCGGCTGGCTGTCGGCGTCTGTAAATAATGTGCTTCGTGACGGAGTTTTTCCTTACAAGGATTTGAACTGATCACAAGGAGGTCACTAGGGTCATGCCTCGAACCTTCGCGCGGTTGATCACCCATCCGGGGTGGCAGTGAAGGAACCGCCGTTTTCGCGCAGTTCGGCCCAGTTCGCGGGGGAGCCGTACGCGCGGAGCCGGGACTGACGTCCCCCACCCGAGGACCGGCAGGCGGCTGAGGAAGAAGGAGCTCGCCTCCGTGGCGTCCCACCGTCGTCCCAAGCCCCCGAGCCGTACCCGGGTGACCGTCCTCACCGCGACCGCCGCCGCCGCTGTCGCCCTGAGCTCCCAGGCCGCCAACGCCGCGCCGACGCCGAGCAAGGCGGACGTCAAGGAGAAGGTCGACAAGCTCTACGAGGACGCGGAGCGGGCCACCGAGAAGGCCAGCGGCGCCGAAGAGGCGCAGAAGAAGCTGGAGAAGCAGGTCGGCGCCATCCAGGACAAGGTCGCCCGCGGCCAGGACGAGCTCAACCAGATGCGCGACGGCCTCGGTCTGATGGCCAGCAGCCAGTACCGCACCGGCGGCATCGACCCCGCGCTCCAGCTCTTCCTCTCCTCGGACCCGGACAGCTACCTGGAGAAGGCGGGCACGCTCGACCAGATCAGCTCCAAGCAGGCCGAGTCGCTCCGGCAGATCCAGGACAAGCAGCGAACCCTCGCGCAGCAGCGCAAGGAGGCCCAGGGCAAGGTCAAGGACCTCGCGGAGACCCGCAAGGTGCTCACCGCGAAGAAGAAGGAAGTCCAGACCAAGCTCAGCGCCGCGCAGAAGCTGCTCAACACGCTCACCGAGAAGGAGCGCGCCGAGCTGGTCAAGGCCGACGAGGAGCGCGCCAGCCGGGGCAGCGGCAGCGGTGGCGGTTCGTCCGCCCGCGCCGACCTCGGGGACGCCCCCGCCTCCTCGTCGCGCGCGGCCGCCGCGTTCGCCGCCGCCCAGGGCAAGATCGGCACGCCGTACGTCTACGGTGCCTCCGGGCCCGGCTCGTTCGACTGCTCCGGGCTCACCTCCTGGGCGTACGCGCAGGCCGGCGTCTCCATCCCGCGGACCTCCGAGGCCCAGGCCAACGCCGGTACGCGGCTCTCGCAGGGGCAGCTCCAGAAGGGCGACCTGGTCATCTTCTACGGCGACCTGCACCACGTCGGCTTCTACGCGGGCAACGGCCAGGTGCTGCACGCTCCCAAGCCGGGCGCCAGCGTTCGCTACGAGGCCATCGGGAACATGCCGTTCCAGTTCGGTGTCCGCATCGGCTGACCGCCGGGAGTCCGGTGGCCTGAGGGCCCGCGTGCCCGAGCGGTCATCGCCGGCTCGACACCCGCCCATTCGGGCGAATTCCCACCGCATACGCTGACACCCGCGCCCCGCCGATGACCTTGAGGTCTACGGCGGGGCGTCACTTTGTGTGCCCGGGGCGGTCGTTGGCCGCTCCGTGATCGCCCGGCTACTGTCTGCTCCGCGCAGCACCGGCCAGCGGTCCGCCCACCGGGCGGCAGGGCTGCGCCAGCGCGTACAGCGGAAGGGAGTTCGGCTTCCCGTGGTGTCCCATCGCCGTCCCTCACAGTCCGGCCGGTCTGCTCTGCGTTCCGGCCCCCGCGGCAGTGCCGTCGCCGCCGTGTCCCTCGCGGCGGCCACGACGGCGGTGGCGCTCGGCGCCGCCCCGGCGGGTGCCGACCCGCAGGCGACGCCCGAGGCGACCCGGGCCCAGGTCGACCGGCTCTTCGAGCAGGCCGAGCGGGCCACCGAGTCGTACAACAAGGCGGGCGAACGCGTCACCGAGCTGCGGACGCTGCTCGACTCGGCGCAGGACAGGGCGGCGCGCGGCCAGGAGCGCGTCAACACGATGCGCGGCGCGCTCGGTTCGCTCGCCGGCGCCCAGTACCGCTCGGGCGGCGTCGACCCCGCCCTGGCCCTGCTGCTCTCCTCCGACCCGGACGGCTACCTGGAGAAGGCCGCCGTCCTCGACCGGGTCGGCGCCCGCCAGTCCGGCGCCCTGAAGGAGCTCGGGCTGGCGCAGCGGAGCCTCGGGCAGGTGCGCAGCGAGGCCGCCCGTGACCTCGCAGAGCTGGAGCGCAGCCGGGCCTCCGTCGCCCGCCACAAGCGCACGGTCGAGGGCCGCCTCGCCGAGGCGCGCCGGCTCCTCAACACCCTGACCGAGGCCGACCGCGCCTCCTACGACCGGGCCTCCCGCTCCGACCGCGGTGAGCTGCCCGGCGCGCTCTCCGGTCCCGGCGCGCCCCCCTCCGCGCGGGCCGCCGCGGCGGTCCAGGCCGCCCAGCGCGCCGTCGGCCGGCCCTACATGTGGGGCGCCAACGGGCCCTCGGGCTTCGACTGTTCGGGGCTCACGCAGTGGGCGTACGCCCAGGCCGGTGTCGGACTGCCGCGCACCTCCCAGGCACAGCGGCATGTGGGGGCGCGGGTGCCGCTCTCCCAGGCGCGCCCCGGCGACCTGGTGGCGTACCGCGACGACGCCAGCCACATCGGCATGTACGTGGGCAACGGCCAGGTGATCCACGCCCCGTACCCCGGCGCCTCCGTGCGCTACGACCCGGTCGGCATGCTGCCGGTCTCCTCGGTCACCCGGGTCTGACGTCCCGCGGGCCGTGGGGGTACGCGTGCCGGGCCCGTACGATCGGCGGCGTGGCGGGCCCGGGACGTGACGACGACGGCGCGCCCGGCGGCGGAGTCGGGCGGCGCGCCGTCCTGCCGCTGCTGGCCGGGCTGCTCCTCGCCCCCGGCTGTACGGCTCCGGCACGCGCCCCCGCCGGGGCCGGCGCGTCCGGCGCCCCCGGCCCGTCCGACGCCCCCGACGCCCCCGACGCGTCCGGCGACCCGGCGGCCGACGGGATCCGCCGGACCCTGGACCGCCGGGCCGCCGCCCTCCTGGACCGTGACGCGGCCGGTCATCTGGCCGCCTTCGACCCCGCCGCGCGGGCCGCGGCGCGCGCCGAGTTCGGGAACCTCGCCGACGTGCCCCTCGACTCCTGGGCGTACCACCTCACAGAGGTACGACGGCGCTCCGGCGGTCGGGCGGCCGTCCGCGCCGAGCTGCGCTACGGGCTCACCGGCCACGACGCGGCGCCCGTCGTCACGCCCCGCGCGCTGGAGCTGACCGAGCGCGCCGGCCGCTGGTACGTGCGCGCCGACCGGCCGGGCGACGGGGCGGGCGCCCAGCTCTGGGAGCAGGGCGCGGTACGGGCCGTACGCGGCGCCCACGGCCTGGTCCTCGGCACCGGGCCCGACGAGGCGCGGCTGCGGGACGTCGCGGCCGCCGCCGACCGCGCCGTACCGGCCGTCGAGGCCGCCTGGCCGGGCCGCTGGGCGCGCCGGGTGCTGGTGCTGGTGGCCGAGGACCTGACGGCCGTGGGAGGGCTCCTGGGGGCACCCGCCGCCGGTTACCGGGGCATCGCCGCCGTCACCACCGGCGGGACCGGCCGCCGGGGCGTCGCGCCCGCCGACCGGATCGTCGTCAACCCGGAGGCGTACGGGCAGCTCTCGGCCCACGGCAGGGAGATCGTGCTGACCCACGAGACCACCCACGTCGCGACCAGGACCGCCACCTCGGCCGCCACCCCGTCCTGGCTCTCCGAGGGCTTCGCGGACTGGGTCGCGTACCGGGGCACGGAGCTGACCGCCGGGCAGATCGCCCCCGAACTCCAGCGGGCCGTACGCCGCGGCGAGGTGCCCGGCGCGCTCCCCGCCGACGCGGACTTCGCGTTCGGCGCCGACCCGGACCTGCTGGCCCGCGCGTACGAGGGCGGCCGGCTGGCGTGCGACCTGATCGCCGCGGAGTGGGGCGAGGAGCGGCTGACCGCCTTCTACCGCGCCGTCGGCGCCCACCCGGGGCGCCCGGGCGCCGTCCGGAAGGCCGCGCGCGACGTCCTGTCCACCACGCCGGAGAGGCTCACGGAGCGGTGGCGCGATCATCTGCGGCGGAGTCTGCGCTGACCCCTCGCGCCGCCGCGGCGCGCCGGGGCCCGGAGACCGTCTCCCGCCACAGCCGCCGGCCGGCGGTCAGCGTCGCCGCGACGAGCAGGCCGTTCCGTACGAACAGCAGCGCCACGCCGAGCGGGTCCCCGGCCACGACATGGCCGAACCCCAGCGGGAATTCGAGCAGCGTCACCCCCGTGGCGACCACCACCAGCACCGCGGGCGCGGTCATCCGGCTCGCCCGCAGCGTCAGACAGACGGCGGCGAGCCCGACCAGCCAGAGCAGGTACTGCGGACTGATCACCCGGCTCGTGGTGGTGAACAGCAGCACCGCCGTGAACGCCGCGTCGAAGGCCGTACCGGCCGGATACGGCGCACGGGCCCGCAGCCGCCACAGCAGCAGCCAGCCGAGGGCGAGCACGGAGAGCGTCAGCGCCACGGAGCTGACCAGCGGCACGTACGGCCCGACGAACTCCACGGAGCCGTAACTGAGCTGTACGCCGCCCTCCCAGCCGAAGCGCCGCCACACCTGGAACACCAGCGCGCCCAGCGACTCCACCTCCGTGCCCCGCTCCCGCTGGAAGGTCAGGAACGCCAGCGCGCCGGGGAGCGCCGCGCACGCGGCCGCGGTCAGCAGGGCAGCGGTCACCACCGCGCTCGTCCAGGCCCGGCGGGTCGCCCGGCCCGGCGGGGTCCCCGCCAGCAGCAGCACCGGCCACACCTTCAGCAGCGCGCCGAACGCCGCCAGGGCCCCCATCAGCCTCGGCCGCCCCGCTCCGGCGAGCAGCGCCGCCACCGCCACCGCCGTCACCATCACGTCGTACCGCGCGTACGCGGTCGGCCCCAGCAGCGGCACACCCGCCACCCACACCCACGCGCCGCGCGCCGACCGGCCGGGGCCCGTGGCCGCGCGCAGCAGCAGCCCGAGAACGGCCGCGTCGCAGAGACACGCCAGCACGAAGAAGGCCGACGCGTAGCCGAGGAACGGGAGTACGGCGGGGGAGAGGACCGCCAGCGCCGCGGCGGGCGGATACTGCCAGGTCACGTCCGACAGCGGGTACGTGCCGGATCTCAGCACCTCGTACCAGCCCCGGTAGATCACCGAGACATCGCTGGTGACGTCGGGCCCCGGCACGGTGAGGACCTTGAACACACAGAGCAGCAGCACCGCCCTGGTGAGGGTCCACACCGCGACCGCGGCCCGTGTGTGGTGCGTGCCCGTCATGACCGCCCTTCCAGCCCTTCACCGGAGCCGGCCCTCCGTCCGGTTCGTCCTGATTGCGGAGGTCGGCCCACGCCATGATGCCGGTCCCGGCCGGCTCCGGCCCGTGAGGCGGGGCCGCGGCGCGGCCCGGTACTGTCGGCGGCGATGCACAAGACATTGATCGTGACCAATGACTTTCCGCCCAGGCCGGGCGGCATCCAGGCGTTCCTGCACAACATGGCGCTGCGCCTGGACCCCGAACGGCTCGTCGTCTACGCGTCCACCTGGAAGCGGGGGCGCGAGGGCGTCGAGGCCACCGACGCCTTCGACGCGGAGCAGCCGTTCATCGTCGTACGCGACCGTACGACGATGCTGCTGCCGACCCCGCGCGTCACCCGCAGGGCCGTCGGGCTGCTGCGCGAGCACGGCTGTACGTCGGTCTGGTTCGGCGCCGCGGCCCCGCTCGGCCTGATGGCGCCCGCGCTGCGCCGGGCGGGCGCGCGGCGCCTCGTCGCCACCACGCACGGCCACGAGGCGGGCTGGGCACAGCTGCCCGCCTCCCGCCAACTGCTGCGCCGCATCGGGGAGTCCACCGACACGATCACCTACCTGGGCGACTACACCCGGTCGCGGATCGCGCCCGCGCTCACCCCCGGGGCCGCCGCGCGGATGCGGCAACTCCCGCCGGGCGTCGACGAGAAGACCTTCCACCCGGACTCGGGCGGCGCGGCGGTGCGCGCCGCGCTCGGGCTCACCGACCGGCCCGTCGTCGTCTGTGTCTCCCGGCTGGTGCCGCGCAAGGGCCAGGACACGCTGATCCTCGCGATGCCGGCGATCCTGGCGCGGGTGCCGGACGCGGTCCTGCTGATCGTGGGCGGCGGCCCCTACGAGGCCGAGCTGCGGAAGCTGGCCGCGGCCACGGGCGTCGCCGCCTCCGTACGCTTCACCGGCGCCGTCCCCTGGGCGGAGCTGCCGGCCCACTTCGGCGCGGGCGACGTCTTCGCGATGCCCTGCCGCACCCGGCGCGGCGGACTCGACGTGGAGGGCCTGGGCATCGTCTACCTGGAGGCGTCGGCGACGGGCCTCCCCGTGGTCGCGGGCGACTCGGGCGGCGCGCCCGACGCGGTGCTGGACGGCGAGACGGGCTGGGTGGTCCACGGCGGCCCGCCGGAGCTCGCCGCCCGGGAGTCCGCAGACCGTATCGTCGCCCTGCTCCAGGACCCGGAACTGCGCCGCCGGATGGGCGAGCGGGGCCGGGCCTGGGTGGAGGAACGCTGGCGCTGGGACCTCCTGGCGGAACGCCTGCGCCGGCTGCTCTGAGGCCGCGGAACGCCTGCACGGGCTGCTCCTCCGAGGCCGCCGGGCAGGGGCGTTCCCCGTACGAGGGGGGCGTTTCCCGTACGAGGGCGCGTTTCCCGTACGAGGGGAGCGTTCCCGTACGAGGGGAGCGCCCCCCGTCAGCCCTGGTAGATCGCTTCGATCTCGTCCGCGAAGTCCTTCGCCACCACGTTCCGCTTCAGCTTCAGCGACGGCGTGATGTGTCCCGCGTCCTCCGTGAACTGCGAGGTCAGCACGCGGAACTTACGGACCGACTCCGCCTTCGAGACCGCCGCGTTGCCCTCGTCCACCGCGCGCTGCACCTCCGCCAGCAGCTCCGGGTCGAGGCGCAGCGTCGCCGCGGTCGAGGCGGCCGGTTTGCCGTGCTCCTTCGCCCAGCGGACGAGGAACTCCTCGTCGAGGGTGATCAGCGCGCCCACGAACGGGCGGCCGTCGCCGACGACCATGCACTCCGCCACCAGCGCGTGCGCCCTGATGCGGTCCTCGATCACCGCGGGCGCGACGTTCTTGCCGCCCGCCGTGACCAGGATCTCCTTCTTCCGGCCGGTGATCGTGAGGTAGCCGTCCTCGTCGAGCGTGCCGATGTCGCCGGTGTGGAACCAGCCATCGGCCAGCGCCTCCGCCGTCGCCTCCGGGTTGTTCCAGTACCCCGAGAACAGGTGGTCGCCGTGGAGCAGCACCTCGCCGTCGTCCGCGATCCGGATGACCGTGCCCGGCATCGGCTGGCCGACCGTGCCGATCTTCTGCCGGTCCCACGGGTTGAACGACGTCGCCGCGCAGGACTCCGTCAGGCCGTACCCCTCCAGCACCGTGAAGCCGATGCCGCGGTAGAAGTGGCCCAGCCGCTCGCCCAGCGCGGCGCCGCCGGAGATGGCGTGCTCGCCGCGCCCGCCGAGCACCGCGCGCAGCTTGCGGTAGACGAGCCGGTCGAAGACCGCGTGGCGGATCCGGAGCCCCAGGGACGGGCCCTGCGGGGTGGAGAGCGCGCGGCTGTACGCGATCGCCGTGTGCGCCGCCCGGTCGAAGATCCGGCCCTTGCCGTCCGCCTGCGCCTTGGCGCGCGCCCCGTTGTAGACCTTCTCGAAGACGCGCGGGACCCCGAGGATCAGCGTCGGCTGGAACGAGGCCAGTTCGTCGGTGAGGTTCTTGATGTCCGGTACGCAGCCGAGCTTGACCGGCGCCATCACGGCCGCCACCTCGATCAGCCGCCCGAAGACATGGGCGGCGGGGAGGAAGAGCAGGATGGAGCACTCACTGGTGCGGAAGAGGGGTTTGAGGCGTTCCACCGCGTTGCCGGCCTCCGCGAAGAAGGCGCGGTGCGTCAGCAGACACCCCTTGGGGCGTCCGGTGGTGCCCGAGGTGTAGACGATCGTCGCCGGGTCGTCGGCCTTCGCGCTCGCGGCCCGTTCGTCGACCGTCGCGTCCGGCACCTCCGCGCCCGCGGCCGTCAGCCGCGCCACCGCGCCCTCGCCGGGCGTCTCCGCGTCGAGCTGCCAGACGTCGCGCAGACCGGGCAGCCGGCCCCGTACGGACTCGACCGTCGCCACGTGCTCGCCGCTCTCCACGATCGCCGCGACCGCGCCCGAGTCACCGAGGATCCACTGCACCTGCTCGGCCGAACTGGTCTCGTACACCGGGACGGTGACCGCGCCCGCGGTCCAGATCGCGAAGTCGAACTGCACCCACTCGTAGCGGGTGCGCGACATCAGGGCGACCCGGTCACCCGGCCGGACGCCCGCCGCGATCAGCCCCTTCGCGACCGTCCGCACCTCCGCGAGGAACTGGGTGGCGGTGACATCGGTCCAGGTTCCCGCCACCTTGCGGCCCATCACCGCGACATCGGGGTACTGAGCGGCATTACGGCGGATGAGATCCGTCAGATTGCCGTCCGAGGGGACCTCGTACAGGGCCGGAAGGCCGAACTCGCGCAAGACTGCTGCTCCTCATCGGGCGTCGGCGCCACGGCGTCGTGCGTGCCGGCCGCGGTCCAAGATCGGGCAGGTGCTCGACGGGGCGAGCACGACTGGACTGCCCGGACGTTACCCACCGGTACTTCGCACCGGTAGAGGGGTCCAGTCAGATGTTCCGTGCGTCACATCGTCTTTGACGGTACTTCGCGCACATTAGTCCACCCCCCTCGTGCCGCGAAAGTAACCGCAGGTAGGACACCGTCCGGCGGCCGCCCCCACCACCGCGGGCGGTGCTCCGGACGGACTCCTCTAGGCTGATCGCCCATGGTGGGTATGCGGGTCAACGTGGTCAGCGACGTACACGGGAACGCGAAGGACCTCGCGCGGGCCGGGGACGGCGCCGACGCGCTCCTCGTCCTCGGTGACCTGGTCCTTTTCCTGGACTACGCGGATCATTCGCGCGGGATCTTCCCCGATCTCTTCGGCGTCGCCAACGCCGACCGGATCGTGGAGCTGCGCACCGCCCGCCGCTTCGACGAGGCCAGGGAGTTCGGCCGCGCGCTATGGGCGGCGCTCGAACTCGACCAGGAGACCGCGATCCAGCAGGCCGTGCGGCGTCAGTACGCCGAGCTGTTCGCCGTCCTGCCCGATCCGACGTACGCCACCTACGGCAATGTCGACATCCCGTCCCTCTGGCCCGAGTACGCGCGCCCCGGCGTCACCGTGCTCGACGGTGAACGCGTCGAACTGGGCGGCCGGGTCTTCGGCTTCGTCGGCGGCGGACTGCGCACCCCCATGCGCACGCCGTACGAGATCTCCGACGAGGAGTACGCCGCCAAGGTCGAGGCGCTCGGCGAGGTCGACGTGCTCTGCTCGCACATCCCGCCCGAGGTGCCCGAGCTGACGTACGACACCGTCGCCCGCCGCTTCGAGCGCGGCAGCCGCGCCCTGCTGGACGCCATCCACCGGACCCGGCCCCGGTACGCCCTCTTCGGCCATGTCCACCAGCCACTCGTCCGCCGGATGCGTGTGGGGGCCACCGAGTGCGTGAACGTGGGGCACTTCGCGTCGGCCGGGCGGCCGTGGACCATGGAATGGTGACCGTCGCACTCGCGATAGCCTGCACACCACAGACCCAGAAGCCGGAACAGCACCGGCACCGGAGGAACACGGCGATGGCGGAACACACCAGTTCGAGCATCACGATCGAGGCGGCACCGGCCGACGTCATGGGCGTGATCGCCGACTTCGCCCGCTACCCCGACTGGACCGGCGAGGTGAAGCAGGCCGAGGTGCTGACCACCGACGACCGGGGCCGCGCCGAGCAGGTCAGGCTGGTGCTGGACGCCGGCGCCATCAAGGACGACCACACCCTCGCCTACACCTGGACCGGCGACAACGAGGTCAGCTGGACCCTCGTCAAGTCCCAGATGCTGCGCGCCCTCGACGGCTCCTACCTGCTCCGGCCCGTCGCCGGCGGCCACACCGAGGTCACCTACCGGCTGACCGTCGACGTCAAGATCCCCATGCTCGGCATGATCAAGCGCAAGGCGGAGAAGGTCATCATCGACCGCGCCCTCGACGGCCTGAAGAAGCGCGTCGAAGCCGGCTCGGCGGCCTGACCCCCGATGCGTACGGTCCTCGTCACCGGTCCCGGCGGCGCGGGCCGTACCACCATCGCCGCCGCCACCGCGCTCGCCACCGCCCGCCACGGCGGCCGGGTCCTGCTGCTCTCCGCCGACCCCCTCGACGACCTGCTCGGCACGGACCCGGGCACCCTGGGCCCGGACCCCGCCCCGGTGGGACCCGACGGACTGTGGGCCGCCCGCGTCGACGCCACCGAACACTTCCGTACGGAGACCCTCGCCCTCCAGGAGCGTCTCGCCGCCGGTCTCGACCTGCTCGGCGCCCGCCCGCTCGCCGGCGAGGAACTCACCCCGCTGCCGGGCAGCGGACAGTCCGCCCTGCTCCAGGCCCTGCGCCGGGCCGCCGCCGGTGACTGGGACACCCTCGTCGTCGACCTGCCGCCGCTGCGCGAGGCACTCGCCCTGCTCGCCCTGCCCGAACAGCTCCGCCGCTATCTGCGCCGGCTGCTGCCCCAGGAACGCCAGGCCGCCCGCGCGCTGCGCCCGATGATGGCCCAGCTCGCCGGGATACCCATGCCCGCGCAGTGGCTGTACGAGACCGCCGCCCGCTGGGACGCCGAACTCGCCGCCGTACAGCGGCTGATCGAGGACCCCGCGACGACGGTACGGCTGGTCGCCGAGCCGGGGCCCGCCGCGGCCCGCGCACTGCGCACGGCGCGCACCGCGCTCGCCCTCCACGGGCTGCGTGCCGACACCTCCGTACCCAACCGCCTGCTGCCGCCGGACCCCGCCGACCCCTGGCTCGCGACGCTCGTCGCCCAGCAGCGCAAGTACCTGACCGAGTGGCCCGACGACCGGCAGCCGGTCGGACACCTCGGCCGCGATCCGCACGGACTCGACGACCTCGCGTCGCTCGCCGCGGCGGGCACCGCCGCCGGGGAGGCCGGGACCGGAGGAACGCTGGCCGTCGCGCCGGCCGGACCGGAGACCGCCGGGATCTCCTGGCCGGTCGAGGACCGGCTCGCCGAGGAGAACCTGCTGGTCTGGCACATCCCGCTGCCCGGCGCGGTCAAGAGCGAACTGAACCTGGTCCGCAAGGACGACGAACTCCTGCTGACCGTCGGCCCGTTCCGGAGAATCGTTCCCCTGCCGTCCGCGCTGCGCCGCTGCACCGTCACCGGAGCCGCCCTCACGGACGGGGAGCTGAGGGTGAGATTCGCCCCCGACCCCGCGCTGTGGCCGCGCGGACACTGAACGACGTACCTCCGTTCGGGTACCGTCGAAGGTACGAACCCTTCCGCTGCCCATGGCGGGAGGCTCCGTCCCTGACGCAGGAGTACGCCATGAGCGACGCCACCGAGCGCCCCGCCGCCGACTCGGACGCCTGGGCCACGGCATGTGCCGAAGACCTCGAAGCGGAGAAGGCGCGCCGCCGGGCCCTGTACGGCCCCCCGCCGGGATCCGCCGCCGACGAGCTGCGCAAGCTGGTCGACGCCGTCGCCGACAAGGTCTCCGCGCTCCAGAGCCCGCTGCTCGGCACGGTCGCGCAGGGCGCCGTGCAGCAGTTCATCCACCAGGCGCGGCAGGCCGTCGAGCCGGTCATCGAGCGCAACCCCGGGGTCTTCGACCACCTCGCCGCCGCGGGCGGCGAACTGCTCGCCGCGTACCGCTCGGCCGTCGAGGGCCAGGAGGCCCGCTGGACCCAGGGGCAGTCGGCCGGGTCCGCCCCGTCCTCCCCCGCTGCCCCTTCGGCCGCGTCCGCCCCGTCGTCCGGGGAAGCGGACGCGGTACGGCCGGACACCGTACGGCCGGACACGAAGAAGTCCGACGACCCCAGCGACCCCCGCGACGAGAAGCCCGGTCCCGACGGCCGTATCGACCTGGACTGACCGTTCGGGCACCTGCCCTCGGGTACGGTTGGCCCTAGCGGGGCTCGACCGAAAACTGAGGGACACATGGGACTCACCATCGGCGTCGACATCGGCGGCACGAAGATCGCGGCCGGCGTGGTCGACGAAGAGGGCACCATCCTGGAGACGCACAAGGTGCCCACTCCGCGGACCGCCGAAGGCATCGTCGACGCCATCTGCGCGGCTGTCTCCGGCGCCGGCGAGGGGCAGCAGATCGAGGCCGTCGGCATCGGTGCCGCCGGCTACGTCGACGACAAGCGCGCCACCGTCCTCTTCGCGCCGAACATCAACTGGCGCCACGAACCGCTCAAGGACAAGGTCGAGCAGCGGGTCGGGCTCCCGGTCGTCGTGGAGAACGACGCCAACGCGGCCGCCTGGGGCGAATACCGCTTCGGCGCGGGCCAGGGCCACGAGGACGTCATCTGCATCACGCTCGGCACCGGGCTCGGCGGCGGCATCATCATCGGCAACAAGCTGCGCCGCGGACGCTTCGGTGTGGCCGCCGAGTTCGGGCACATCCGGGTCGTCCCCGACGGCCTGCTGTGCGGCTGCGGCAGCCAGGGCTGCTGGGAGCAGTACGCGTCGGGCCGCGCCCTCGTCCGGTACGCCAGGCAGCGCGCCAACGCGACGCCCGAGAACGCGGAGTTGCTGCTCGGGCTCGGCGACGGCACCACCGAGGGCATCGAGGGCCGGCACATCAGCGCGGCGGCCCGGGCCGGCGACCCGGTGGCCGTCGACTCCTTCCGCGAGCTGGCCCGGTGGGCGGGCGCGGGCCTGGCCGATCTGGCCTCGCTCTTCGACCCGTCCGCGTTCATCGTCGGCGGCGGTGTCTCCGACGAGGGTGAACTGGTCCTCGACCCGATCCGCAAGTCGTTCCGGCGCTGGCTGATCGGCGGCGAGTGGCGCCCGCACGCCCAGGTCCTGGCGGCCCAACTGGGCGGCGAGGCAGGGCTGGTGGGCGCGGCGGACCTGGCCCGGCAGGGCTGACCCGCACCCGCCCCTCCCGCGAGCGACGCCATCCGCGCCCGCCGCACCCCGCAGGGGGTACGGCGGGCGCGGTGCCGTAGGGAGCCGTACGGGCGCGGGCGGGCCCGTGCCCGTACCGATGGCCGGACGCGCGTAGCGTCGGCCCGTACGGGCAGCGGCGCACCCGTATCGTCTACGGCATGGCGACGCTCCCGCCCCTGCCCCCGTTGCCCGACTCCCGTACCGAGCCGGACGGTTCGGCCGTGATCCGGGTGCTCAGCTACAACATCCGCTCGATGCGCGACGACCGCGCGGCACTGGCGCGGGTGATCACCGCCTGCGCGCCCGATCTGCTCCTCGTCCAGGAGGCGCCGCGCTTCTTCCGCTGGCGCAAGCGGGCCGCCTGGCTGGCCGCGCACACCGGCCTCGTGGTGCTCGGCGGCGGCGCCCCCGCGACGGGCCCGCTGCTCCTGTGCTCGCTGCGCGTCGCGGTCGAACACACCGAGGACGTCCTGCTGCCGCACACCCCCGGTCTGCACCGGCGGGGCTTCGCGACGGCGGTGGTACGGGTCGGGCGCGCCCGCCTCGCGGTGCTGAGCTGCCATCTCAGCCTCCAGGCCGCCGAGCGGTACGCGCAGGCGGGGATGGTGCTCGACCGGGTGGCGGCGATGGACGTCCCGCACACGGTCGTGGCGGGCGACCTCAACGACCGGCCCGACGGCCGCGGTTTCCGGCTGCTGGCCGGGAAGCTCCAGGACTGCCGGTCGGTCCGCCCGTGGGGCGACGAGTACACCTCCACGCCGGAGCGTCCGCATCAGCGCATCGACGCGGTCTTCGCCACCGAGGGCGTCGAGGTCCTCGGCTGCGGGGTGCCGCGGGGGCTGCCCGGCGTCACCGAGGCGGATCTGAGGGCGGCCACGGACCATCTGCCCGTGCTGGCCGCCCTGCGCGTACCGGCGGGGTGAGCGTCCCCGGGGTGAGCGTCCCCGGGGGGGCGTCAGACGACCGCGCCGCGGCCCGGGTCGTCGCTCTCGTCGTCGTCCGGGTCCATCCGCGCCACCAGCGTCGCGAAACCGCCCAGGAAACCGCCGACGCAGATCGTGGTCAGCCACCAGGTCATGTCCCAGCTCAGCAGGACCGCGATCAGCATCAGCACCGGCCCGCCGATCACGGCGAGCCAGGCGAATCTGGCCGTGACGTCGGACTCGGGGAGCGGGGGCGGCTCCGGCGGGACGAAGTGGCCCTCGTCGTCGTCCGTGGCCCCGTCACCGTCCTCCGGTTCCGCGAGCCGGTAGTCGCGCGGACCACCGCCGGGGACCGCGATGCCCGGGCCGCCGACGCCGGGCGCGAAGGTGATGGAGCCGCCCAGCGTGGGCCGGCCGGCCTCCGGCTCCTCGGCACCGCCGTCGGCCGTCCGCTCCCCGGCCCCGCCCTCGCCGGCCTTCCCGGCGGCCGCGCCTGACGCCGTACCCGTACCGGATCCCGTACCCGTACCGGGACCCGCGCTCGTACCCGTACCGGAACCCGTGCTCGTGCCCATATCTGTACCCGAGCCCGGGTCCGTGCCCGCCTCCGGGGCGCCCGCCCCGCTCGGTGCCGCCGGGGGCTTCAGCGGCCCCGGAGGCTCCGGCACCGCCTCCGTCCGGGGATCCTTGCCGTTCCGCTCGCCCTCCAGCAGGGCCAGATCCTCGACCGACTTGAACGGCTTGGCGCCGGGCGGGTCCGCCGGCTCCTCCCCGTACCCGGCGACGATCGCCGCCCAGGCCGCCTCCTCGTCGATCGGCTGCGGTTCGCGGTTCGCGTCATGCTCAGCCACCGGTGGTGCTCCCCTTCTTCCCGACAGTCGGAGCGAGCCGGCCGATGAACGTGAGACTCTCCTCGAAAATCCGCTCCGCGTCATGGTCCAACGTCGCGACGTGGTAGCTCTGTTCCAGCAGAACCTCACGGACATCCGCCGAGGAGACCCGGCCGAGGATCCTGGCCGAGTCGGCCGGCGGCACCACATGGTCCACCGCGCTGTGCAGCAGCAACAGCGGCTGGTTGACCTGGGGCAGCGACGCGTCCACCAGCCGGAAGAAATTCCGCAGCGAGTGCGCGCAGTGCAGCGGCACCCGGTCGTACCCGACCTCCGCGCCGCCCTCCTTGGCGATGTCGCTCGTCAGCCCCTTCGTGGTGGCCACGAAGTGGCGGAGGACCGGCAGCGCGTACGCCGCCGCCCCGTGCACCTTGATCCCCGGATTGACCACGACGACCCCGCTGACCGACCGCCCGTGGAGCGCGGCCAGCCGCAGTGCCAGCGCCCCGCCCATCGACAGCCCCAGCACGAAGACCCGCTCGCACCGCTCCAGCAGCTCCCGCAGCGCCCGGTCCACCTCGGCGTACCAGTCCTGCCAGCCGGTGAGCCGCATGTCCTGCCAGCGCGTGCCGTGCCCGGGGAGCAGAGGGAGGGACACGGTCAGCCCGTGCCCGGCCAGGTATTCGGCCCAGGGACGCAACGACTGGGGGGAACCGGTGAATCCGTGACAGAGGAGGACGCCGACCTCGCCGCCCTCATGGCGGTACGGCTCGGCTCCAGGAAGGACCGGCACCAAGGTCTCCTGTTCGTGAGGCTCGGAAGGTGTACTTCACCGTACGCGACCGGACCGACACCGACCAGGTCCGTCCAGCCCTTCCGGAGTCCGTCCGGTGCCCTTGGAGAGGGGAGCGCGGGCACCCCAGGGGATAAGGTCGGTCCACAAGCACAACAGGAGGAATTCGAGTTGATCTACGGCGCTGTGAAGGTCTCCCTCGGAGGGCCGCTGAAGCTCGCCTTCAGGCCCTGGGTGGAGGGACTTGAGAACATTCCCGCCGAGGGGCCGGCGATCCTCGCGAGCAACCATCTCTCGTTCTCGGACTCGTTCTTCCTCCCGGCGGTGCTCGACCGCAAGGTCACCTTCATCGCGAAGGCGGAGTACTTCACGTCGCCCGGCGTGAAGGGCAAGCTCACCGCCGCCTTCTTCAAGGGCGTGGGCCAGCTCCCCGTGGACCGCTCCGGTGGGCGCGGCGCGGGCGAGGCGGCGATCCAGAGCGGGATAAAGGTCCTGGAGAGGGGCGAGCTGTTCGGCATCTACCCCGAGGGCACCCGCTCGCCCGACGGCCGCCTCTACCGGGGCAAGCCGGGCGGACTCGCGCGTGTGGCGCTCGCCTCCGGGGCGCCCGTCATCCCCGTCGCCATGATCGACACCGAGAAGATCCAGCCGCCCGGCAAGGTCGTCCCCAAACTGATGCGCCCGGGGATCAGGATCGGCAAGCCGCTGGACTTCACGCGCTACCAGGGCATGGAGGGCGACCGCTTCATCCTGCGGTCGGTCACCGACGAGGTGATGTACGAGATCATGAAGCTCTCCGGCCAGGAGTACGTGGACATCTACGCCACGGCCGCCAAGCGGCAGATCGCGGAGGCGGCGAAGGCGTCGTCGGCAGCCGAAGGATAGGACTGGGGCGGGGACCAGGGGCGGGGAACCAGGGGGGAGGGCAGCAGGAGATGGCCAAGCGCGAGCGCGTGGTGCGGATGTCGGTCGAACAGCCGCTGTGGCAGGCGCTGAGCGGCTACCGCGTACTGACGATGCTCTACGCGGTGCTGCTCTTCTTCCTCGACCGCGACCGCTTCGAACGCCCGTGGGTCGCCGCGTCCTACCTTGCCGTCCTGGCCGTCTGGACGCTCGTCACGCTCCCCAAGGTCGCCAACGCGGCAAGCTGCACCAAACGCTTCCTGGGCGCCGATCTCACGATCGGTCTCATCGGCATCCTGCTCACCCCGTTCACCGACCTCCAGGCCCGCTCGGTCGACGGGCTCACCCTGCCGTCGATATGGGTCGCCGGATCGGTCCTCGCCTTCGCGGTCAAGGGCGGCTGGCGGTGGGCCGCCTTCGCGTCGACCTTCGTCGGCGTGGCCAATCTGATCCAGCGCGGCCACCCCACCCTGGACACCGTGCACAACGTGCTGCTCGTGTGGGTCGCCTCCATCGCCATCGGTTACGTCGTGGAGGTCGCCCGCGCCTCCGAACGCACCCTCGCCCGCGCCCTGGAGATCGAGGCCGCCACCCGCGAACGGGAGCGGCTGGCCCGGGACATCCACGACAGCGTGCTCCAGGTGCTCGCCATGGTGCAGCGGCGCGGTACGGCGATGGGCGGCGAGGCGGCCGAGCTGGGCCGGCTGGCGGGGGAGCAGGAGATCGCCCTGCGGACCCTGGTCTCCAGCGGGCTGGTGCCCGCCTCCCGGGTCTCGGAGGACGCCGCGCGCGGCGCGGTCGTCCGCGTCGTCAACGGCGTCAACGGCGTCAACGGCGCCGACGGCACCGGCACGGCCGACGGCGAGGGGCGGGACGGCGCATCCGGACCGTGCGACCTGCGGACGCTGCTCGCGTCGTACGCGGGATCCCGGGTCACCTTCTCCGAACCGGGCGCCCCCGTCCTGCTGGAGCCCGCCGCCGCCCGGGAGTTGGCGGCCGCTGTCGGTGCCGCCCTGGACAATGTGCGGAACCACGCGGGCGAGGACGCCCGCGCCTGGATCCTGGTGGAGGACTGGCCGCAGGAGGTGATCGTGACCGTACGGGACGACGGCCCCGGCATCCCCGAGGGCCGGCTCGCGCAGGCGGAGGGGGAGGGGCGCCTCGGTGTCGCGCTCTCGATCCGCGGCCGGCTGCGGGATCTGGGCGGCACGGCCGAGCTGATCTCGGTGCCGGGACAGGGCACGGAAGTCGAGTTGAAGGTTCCACGGATGTCGGCGGAGCCACGGGGACGGGGAAAGACGGAGCGATGAGCGAGCAGAGCACGGCGGGCACGGTGGACGGGATGGACAGGACGGACACGACACCTTCATCGGTCGGCGACCCGGCCGCGGGCGGCGGGGAAGGGCCGGTCCGGGTGATGGTGGTCGACGACCACCCGATGTGGCGCGACGCGGTCGCCCGCGACCTGGAGGCGGCGGGCTTCGACGTCGTCGCCACCGCCGGGGACGGCCCCCAGGCGGTGCGCCGCGCCCGCGCCACCACCCCGCGGGTGCTCGTCCTCGACCTCAACCTGCCGGGCATGCCCGGCGTCCAGGTCTGCAAGGAACTGGTCGGTTCCCTTCCCGGGCTGCGCGTCCTGGTGCTCTCCGCCAGCGGTGAGCACGCCGATGTGCTGGAGGCGGTCAAGTCCGGCGCCACCGGCTATCTGCTCAAGTCGGCCAGTACGGAGGAGCTGACCGCCGCCGTCCGCCGCACCGCCGCCGGCGACCCGGTCTTCACCCCGGGGCTCGCCGGGCTGGTGCTCGGGGAGTACCGCCGCCTCGCCTCGGAGCCCGCGCCGGCCGCCGCCGACGTGCCGAGGGCGCCCGAACTCACCGACCGTGAGACGGAGGTGCTGCGGCTGGTCGCCAAGGGCCTCTCGTACAAGCAGATCGCGGAACGGCTGGTCATCTCGCACCGCACCGTGCAGAACCACGTCCAGAACACGCTCGGCAAGCTGCAACTCCACAACCGCGTCGAGCTGGTGCGGTACGCGATCGAGCGCGGCCTCGACGACATCTGAGCCGTCCGCGGGCCCCGGCCCGCCCCCGGCGGGCCCCCGAAACATTGCCGTCCGCCCTCTGGTGCAACGGGATCGCCCCCGTGCACCATGCCGGAGTGACCTGAATCACCCCTCCTGGCGAAGGGACGTGCTTCATGCGGGTCGGAGTACTGACGGGCGGCGGCGACTGCCCCGGGCTCAACGCGGTCATCCGGGCTCTCGTGCGCAAAGGCGTTCAGGAGTACGGCTACGGCTTCACCGGCTTCCGGGACGGCTGGCGCGGCGCGCTGGACGGCGACACCGTACGGCTCGACATCCCCACCGTGCGCGGCATCCTGCCGCGCGGCGGCACCATCCTCGGCTCCTCGCGCACCAATCCGTTCAAGGAGGAGGACGGCGTCCGCCGGATCAGGGAGACCCTGGCCGCGACGGGCGTCGACGCGCTGGTCGTGATCGGCGGCGAGGACACGCTCGGGGTCGCGGCACGCCTCTCCGGCGAGTACGCGGTGCCCTGCGTCGGTGTCCCCAAGACTATCGACAACGACCTGTCCGCCACCGACTACACCTTCGGCTTCGACACCGCCGTCGGGATCGCGACGGAGGCCATCGACCGGCTGCACACCACCGCCGAGTCCCACATGCGCGTCCTGGTCTGCGAGGTGATGGGCCGGCACGCCGGCTGGATCGCCCTGCACTCCGGGCTCGCGGGCGGCGCCAACGTCATCCTCATCCCCGAGCAGCGCTTCGACGTCGACCAGGTCTGCGCCTGGGTGACCTCCCGCTTCAAGGCGTCGTACGCGCCGATCGTGGTCGTCGCGGAGGGCGCGATGCCCAAGGACGGCGATCTGGTCCTCAAGGACGGCACGCTGGACTCGTACGGCCACGTCCGGCTCTCCGGCGTCGGCGAGTGGCTGGCCAAGGAGATCGAACGGCGCACCGGCAAGGAGGCCCGCACCACCGTGCTCGGCCATGTCCAGCGCGGCGGCACCCCGAGCGCCTTCGACCGCTGGCTGGCCACCCGCTTCGGCCTGCACGCGATCGAGGCGGTGCGCGACGGCGACTACGGGAAGATGGTCGCCCTGCGCGGCACGGACATCGTGCGCGTCCCGATGGCGGAGGCGACGGCCCGGCTCAAGACGGTCCGCCCCGAGCTGTACGAGGAGGCGGGCGTCTTCTTCGGCTGAGGCGTGCCGACCCTGATCACGCCGGATCCCGATCGGACCGGAACCTGATCGGACCGGAATCGGATCAAGCTGGAATCGGATCAGACCGGACCTGATCACGCCGGAGCCTGATCATGCCGGACCCGCCCCGGTGCCGCGTCGACGCGCCGGGAGCGGCGCCGGGCGGCCGGGAACCCGTGAACCCGGCCGCCCGGCGAACCGGGCCCGCCCGGCTATCCCCGTACCGCCGCCGTCGCCGTCGTCTCAGCCCCCGCCAGCAGCTCCGTCACGATCCCCGGGCCGTCCAGCGTGAGCACCGACTCCGGATGGAACTGCACCGACGCGAACCTCGTGCCCCGCAGCGCGTGCACCTCCCCGCTCGCCGGGTCCCGGCTCACCTCCACGCCCCGCGCCGCCAGCCGCGCCGCCGCCGCGTCGTCGCAGCGCGCGGTGAAGCTGTTGTAGAAGCCCACCGTCTCCTCCCGGCCGAAGAGCCCGATACGGGTCTGGAGGCCCTGGTACGGGACCCGCTTGCGTACGGTGTCCAGCCCCAGCTCCGCCGCCAGCAGCTCGTGCCCCAGACAGACCCCGAGCACCCCGTGGCGCCGGGTCCCGTGCGAGTCCAGCAGCTCCGCCGCCAGCCCGCGCAGCAGCCGCATCTTCGGGTCACCGCTGTCCGCCGGGTCACCGGGGCCGGGACCCAGCACCACGGGCCCCACCCGGTCCGCGTGGCCGAGCGCCGCCTCCCGCAGCCCCGGCTCGTCGTAGCGCCGTACGGTCACCGCCGCCCCCGAGGAGCGCAGGAGGTGGGCCAGCATCGCGGTGAACGTGTCCTCGGCGTCGACGATCAGCGCGTGCCCCGACAGCGTCGCGGTGGTCTCCCGCATCCGCAGCCAGAACGGCGCCAGATCCGCGCGCCGCGCGTCCAGCGCCGCCCGTACCCGCGGGTCGTCGGCGAGCCGGGGCCGCGCCGCCGCCGCGGGCGGGCGCCCCGGTCGTACCCCCAGCGCCGCCAGCACCCCCGCCGCCTTGGCGTGCGTCTCGGCCACCTCGCTCTCCGGCCGCGAGTGGCGTACGAGGGTGGCCCCGACCGGCACCCGCAGCGCGCCGTCGGCGCCGATGTCGGCGGTACGGATCAGGATCGGGGAGTCGAGGGTCGCCGCCCCGCCGGAGTCCCGCCCGAGGAGCGCGAGCGCGCCCGCGTAGTAGCCGCGTCCGCCCACCTCGTGGCGCTCGATGACCCGGCAGGCGTTCTGCACCGGCGAGCCGGTGACCGTCGCCGCGAACATCGTCTCCCGCAGCACCTCGCGCACATCGAGCGAGGAGCGCCCGCGCAGTTCGTACTCGGTGTGCGCGAGATGGGCCATCTCCTTGAGCCGGGGGCCGATCACCACCCCGCCCCGGTCGCCGACCGTGCACATCATCTTCAGCTCCTCGTCGACGACCATGGAGAGCTCGTCGGTCTCCTTGCGGTCGCCCAGGAACTCCAGCAGCGCCTCCGGACCGGGGTTCCCGGCCGGATAGCGGAAGGTCCCGCTGATGGGATTCATCACGACGGTTCCGCCGCTCATCCGGACATGCACCTCGGGACTGGCCCCGACCAGCGTCCGCCCGCCGGGCCCGCTGTCGCGGTCGCCGCCGCCGTCATCGCCGGGCCCGCCCGTGTGCACCAGGAACGTCCAGTACGCGCCCCGCTCCCCGACGAGCAGCCGCCGGAAGAGCGCGAGGGCGTCCGCCCGGCCGAAGCCGGGGATCCGGCCCTCGAAGGTGCGCCGGATGACGAAGTTCGCGCCCTCGCCCCGGCCGATCTCCTCGTCGACGACCCGCCGCACGATCTCCGCGTACCGCTCGTCGTCGATGTCGAAGGCGCCGTCCTCGACCCGTACCGGGTGCGCGGGCAGCCGGTCGAGCACCTCGCCGAGGGGCAGCTCGTACGTCTCGTCCGCGACCAGCACGGCCAGCGGCGTCCCGTCGTCCCGTACGTCGAAGCCGCGCTCCCTGATCTGCCGGAACGGCACCAGGGCCAGCGCGGTGCGGTCGCCCGCCGGGAGATCGGCGAGCCGCTCCGCCTCGTGCACGGAGCCGATCAGCAGCTCGACGGTGTCATGGTCACGGCCGGGGGTGCGGCGGCGCAGCAGGGCGAAGGGCGGGCAGTCGTCGTCCAGCAGCCGGCCGATCAGCAGGGCGGCCGGGGAAGGGACGGTGTCCATCAGGTCGGTGTTCATCTGCGGTGTTCCTTCCGGAGGAGGGAGAGGAACGGCCCGCTTCCCCGGCCGGGAACCTGGCATCCGGACCTGGAGAACACCGAAGGCCGCCCCTCGGGCGGCCTTCGTGATTCGTGGTGCGCGCGTGAATCAGTGGACCGCCGGACGAGCGGGCCACCACCAGGTCTGATGCGATTGCGCGAACATGAGCCGCACCATAGCGCATGCGCCGGGGCACCGGTCTGTTCCACACTGTGAGCGCCGCGCCGCCCGGCGCCCTCGACCACGTAATCTGGAGCGCGTGACAGTGAACGCTGAGAACTCCGCCAAGCATGTGCCGTCCTGGCACGATCTTCCCGCTGCTCAGCAGCCGGAGTATCCGGACCGCGAAGCCCTGCGTGCTGTCGTGGCGGAGCTGGAGAGCTATCCGCCGCTGGTCTTCGCGGGGGAGTGCGACCAGCTCCGTGCCCGGCTGGCGTCCGTCGCCAAGGGCGAGGCGTTCCTGCTGCAGGGCGGTGACTGCGCCGAGGCGTTCGACGCCGTCTCCGCCGACCAGATCAGGAACAAGCTGAAGACGCTCCTTCAGATGGGCGCCGTTCTCACGTACGCGGCGTCCGTGCCGGTGGTCAAGGTCGGCCGGATCGCCGGGCAGTACTCGAAGCCGCGCTCCAAGAGCACCGAGACCCGCGACGGTGTGACCCTGCCGACGTACCGGGGCGACTCGGTCAACGGCTTCGCCTTCGACGAGAAGTCCCGCGTCCCCGACCCCGAGCGCCTCAAGCGGATGTACCACGCGTCCGCCGCGACGCTCAACCTGGTGCGCGCCTTCACCACGGGTGGTTACGCCGACCTGCGCCAGGTGCACGCCTGGAACCAGGACTTCGTGAAGTCGTCCCCGTCGGGCCAGCGTTACGAGCAGCTCGCCCGCGAGATCGACAACGCGCTGAACTTCATGAAGGCGGCGGGCACCGACCCGGCCGAGTTCCGCACCGTCGAGTTCTACGCCTCGCACGAGGCGCTGCTGCTGGACTACGAGTCGGCGCTGGCCCGGGTCGACTCCCGGACCGGCGGGCTGTACGACGTCTCGGGCCACATGGTGTGGATCGGTGAGCGCACCCGCCAGCTCGACGGCGCGCACATCGAGTTCGCCTCGAAGATCAAGAACCCGATCGGGATCAAGCTCGGCCCGACGACCACCGTCGACGAGGCGCTGACCTACATCGACCGGCTCGACCCGGACCGCGAGCCCGGCCGGCTCACCTTCATCGTCCGCATGGGCGCCGACAAGGTCAGGGACAAGCTCCCGGCCCTGGTCGAGAAGGTGACCGCGTCCGGCGCCACGGTGGCCTGGGTGACGGACCCGATGCACGGCAACACCTTCGAGGCGGCCTCCGGTCACAAGACCCGCCGCTTCGACGATGTGCTCGACGAGGTCAAGGGCTTCTTCGAGGTCCACAAGGCGCTCGGCACGCACCCGGGCGGCATCCACGTCGAGCTGACCGGCGACGACGTCACGGAGTGCGTGGGCGGCGGCGACGAGATCTTCGTCGACGATCTGCACCAGCGCTACGAGACGGCCTGCGACCCCCGGCTCAACCGCAGCCAGTCGCTGGACCTGGCCTTCCTGGTCGCGGAGATGTACCGGGACCAGTAGGAGCCTCCTGTACGGCCCGGTGGGGCGCGGATCGGTGTGATCCGCGCCCCACCTGCGTTTCCAGGACTTTTCCGTATGCGGCACGACGGGTAAGGTTAGGTTAGCCTCACCGACGATCATGCGGCGTGGCTCCACATCAGCGGCACTCGGCGTCGGGAGGTGAATCGCGTGTACGTCTGCTCATGTTTCGGGATCACCGAGACGCAGGTGAGGGAACACGCGGCCGCCGGCGCGTGCACGCCCCGCGAGATCGCGTCGGCGAGCAAGGCGGGCACCGACTGCGGCTCGTGCGTACGGCGGATCCAGTCGCTGCTGGGGCGCGGTGGATGCCCGCGCCGTGAGCTGCTGGAGCAGCAGCGGCCCGCCCCGGTCCTCAGGGACGCCGCGTAGGCCGCTGTCCCTGCGTTTCAGCCGTCTGGCCGTCCAGCCGCCTCAGCTGTCGGGCTGTTCGATGAGCTGGGCGATGTAGAGCGGTTCGCCGAGTTTCTCGATCAGCTCCAGTTGCGTGTCGAGATAGTCGATGTGGTGTTCCTCGTCCTCCAGGATCGATTCGAAGATCCCTTTGGACGTGTGGTCGCCTTTGGACCGCATCACGTCGATACCGCGCTTGAGGCGGTCGATCGCCTCCACCTCGACCTGCCGGTCCGCCTGGAACATCTCCGTGACCGTTTGGCCGACCCGTACATGGAAGAGCCGCTGATAGTTCGGCAGGGCTTCCAGGAACAGCAGCCGGTCGGTGAGGAGTTCAGCGTGCTTCATCTCGTCGAACGACTCGGCCCGGGTGTACTTGGCGAGTTTCGTCCAGCCGAAGTTCTCCTGCATTTTCGAGTGGAGAAAGTACTGATTGATCGCGGTCAGTTCGGCGGTCAGCTGCTCATTGAGGAATTCAATGACCTCGGGGTCGCCCTGCATCGCGCGGACTCCTTCCAAGCCGGTGACGGAGCGGAATGCTGGGCATCCTCGCACCGTGATCCGGAGGCCGTCCAGTAAGTACACGCTTAGTAGGAGTTGCCGGAATCGAGGTGTACCTGGTCATCACCACCCCTCCCGGTCTGTCACCATGGAAGGCATGGGTCAGCCGGAGAGCCGGGAGCGTCAGGAGCCGGAAGTGTCCGAGCTGCCGCCGGGACAGCGCCTGCAGCGCGGCTGGCCGGTCACGCATTACGGCCCCGTACCGAAGTTCCGGCAGGAACGCTGGGAGTTCCGGGTCTTCGGCGCGACCGCCGACGGCGACAAACACTGCTGGAACCATGGTGAGTTCTCGGCGCTGCCGTTCTCCACCGTGGTCGCCGATCTGCACTGCGTCACAAAATTCAGCATGGTGGGGGCCGAATGGGGCGGGGTGCCCGCCCGGACGATCGTGGAACTCGCGCCGCCCGCGCCGGACGTCACACACGTGATGGTCTGGGCCGAGTACGGCTTCAGCTCGAATCTGCGGATCGCCGACTTCGTATCCGACCGCACGATCTTCGCCACCCACAAGGACGGTGAATTGCTCACCGCGGAACACGGATTTCCGGTACGGCTCATCGTTCCGCAGCTCTACGCCTGGAAGGGCCCGAAATGGGTCCGGGGCGTGGAATACATGACCGCCGACCGACGCGGTTTCTGGGAGGAACGCGGCTATCACAATGTCGGCGACCCCTGGTCCGAGCAGCGCTACTCCTACCAGGAACTCCCGGGCGACGGCCCGGAACTTTGACGGGGCCGGGGCCGGACCCCAGGTCCGGCCGGTAGGGAGTGCTCAGCCGTCGCGCAGCTTCTTCAGCCGGGCCACGTCCGCCGCGTGCCCCTCCTTGCCGCCCGGGGTCTCGATCACCAGCGGTACGCCGGCGGTCGCCGGATGCGTGAACAGCTCGCGGAACGGGTCCTCCCCGATGTGCCCCGCGCCGATGTTCTCGTGCCGGTCCTTGTGCGCTCCCGTCACGTCCTTGGAGTCGTTGGCGTGGATCAGCTTGAGCCGGCCGGCGCCGACCGTGTCCACCAGCAGGTCCAGGGTCTGCCGCATGCCGTGCGGCCCGGCCAGATCGTGCCCCGCCGCGAAGATGTGGCACGTGTCCAGGCAGATCCCCAGCCGGGGGTGGGAGTCCAGCGCGTCGAAGTAGGGGCCGAAGTCCCAGGTCCGTGAGCAGAGCGAGAAGCCCTGGCCCGCCGTCGACTCCAGCAGCAGGAACGGGTCGTCGTCGTGGGTCAGCTCGTCCAGGAGCGGCAGCATCCGCTCCCGTACCTGCGCGAGCGCCACCTCGCGCGGCCGCCCGCCGGTCGCGGAACCGGTGTGCACGACCACGCCCAGCGCGCCGATCTCCCGGCCCCGCCGCAGACTGTGGCGGAGCGACTCCACGGACTTCTCGGCGGTCGCCTCCGTGTGCGAGCCGAAGTTGATCAGATACGGAGCGTGTACGTAGGCGGGCATCCGCGCCGCCGCGCACTCGGCGCGGAACCGCTCGTCCTGTGCCGGATTCCCGGCGGGCGTCGCCCAGCCGCGCGGATTGGCCGCGAAGACCTGGACGGTCTCCGCGCCCAGCTCGCGCGCGTACGCCAGGCCGGTCGTGGCGAGCCCGCCGGCCACGGGGACATGGGCGCCGACAGGGTTGCGCATCTGCGTCTAGAGTCCCTTGGTCTTGATGGTGATGGTGGAGCCCTCGGGGGCCTGCTCGCCGCCGGCGACGGACTGCTCGCCCACGGTGTCCCCCAGGAACGGGAAGCTCCGCTCGACCTCCACCTGGAAGCCCGCGTCCTTCAGCAGCTTCTTCGCGGCCTCGGTGCCCTGCCCGGTCACATCCGGTACGGAGACCATCCGCGGGCCCTTGGAGACCGTCAGCGTGACCGTGTCGCCCTGCGCCAGGCGGGTCCCCTCCGCGGCGGACTGCCGGGCGATCGTGCCCTCGTCCTGCGCGGAGTTCACCCGCTCCGTGGCGACCTTCACCGTGAGCCCCGCGTCCTCCAGCTCGGTGGTGGCGTCGGCCACGGTCTCGCCGGTCACATCGGGCATGTCGACGGGGGCGCCCTTGCTGACCAGAAGCGCGATGCCCGCGTCGGGCCGTACGTCCCGGCCCGCCGCCGGCGTGGAGCTGATCACCGTGCCCCGCGCGACGTCCTCGTCGAACTCCCGCTTGACGAGTCCGGCGGCCAGCCCGGCCTCCTTCAGGACGGACCGCGCCTCGGCCAGCGTCTTGCCGGTCAGGTCGGGCACCCGGACGATCTCCGGGCCGCGCGAGATGACCAGCGTCACCGGACCGCTGCCCCGGACCCGGGAGCGCGGCTCCGGATCCGTCCCCATCACCGTGCCCCGGTCGAAGCTGTCGCTGAAGTCGCGGGTGATCTTCGCGTCCAGGCCCTCGGCGCCGAGCCGCTCGCGCGCCTCCTGCTCCGTCTGCCCGAGCAGCGACGGCACCCGGGTGAACTGGCCCGAGTTGATGTACCAGACACCTGTCCCCACCCCGAGGACGAGCAGCACCGCGACGACCGCCGCGAGCACCCCCCGCGACGGCATCCCCCGGCGCCCCCCGGCCCCGTACCGGGACCGGCCGGCCGGCGGCCCGGCGTCCGGGGGCGGCATCTCCAGCCGGCTCGTGTGCCGGACGGGCTCGTCGTCCGGCTCCTCGACGGGCCGGATCCGGGGGATCACCGTCGTACGCCCGTCGGCGTCCGCGCCGGCCGCCGGCTCGGGCCTGGCCCGGGGCGGTACGGCGTCGAGCTGCGCGTCGGTGAGCGCCGCACGGGCCGCGCGGACCAGCGCCAGCAGCGCGACCGCGTCGAGCGGCCGGTCCTCGGGGTCACGCGCGGTCGCCGCGGCGACCAGCCGGTCCAGCTCCGGGGCGAGCCCGGGAACGGCGGCGGACGGGGCCGGCACGTCCTCGTTGAGATGGCGGTAGAGGACCTGCGCGGGGGTGTCCCCGGTGTGCGGCTTGGCACCGGTCAGCATCTCGTGCAGGACGACCCCGCAGGCGTACACGTCGACGCGGGTGTCGGACGTGCCGTACTCGATCTGCTCCGGCGCGAGGTACGAGACCGTGCCGAGGACGGTCCCGGTGGTGTTGGTCACCTCCCCGACGCCCCTGACCAGCCCGAAGTCGGCGACCTTGACCCGGCCGTCGTCCCCTATCAGCACGTTCTCCGGCTTCATGTCCCGGTGGACGAACCCGGCCCGGTGCGCGGCGCCGAGCGCGGCGAGCACCGGCTCCAGGATGTCCAGCGCGGCCCGCGGACGCAGCGCGCCACGCTCCCGCACGACATCGCGCAGGGTGCACCCGGCGACGTACTCCATCGCCAGGTAGACGTACGCGCCCTCCGCGCCCTGGTCGAAGACCGCGACCACATTGGGGTGCGCCAGCCGCGCCACCGACTTGGCCTCACGGATGAACCGCTCCACGAAGGAGGCGTCCGCCGCGAGCGCCGGATGCATCACCTTGAGCGCCAGGATCCGGTCGAGCCGGGTGTCCACGGCCCGGTAGACCGTGGCCATGCCGCCGACCGCGATCCGCGCCTCGACGCGGTAACGGCCGTCGAGCACCTGCCCGACGATGGGGTCCTGAAGGGTCGTATCCACGCCGGTGAGTCTACGAGTCACCGCCGACACCGCCGAAGCCCCGGTCGGACCGGGCACACGACTGAAGCCGACCTGTGACAGGCCTCCCGGAGCGTCGTTACGCACCGGACGCGCCGGGCCCCGTACCCGCCCGGCGCGCCCGGCGGGTCAGAAGCAGGGCCGCTCCGGGTCGAGCGCCGCCACCCCGTCCACCGGCGAGGACGCCTCCGCGAAGTGGCGGCGCGGGATCCGGCCCGCCCGCCGCGCCAGCCGGCCCGCCGCCACCGCGTGCCGCATCGCCTCGGCCATCAGCACCGGCTCCTGGGCGCGGGTGACCGCGGACGCCAGCATCACCGCGGCGCACCCCAGCTCCATCGCGAGCGCGGCGTCCGACGCGGTGCCCGCGCCCGCGTCCAGGATCACCGGGACACCGGCGCGCTCCACGATGAGCTGGAAGTTGTGCGGGTTGCGGATGCCGAGCCCGGAGCCGATGGGCGAGCCGAGCGGCATGATCGCGGCGCACCCCACGTCCTCCAGCTTCGCCGCCAGGACCGGGTCGTCGTTGGTGTACGGCAGGACCGTGAACCCGTCGTCCACCAGGGTCTCCGCGGCGTCCAGCAGCTCCACCGGGTCGGGCAGCAGGGTGCGTTCGTCCGCGACGACCTCCAGCTTGATCCACTCCGTGCCGAGCGCCTCCCGGGCGAGCCGGGCGGTCAGGACGGCCTCGCCGGCGGTGAAGCAGCCCGCCGTGTTGGGCAGCGGGCGGATGGAGAGCCGGTCCAGCACGGAGAGCACGGAGCCCTGCACGGTGGGGTCCAGCCGGCGCATCGCGACCGTGGTGAGTTCGGTGCCGGAGGCGATCAGCGAGCGTTCGAGGACGTCGAGGCTGGGCGCCCCGCCCGTCCCCATGATCAGCCGGGAGGAGAACGTGGTGGAGCCGATGGTGAGCAGATCGTCGGCCATGTCCGTCAGCCTCCCTGGACGGCGGTGAGCACTTCGACCCGGTCGCCGTCGCTGAGCGCGGTGCCGGACCAGCGGGTACGGGGGACCACCGTCTCGTTGACGGCGGCGGCCACCCCGGAGGGCGCCGGGGTGAGAGTCGCGACGACGGCGTCGAGGGTGGTCGCGGCGGCGAACTCGCGCCGCTCGCCGTTGACGGAGACATGCATCACGGAAGTGTTCATACGGGCTGCTCCAAAGGGGCGGACACGGAAGCGCCGGCGGAGAAGCGCAGCGGGGTGAAGGGCGCCGCCTCGGGCGGGAGCTCATCCGTCGTCAGGACGGTGGCCATGACATCGCCGGTGACCGGCGTCAGCAGGACCCCGTTGCGGTAGTGGCCGGTGGCCAGCGACAGACCCGGCAGCACGGTCGGCCCGAGCAGCGGCGCGTTGTCCGGCGAGCCGGGGCGCAGCCCGGCGCGGGTCTCGGTGAGCGGCAGCTCGGTGATGCCGGGCACCAGTTCGTGCGCGTCGCGCAGCAGCTCGTACACGCCGCCCGCCGTGACCGTCGTGTCCCAGCCCAGTTCCTCACTGGTCGCGCCGACGACCAGCTCGCCGTTCTCGCGCGGCACCAGATAGACCTGGCCGCCCCGCACCACGGCCCGTACCGTCCGGGACAGGAAGGGCTCGTGGCGGCGCGGCATCGTCAGGCGCAGGACCTGCCCCTTGACGGGCCGTACGGGCGGCACCGCCTCCGGGGGCACGCCCGCCAGCCTGCCGCTGAGGCTGCCGCCCGCCAGCACCACCCGGTCCGCGGCGAGCGCGCCGCCGTCGGCGAGGACGGCGCCCGCGGCCCGGTCCCGTACCACGGTGAGCCCCCGGGCCCAGGCGTGGTGGAGGACCACCCCGGCCCGCTCGCAGGCCGTGAGGAGCGCCGCCGCGAGCCGCCGCGGGTCGATCTGGTGGTCGCCGTCGACCCGCAGGCCCCCGCGTACCCCCGGCGCGAGCATCGGTTCCAGGCGCCGGCACTCGCGCCCCGTCAGCCACTCGGAGGCCAGCCCCGATCGCCGCTGCAGCGCGTGCAGTTCGCGGAGCTGCGCGCGGTCGTCGGAGTCCAGGGCCACCGCGAGCGTGCCGCACGCCCGGTACCCGGTGTCCCGGCCGCTCGCCTCCTCCAGCTCCGCGACGAACGCCGGATACCGCCCGGCGGAGGCGAGATTGAGCCCGAGCAGGGTCTGCTCGCCGTGGTGCAGCTCGGTGACGGCGGCGAGCATGCCCGCCGCGACCCCCGCCGCGCCGCCGCCCGGGTCCGGGTCGGCGACGGCGGTACGCAGCCCGCGCCGGGCCGCGCGCCAGGCCGTGACCAGACCGATGATCCCGCCGCCGACGACCAGGACGTCGTACCCCGTGGGGGATGTCGGTGCCCGGGACGATGACCGTGTGGATGCGTGCATGGGCGTCCAGCCCCTCCCTTCGCCGGCATGACCCGGATCAGGTTCGTACGGTCGGAGGCCGCTCCAGCCTCCCTCTCAGCCCGGTGCGTCCGGACTCCCGCGAGGTAGTGTCGACCGCCAGACTAACGCGCCGTCCACCAGGTCGTAAGGGAGCATCACCATGGCCCGCTCGTTGGACGGACTCGTCCTCTCACCCGTCGCCGACCAGGCCCCGGGCCAGGTCGGGACCCGTACCCGCTTCGCGTACCACGAGGAGGACGGCCACATCTGGGCCTCCTACGAAGGCGGCGACGTGCTCCGCGGCCACCTCGTGGGAACGCGTACCGGGGACCGTCTCGACTTCCGTTACGTCCAGTTGAGGCACGGCGGTGAGACCTCCTCGGGGCACTGCGTCTCCACCGTCGTCGAACTCCCCGACGGCCGGGTCCGGCTGGAGGAGAGCTGGGAGTGGGAGTCCCGGGAAGGCAGCGGGACGAGCGTCGTGGAGGAACTGCCCGCCGGCGCTCCGGTCTCTGTCTGACACCGCTGCGGCGCCCGTCGGCAGGTGACGCTGCCCGTCGGCACGCGACGCCGCCCCGCCGTTCCGGCGACCTCTAAGGTGACCGGGTGAGCGAACAGCGGCAGGCACACGGACGTGACGGGCACGAGGGGTGGGACCCGGGCGACGGGCGGCCGGATGAGCCCGGGGTGGTCGTCGTCGGCGCGGGCATGGCGGGGGTGCGGACCGCCGTCGCCCTGCGCGAGAAGGGGTACGGCGGCCGGATCACCCTGATCGGCGCGGAACCCCACCCGCCCTACGACCGGCCCCCGCTCTCCAAGGCGATCCTGCTCGGCACGGCCGAAGGATCCGCCTTCGACATCGACTTCGAGGCCCTCTCCGTCGACCTCAGGCTCGGTCTGGAAGCCACCGGGCTGCGCCCGTCCGACCGGGAGCTGGACACCACCGCCGGGCCCGTCCCGTACGACGTGCTGGTCATCGCCACCGGCGCCGAACCCGCCGTACTGCCCGGCACGGAGGGCGTGCCCGGGGTCCACCCGCTGCGCACGCTCGACGACGCCGTGCGGCTGCGCCCCGTACTGGAGCGGCGGCGGGAGGTCGTCGTCGTGGGCGCGGGCTGGATCGGCGCGGAGTTCACCACCGCCGCCCGCGAGGCCGGATGCGTGGTGACCGTCGTGGAGGCCGCCGACCGGCCCCTCGCGGGCGTCCTGCCCGCAGAGGTCGCCGCCCCTATGACCGACTGGTACGCGGAGAGCGGCGCCGAACTGCTGACGGGCACCGGTGTCGCCGCCGTCGAGCCGGGCACGGTGATCCTCGCGGACGGCCGCCGGCTCGCCGCCGACGCGGTGGTCGTGGGCATCGGCGCACGGCCCGCGACGGCCTGGCTCGCGGGCTCCGGCATCGCGCTCGGCGCGGACGGCTCGATCACCGCGGACGAACGGCTGCGCACCTCGCTGCCAGACGTGTACGCGGTCGGTGACTGCGCCTCCTTCCCGTCCGCGCGCTACGGCGAACGGCTCCTGGTCCACCACTGGGACAACGCGCTCCAGGGACCGCTCACGGTCGCCGCGCAGGCCGTCGGGGAGACCGATCCGGTCTACGATCCGGTGCCGTACTTCTGGTCGGAGCAGTTCGGCAGGTTCGTCCAGTACGCGGGCCACCACGGGGCGGCCGACACCCTGGTACGGCGCGGCGACCCCGCGGGGGCTTCCTGGTCGGCGGTCTGGCTGCGCGACGGCGTCCTGGTGGCCCTGCTGGCCGTGGGGCGCCCCCGCGACTTGGCCCAGGGCCGCAAGCTGATCGAGGCGGGCGCGCGCCTCGACCGGGAGCTGACGGCCGACCCGGCGGTACCGCTGCGCAAGGCGGTCCGCTGAGAGCCTCTCGGGTGACCGCACGGTCAGAGGTCACCCGACGGGCTCTGAGCCGTCCGGCGGCGGTCCAGGTCCGTTGTGCCCTGGTTTCCACCCCGTCCGGAGTGGCTCGGGGTGCCCGGTGTCAGTCCGGGATGGCACGCTTGTCCTGTGACCGAGATTGACGCAAAGATCGATGCTCTCGTCCCCGCCTGGCTTCACCTGCCCGATATCGCCGAAATGCTCGGTGTCGAGGTGACGCGCGTGCGGCAGTTGGTGAAGGAAGGCCAGCTCATCGCCGTGCGCCGGGGCGAGAACAGGACGCTCCAGGTTCCCGCCGCCTTCATCGACGGCACCAAGGTCGTCAAGGGGCTCGCCGGCACCCTGACGCTCCTGAGGGACGACCACTTCACCGACGAAGAGATGCTTGAGTGGCTCTTCACCCCCGACCCCAGCCTGCCCGGCACCCCCGCGCAGGCGCTCAGCGAGAATCGCGGTACGGAGGTGAAGCGCCGGGCTCAGGCGCTCGCCGTCTGACGGCCTCATCATCCGGGGACGGGCGGCGCCCGCCGCCGCCCGTCCAGGAAGTCACGTAGCTCCACACACAGCTCCGCGAGCGGTTCCGGACGCCGTTCCGGACGCAGATGCCGACGCGGATTCCAACGGGGGGACCTTTCCATGCCCACGCCTCACGAGGCACTGTCCGACGCCCGGCTCTACCTGTGCGTGGACGCCCGCAAGCGGCAGGGGGACCTCCCCGAGTTCCTCGACGCCGTGCTGGCGTCCGGCGTGGACATCGTCCAGCTCCGCGACAAGGGCATGGAGGCGGCCGAGGAACTGGACCACCTCCGGGTCTTCGCGGACGCCTGCCGCCGCCACGGCAGACTGCTCGCCGTGAACGACCGCGCCGACGTCGCGCACGCCATCGGCTCCGACGTGCTCCACCTCGGCCAGGGCGACCTGCCCGTCCCGGCGGCGCGGGCGATCCTCGGCCCCGCCCCGCTGATCGGCCGCTCCACCCACGCGCGCACCGAGGTGGACGCGGCGCTCGCCGAGCCAGGCGTGGACTACTTCTGCACGGGCCCCTGCTGGCCCACCCCCACCAAGCCGGGCCGGCACGCCCCGGGCCTCGACCTGGTGCGGTACGCGGCGGCGAGCGGCACGGACCGCCCGTGGTTCGCGATCGGCGGGATCGACGCCGGCAATCTGGACCAGGTGCTGGACGCCGGGGCCCGCCGCGTCGTCGTCGTACGGGCGATCACGGAGGCCGACGACCCGGCGGCGGCGACGACGGCCCTGGCCGGACGGATACGGGCGCGCGCCGCCTGACCGGCCGGCGGAACAGGGTTCCGGCCGCGCCGCCCGACCGGCGGCGGGGCCGTGTTCCGGCGCCTCCCGGCCGGTGGCGGCGCCGTGTCCCGGGTTTCCGGCTCATGTCCGAGGGGTGGACACTTGCCGGTCAATACCGCTGAAAGCCTCCCGCGCGGTTGGGTCGTCGCCGCGCCCTGGATAACCTGCACATATGGCCCTCGGTACAGCTTCGACCAGATCGGATCACGCGCGTACGGTGCGTGATCTGCTCGCGACCGGTAAAACCTCGTACTCCTTCGAGTTCTGGGCGCCCAAGACCGAGAAGGGCGAGCGCAACCTCTGGAACGCGCTGCGCAGGGTCGAGGCGGTCGCCCCGAGCTTCGTCTCCGTGACCTACGGGGCCGGCGGCTCCACCCGGGACGGCACGGTCAGGGCCACGGAACGGATCGCCGCCGACACCACCCTCACCCCCGTCGCGCACCTCACGGCCGTCGGCCAGTCCGTCGCCGAGCTGCGCAACATGATCGGGCAGTACGCCGACGCCGGGATACGCAACATCCTCGCCGTACGGGGCGACCCGCCCGGCGACCCGATGGGGGAGTGGATCGAGCACCCCGAGGGCGTGCGGTACGCGGCCGACCTGGTCAGGCTCATCAAGGAGTCCGGGGACTTCTGCGTGGGCGTGGCCGCCTTCCCCGAGATGCATCCGCGCTCGGCCGACTGGGACACCGACATCCGGCACTTCGTCGCCAAGTGCCGGGCGGGCGCCGACTACGCGATCACTCAGATGTTCTTTGAGCCCGAAGGCTATCTGCGGCTGCGTGACCGGGTCGACGCCGCGGGTTGCGCGACCCCGATCATTCCGGAGATCATGCCGGTCACCAGTGTGAAGATGCTGGAGCGATTGCCCCAGCTCTCCACCGCGGTCTTCCCGGCGGAGCTGAAAGAGCGGATCCTCTCGGTGAAGGACGATCCGGCCGCTGTACGCTCGATCGGCATCGAGTTCGCGACGGAGTTCTGCGCCGGACTGCTGTCCGAGGGCGTACCTGGCCTGCACTTCATCACACTCAACAATTCCACGGCGACGCTCGAAATCTACGAGAATCTCGGACTGCACGAGCAGTCGTGACTAGGGGCGGGCATGGGCTGGACGGTCCTCTACATCGCATTCGGCATCGTTGCCCTGTGGCTGCTGGGCGAGGTGCTGCTCCAGTACAAGGCGCGGCTGCGCTGGCGGCTGCTCGCCTTCACCGGGTTCATGGGCGTGGTGCTCGGCGTGCTGATCCCGAACATCTTCGTCATCGTGCTCGGCACGATCGCCTTCGCGGTCGGCCAGACGTATGTGACGCTCTCCTTCCGCAGCGGCTTCTCGACGGGGTGGGCGATCGGCGGCAGGCCGACGGTCAGCAAGCGGCGCAAGGCCGCCAAGGAGGAGGCCGCCGACCGCGAACCCGCCCTTGAGGTCTCGGACCTGGAGTACGAGCCGGCCGCCGCCCAGGAGCCGCTCCCGGTCCGTCCGGCCGCCGACGCCGCGTCCGTGTACACCACGGAGCCGATGCCCGACGAGACCGGGCAGTACGGCGTCTACGACGACGCGCTCCAGGACCCCCGCTCGGCCTCCCGGGCGGACGCCGACGCGGCCACGGGCACGGCGGATGCGGGCGGTTACGGCGGCGGGTACGACCCGTACTCCGGCTACGGGACCCAGCAGGCCGGCCAGGACGCCTACGCGGCGCACGACCCCTACGCCACGCACGACGGCTACGCGAACCAGGACGCCTACGCGGGGCAGGGCGGCTACGGGGCGCAGAACACCTACGCCGCGGACCAGGACGCCTACAACCAGCAGACCCAGCAGTACGGTTACGGGACCGGTGAGCAGCAGTACGCGGCCTACTCCGACCCGTCGTACGGCGGTGGCGGCGCGGTCAACGGCGGCCAGCAGTACGACACGTACGACAGCTTCGGCGGCCGGCAGCAGTACGCGGCGGCGCCCGGCGAACACGACCAGCACCAGCAGCAGTACGCCAACGACACCCCGCCCGGCGGGGTATGGGTCCCGCAGCAGCGCGAGCGCCAGGACGACCCGTTCCCCCCGGCGCCGGGCGAGAAGCCCCAGCAGGGGTACGACGCGGGCTCGGGCTCCGGCTCGGGCTACCAGAACGACCAGTACCGCTACTGACCGCTCGCGTACCGCCCGCTCACTGCGACCCCCGGAACTCCGGTCCCTCGACGATCAGTCCGGCGACCAGCGCCCCCGACATGCCCGCGTGCGCGAGCCCGCCGCCCGGGTGCGCCCAGCCGCCCGCGCGGTGGAGACCCGGCAGCCGGGTGGTGTTCGCGGGGTACAGCAGCCGCCCCTCCGCCCCGGCCAGCGCGGGCGGGGGGACCGAGCCGCCCGCGGCACCCGTCCGCGCCGCGGTGTCGGCGGGCGTCCGTGTCTCGTGCCACAGCAGCCGCTCCGGCAGCCCGGGCACGGCCGCCTCCGCCACCGACATCAGGACCTCCGCGTACCGCGCGCGCAGCGCCGCGTCGGACCAGTCGACCGGGCCGTGCGGGGCGACGGTCGCGGTGAGCGTGACGGCCTCGTGCCCGCCGTCGGGGCGCGTCGCCGGGTCGTCGGGCCGCAGCACCGTGACCGTCGGCCGCTCCGCGGGGCGCCCGCCGAAGACGGCGGCCGCCTCGGCCCCGCCGTCGGGGGAGTGCACCACCGTCCGGTGCGCGGCGCCCACGTCCCGGCCGCCGCGCAGCGCCAGCAGCACCGTGAACCGCCCGGGCACCGACCCGTCGTCCCGCTCCGCCACGGCCGCTTCACCGGCGGCACCGGCTGCGGATCCGGATCCGCCCGGGTGCGGCGCCAGGAGCCGGCCGGGCGCGACTCCCGCCACCACCGCGTCGGCCTCGACGAGCGTGCCGTCCGCCAGCTCCACACCGGCCGCGGCGCCGTCCTTCTCGACGATCCGGGTCACCTCGGCGCCGAAGACGAACTCGACCCTGCGTGCCAGGCACCGTTCGTACACCGCGCGGGCCAACTCCCGCATGCCGCCCCGCACATACCAGCTGCCGAAGGTCTGCTCCAGATACGGCAGCACCGCGGCGCTCGCCGGGGCGTGCCGCGGATCGAGTCCGTACGACAGCGCGCAGCCGTCCAGCAGCGCCGCCAGCCGTGCGTCACCCAGCTCCCAGGCGCCGATCTCGGCGACCGTGGTGGCCAGCCGGGGGGAGCGCAGCAGCCGGCGCCGCGGCACCGCCGGATACGGGTCCCGCCCGAGCGCCCGCGGGTCGCGCCACAGCGGCTCCTCCAGCAGCGGCCGGCGCGAGCGGTCCCAGGCGTCCCTGGCCCGGCCGAGGAAATCCGCCCAGCGCTCACCGGCACCCGCGCCGAGCGCCGCGTCCAGCGCCGCGACGGCGCCCGCCCGCGACGCGTTGGGCAGCCGGACGTCCGTACCGTCGGCGAAGAGATGACGGCTCGCCGGATCCACCTGGCCGAGCTCCACGCTCCGCTCCAGGGACTCCTTGCCGGTCTTCACGAACAGATCGCGGTAGACCGCGGGAAGGTGCAGCAGCCCGGGACCGGTGTCGAAGACGAACCCGTCCCGCTCGAACCGGTCCACCGCGCCGCCGTAGGTCGCCGAGCGCTCGTACACCGTCACCCGGTGGCCCGCCACGGCCAGCCGGGCGGCCGCGGCCATGGTGCCCATCCCGGCCCCGATCATCACCATCTGTCCCATGCGCACGAGCCTATCCACCGTCACCGACAGCCCGGCGCCGCGTCCTGCGCCGCAGGAACCGGCGGATCCTGGTGGCCAGGAAGAACACCGTCGCGATGCCCGCCGCCAGCAGGATCCCCGCGATGACCGCGGCGGCGACCGGGTGGAACAGCGCGAAGACGACGATCCCGGCGACGCCCAGGTCCTCCGCCGTGCTCATCAGGACGTTGCTCACCGGCTCGGGGGACGTGTTGATCGCCATCCGGGTCCCGGCCTTGACGAGATGGCTCACCAGCGCCGTCGAGCCGCCCACGGCGCCCGCCGCGAGCTCCGGCAGCGAGCCGCTCTCCCCGGCGAGCAGCGCGCCGACCACCGCGCCCGCGAGCGGTCTGACGACCGTGTGGACGGAGTCCCACACGGTGTCGACGTACGGGATCTTGTCCGCCACCGCCTCACAGAGGAAGAGCGCCCCCACGACGATCAGCACGTCGGTGCGCTGGAGCGAGGCGGGCACCTCGTCGGTCAGCCCCGTGGCGCCGAACAGGCCCAGCAGGAGCACCACCGCGTAGGCGTTGACGCCGCTGGCCCAGCCGCTCGTGAAGATCAGGGGAAGTACGGACACGGACGCGAGCCTAGCCGCGCGGACAGGAAGTGGGCAGGAGTACCGAGCTCTGAGTACAGGTACCTAGCGGGTGAGTTGAGTAGGTGCGCGGATGGGCCGCGACCTGCGCGAACGGAAGAGTGGAGCCCACGGAAGGGGCGCGGCACCGGTACCGCCGACACGGGGCGGCGGAACAGGCGCGGCACCCCGGACGTGACGGGGGTGCGGTACGGAGGGCCCGGCGACCACGGGGGATCCACGGAGGATCGGTGGAGGGCTGGCCCTCCGGCACCACGGGGGAAGGGGTGGGCATCAAGGGGGGCGTTCAGGGGGGAGACGGGAAGCAGGGGGAGTCCAGGGGGGAGTCAGGGGAACGGGGGGAAGCAGGGAGGGGAACGGGGGGAAGCAGGGAGGGGAACGGGGGAACGTGTCGGTCCGGTGCGGCTCATGGGGGAATGAGCCGCACCGGACCGACGCGTTTCGCCTTCTCGGCCCCGGCCCCGGCTCCGGTCCAAGCCCCGGTCCCGGTCCCGTCGCGGAATTCCGTCAATCGGGGCGAATGCGCAGGTCAGGGCCGATTGTCAGTGGTGCCCGTCACGATGGACACATACGGCCACGAAGCCGTCACGCGACGACAGGAGGTTCGTCATGGCCAGTTCCTACGCACGTGCCGCACACCGGCGGCGCCCCGACGGCCCTGCACCCTCACTGACCGGACCACCCAGCGACGTCCACCCCGTCCTGCGCCGGGCCACCGCGCCGCCCGCCGCCCTCGATCTGCTCGCGCAGGCGCGCGGCGGACTGGACGAGGCCGCCACCCTGGACACTCCGAACGAGCGCTACGCCACGGCCCACCTCGCCGCCCTGCGCACCGCCGCCGCGGTCCTCGCGGCCCGTGGCCGTCCCGAGACCACCCCGCAGCGGCGCAGGCGGATACGGAGCGTGTGGGAGGTCCTGCCCGAGATCGCGCCCGAGCTGGCCGAATGGAGCGGGCACTTCGCCGCCGGCGCCACCCGCAGGGCGCGCGCCGAGGCCGGCATACCGGGCGCGGCCGGCAGCCGTGACGCCGACGACCTGCTCCGGTCGGCGGCGATGTTCCTGCGCCTGGTGGAGCGCCTGCTCGTGCTCGAACCGGTGCTGCCCCAGCCCCGCGAGGAACAGCCACGGCCCGGTGATGCCGCAGGGTGACCGGGCGGGACGGCCGAGGCAATAGGGTGGGCGGAGTCTGTCCTGTTCCACGCCCCGCCGGGGCGGCACCGCGCCGAGGAGTCAACTGCCGTGTCGGACCCTTCCCCTGCCGTCGGTGGGGAGACGCCATCGCGCCCCCGCGGCTCCCTCCGTACCGCCGTGGTCTGGGAGGTCCTCAAGGACGCCCTCGACCGCCGGGCCAAGGCGGCCGGCACGGAGGCCCTGGACGTCCTCGACACCGGAGGGGGCACGGGCAACTTCGCGGTGCCCGTCGCCCGACTGGGCCATCGGGTGACCGTGGTCGACCCCAGCCCGAACGCGCTCTTCGCACTGGAGCGCAGGGCGGCGGAGGCCGGGGTCGCGGCGCGGGTCCGCGGGGTGCAGGGTGATATCCACGGCCTCTTCGAGGTGGTCGGGCGCGGCAGCTTCGACGCGGTGCTCTGCCACGGCGTCCTGGAGTACGTGGACGATCCCGCCGAGGGGGTACGGAACGCGGTCGACGCGCTGCGCCCCGAAGGCGAGCTGAGCCTGCTCGCCGCGGGGCTGGGCGGCGCCGTGCTGGCCAGGGCGCTCGCCGGGCACTTCACGGAGGCCCGGCAGGCGCTCACCGACCCGGCGGGCCGCTGGGGCGCGGGCGACCCGGTGCCCCGGCGGTTCGACGCCGAGCAGCTCACGGAGCTGGTCACCGCGGCCGGTCTGCGGGTCGGCGCCGTCCACGGGGTCCGGGTCTTCGCGGACCTGGTGCCCGGCGGTCTCGTGGACACCCAGCCGGGGGCCCTGGACGCCCTGCTGAAGCTGGAGGCGGCAGCCGCCGAACTGCCCGCTTTCCACTCCGTGGCCAGCCAGCTCCATGTCCTGGGCGAGAAAAGGCGCTGATCGCCGGAGGCCCGGAGACCCCCTGTGAGCCGTCCGGAACGCCCCGTGTGTGGCTGATCAGCGGCGCAGCTCCGCATGGAGTGCGCCACAGGCCCCCCAGCGGGGCGCCGGGCGCCGTATGATCGGGGTACACCATCCGGCATGACGGATCGATGGTTGGGGAATCAACGCCTCAGCGACCGAGCCGACATGGCGGCCCGGAATGGCGATTTGGCGTTGAGGGCGGGTTTCACGGGGGCGAATCCCTGCCTATCCTTGAAGGAGCCGCATACCGGTCGCCCCCCGCGACCGACGACTAGGAGGACTCCGTGCCGCTCTCGGAGCACGAGCAGCGAATGCTCGAGCAAATGGAGCGAGCGCTGTACGCCGAAGATCCCAAGTTCGCGACAGCGCTTGAGGGAAGCGGGCTGCGTACGTACACCCGGCGACGGGTCTACCAGGCAGTCGCAGGCTTCCTGGTGGGTATCGCGCTCCTCATGGCCGGAATGGTCGCCCAGCAGATCTGGATCAGCGTGGTGGGGTTCCTCGTCATGCTGGGCTGTGCGGTCCTGGCGGTCACCGGCTGGCGCAAGGCGCCCAAACCAGGCGAGCAGCAGGCGGCGGGCGGCGCGTCCGCCGACCGGCACCAGCCAAGACAGCGCCGCTCCATGATGAACCGGATCGAGCAGCGGTGGCAGCGCCGCCGTGACGAACAGGGTCAGTGAAAGAACAGGCCAGTGACCGAACAGACCCGGTGACACCAGTCCTGTAAGGAGCCGGTCCCCCTCAGGGGCCGGCTCTTTCGCGTATCCGGGCTTCCGGGCCCGGGCCGCTGGGCCTCCGGGCCTCCGAACGGAGTGCGCCGGGCGGCGGCAAGAGGCCGACCCGGCCGCGGCAACGGCCGAGGGGCGGACGCGTCGCGCGTCCGCCCCTCGGCCGTACTCCGCCCCTCCCGGCCGTACTCCGTGTTCCCGGGCCCCTGGTGGCCCCCGGAGAAGGCCGCCCGGAGCCTCAGCCGCGCTGCCGCGACGGCCGCAGCCGTGTCGTCGCCGTGGCCATCCGGCGGGTGAGCTCCAGACGGCGATCAGTCCACCGCGCGGCGACCGTGTGCCACCGCTCGGCCCCGTACCAGATCACCCGAACGGCCGAGCGAGGCGCGAGCAGTGCCCGGAGCCGCGTCCACCGGCCGGCGGCCGCGCTCAGGCCCTCCCGGATCAGCCGGGCGTCCTCGGCGAGCCCCGTGCCCGGCCGCGGCACCGGCGCGTACAGCACCTGCTCCACGGATCCGGCCATCCGGTGCACCGCCGCGGCCGCCTCGCCGTCGAGACCGCCCAGCCGGACGATGCGCTCGGCGGTCCTCCGGGGCGTTCCCGACTCGTCGGGCGGTATGCCGTGGTCCCACGCCGTATCGATGACCTCACGCCAGGCGACGAGCGTCCTGGCCGTGGCGTCCTCCGGGGTACGCCCGGCGGAGCCGAGCCGGCCCGCCCTGACGCGGGTCCGCCACAGCAAAGGCAGCAGTGGCAGCAACAGCACCGCCAGCGCGCCCGCCACCACGGCGAGGACGGTTCCCAGTGGGGTGCCCGTGTCCGTCGGCGGCAGCACGCCCGCTTCCTCCGTCGGGTCGCACTCCCCCAGCCGCTGGGCCTGCGCCGGGCAGGTCTCCGAGGCCGACGGCTCCGCGGACGGCGCGGCGGACGGGTCGGTGCCCTCGCTGGCCGAGTCGCTCGGCGTGCCTGTCGGGGCCTCCTCGCGGGTGTAGTCGGGGGTGCTGCCCCGGCTCGGCGTCGGCTCGAAACGGGTCCAGCCGACCCCTTCGAAGTACAGCTCGGGCCAGGCGTGCGCGTCCCGCAGGCCGACCGACATCGTGCCGTCCGCCTGCGGGGTCCCCGGGGTGAAGCCGACCGCGACCCGCGCCGGGATGCCCAGCGTGCGGGCCATCGCCGCCATCGAGAAGGAGAAGTGGACGCAGAACCCTTCCTTGTTCCGCAGGAAGCGGGTGATGGCCGTGACACCGGTGCCCGAGTCGACGGCGGTGTTGTACGTGAAGCCGCCGTCCAGCGCGAACCAGTCCTGGAGCTTGACGGCCTTCTCGTAGTCGTTCGCCGCCCCCGCGGTGACCTCCCGCGCCGTCGACCTGACGACCTCCGGCAGCACCGAGGGCACCTGGGTGTACTCGCGGAGCAGCCCCGACGGGGCGGCGGGCGCCGAAGCGAGCTGCTGCCTGGTCGGGTTCACCTGGAGGCTGGTGACCTCGTAGCGCGCGCCACGTGTCGACTGGCCCCGGTCGCCCACGAGCGTCCGGCCCGTCGGCTCGAAGCGCCAACGCCCGTCGATCTTCACCTCGGAGGCCGGGTAGGGCATCGGCAGGTAGTTCTGCCGGTACCACCCGGCCGCCGAGATGGTGGTCCTGATCTCCGTGGCCTCGACGTCGCTCCGGAGTCCGGGCGCGGTCGGCAGCGTGTCCGGCACGTCCTCCACGCTGCGCTGGGAGAACCGCCAGGACGTGCCGTCGAACTTGTCCAGCGCCATGATCCGCAGGTACAGGTCCTGCGTGCCCTTCGCGTTGGTCTTGTAGCGCAGCGCCTCGCGGTCCTCGGGCTGGTTCAGATTGTCCTGGAGCGACACCAGCGGGTTGACCGCGGAGATCGTGCCCCCGCCGCCCACCCCCGAGCCGTTCCCCGCGCCCGCGCCGGCCAGCAGCCCGCCGTCCAAAGCGGGCAGAGCCGCCGGGACGGCGAGTGCGACGCCCAGCGCCACCACACCGATCCTGCGGCCCGTACGGACCGGGGCCCGCCCGTTCGGGTCGAAGGCCGACGAGAACCGGCCCGGGGTGCGCGGCGCGCCGCCGAAGACCCGGCCCCACTGGGAGAGCCGGTCCCGGCCCTCGGCCAGGAGCAGCAGCAGATAGCCGGTGGCGGCCAGCAGGAACCACACCCACCCGCCGGCCCCGCCGGAGAGCCCCGCGGCGACCGAGTAGAGCGCCAGCAGCGGCAGCCCCGCCGGGGCGGCGCTGCGGAACGTCACCGCGATCGCGTCCACGGCGAGACCGATCACCAGCACGCCACCGATCAGCATCAGCCGGATGCCCTCGGTCGCCGGGGCGGGTATCGCGTACCGCCCGACGTCGTCGCCGCCGGACGTCAGCAGCCGGCCGAACTCCTGGACGGAGTCCGGCGTCGGCACGAAGCCGAACAGGGCCTGCTCCTTGGCGAAGACCAGGGTGAGCAGCAGCAGGACCGCGAGCGCCTGGAAGGCGACGGTCAGCGGGCGGGCCAGCGGCACCCGCCGGGCCAGCGCCCCCACCCCGCTCACGACCCCCACCATGAACGCGCACTGGACCAGCCAGGTGGGCGACTCGACCAGCGGGGTCAGGGCGCCCGCCGCCATCACCGTGGCGGCGAAGGAGCACAGCGCCAGCCGTCCGCGACCGCTCATGACCATCCTCCGGAGAACCCTGTCGTACCGCCCGCGACGGCCGATTCCGAGTGCTGGCGGCCGGCCAGCCGCCACAGATCGGGCAGCGCCGCCCCGGAGGGCACGGCCAGCGCCGTCCACCCCGTCTCGCGCAGTTGCCGCAGCCGCTTCTCGACCTCGGCGTCGTCCCTCGGTCCCTGCGTCCAGCCGGAACTGTCGAGCACGAAGGCGACGGCCGCGCCGCTGCGCTGCCGCATCCGGGCGGCGACCGCGGTCTGTTCCTCGTCCAGATCGCCGAAGAACGCCACCAGCAGCCCTTCGGTGGAGCCGCGCAGCACGTCGTACGAGCGCGAGAGGCCCGCCCCGTCGGAGTGGTCGACGACCGCGAGCGTGTCCATCATCAGCCCGGCCGAGTCCGCGGAGTCCTGGGTGGCCCCCGCGAAGCCGTCCGCGCCCTCGCCGGGCACCGAACCGCCGGTGTCGGTCAGCAGCCGTACCGCGAAGCCCCGTTCCAGCATGTGCACCAGCGCGGAGGCCGCCCCGGAGACCGCCCACTCGAAGGCCGAGTCGGGGCCCGAGCCCTGGTAGGCGATCCGCCGGGTGTCCAGCAGGACCGTGCAGCGTGCCCGCTGCGGCTGCTCCTCGCGGCGCACCATCAGCTCGCCGTACCGCGCGGTGGAGCGCCAGTGGACCCGGCGCAGGTCGTCGCCGTGCCGGTACCCCCGCGGGATCACGTCGTCGTCACCGGCCAGCGCCAGCGAGCGCTGGCGCCCGTCGCCGTGGCCCGCGGCCTCGCCCGCGAGCCGCACCGGCGGCAGCGGTTCGGTGCGCGGGATGACCGTCAGGATGTCGAAGGCACTGAACGAGCGGGTCAGCTCGCACATCCCGAACGGGTCGCTCAGCCGCAGCTGGAGCGGTCCGAGCGGATAGCGCCCGCGCAGATCGGAGCGGACCCGGTAGGACACCTCACGGCGGCCCCCCGGCTCCACCCGGTCCAGTACGAACCGGGGGCGCGGCCCGAGGACGTACGGCACATGGTCCTGGAGCATCAGCAGCCCGGTGGGCAGCCGTGTGACGTTGTCCATCCGCAGATGCACCCGCGCCTCGGCCCCCGCGGGGACCCGCGAGGGCGCCAACCGCCTGCTGCCCGCCACCCGGTAGCGCGTGCGGTACAGCACCGCCACACAGATCAGCGGCAGTACGGCGAGCAGCAGCCCCACCCGCAGCAGATCCGACTGGCCGAGGACATAGGCGCACACCGCGGCGGCGATGCCCGCCGCGAGGAACGACCGGCCGCGGGTGGTCAGTCCGGACAGCGCGGCCCGCACCCCGCCCTTCTCCTCGCCGTCGCCGGCGGCCGGCCCCCCCGACGCCATCACAGCCGCCGGGCGCCGGACTGCTGGCCGAAGAGCGTCCCGGCGGTCCCGCCGGGAGCCGGGCGGCCCACGGTGGTCCGGCCGCCGTCGGCCGTGGGCACCGGGGTCCGCTGGAGGATGTCCTGGACGACCTGCTCCGCCGTACGCCGGTTCAACTGGGCCTGGGCCGTGGGCAGCAGCCGGTGCGCGAGCACCGCCGAGGCCAGCGACTGCACGTCGTCGGGGAGCGCGTACTCCCGGCCGTCGAGCGCCGCGGCGGCCTTCGCCGCCCGCAGCAGATGGAGTGTGGCGCGCGGCGAGGCGCCGAGTCTGAGATCCGGATGGCTACGGGTCGCCGCCACCAGCTCCACCACGTACCGCCGGACGGACTCGGCGACATGGACCGTGCGCACGGCGTCGATGAGTTTGACGATGTCGTGCGCGTGAGCCACCGGCTGGAGGTCGTCCAGCGGCGAGACCTCGCCGTGCACGTCCAGCATCTGCAACTCGGCCTCCGCGCTCGGGTAGCCGATCGACACCCGGGCCATGAAGCGGTCGCGCTGCGCCTCGGGCAGCGGGTACGTGCCCTCCATCTCGACCGGGTTCTGGGTGGCCACCACCATGAACGGGCCGGGCAGTTCGTAGGTCTTCCCGTCGATGGTGACCTGACGCTCCTCCATGGACTCCAGCAGCGCCGACTGGGTCTTGGGCGAGGCGCGGTTGATCTCGTCGCCGATCACGATCTGCGCGAAGATCGCTCCCGGTTTGAACTCGAATTCCCGCCGCTGCTGGTCGTAGATCGACACTCCGGTGATGTCCGAAGGCAGCAGGTCGGGGGTGAACTGGATACGCCGCACCGAGCAGTCGATGGAACGCGCCAGCGTCTTGGCCAGCATGGTCTTGCCCACGCCGGGAACATCCTCGATCAGAAGATGGCCCTCGGCGAGCAGCACGGTCAGCGAAAGCCGTACGACCTCAGGCTTGCCCTCGATCACACCCTCCACCGATGCGCGCACACGCTCCGCTGTGGTGGTCAGATCCGTGAGGCTCGCTCGATCGTCATAGGTCGTCACCCGGCCCTCCTCGGCCCTTTCAACGGGCCGATGCTCATCAGACGGCCCGGCCCTCCCCGAAACACGGACACCGTCCCCGGAACGTTCCGGGACGCTGTCGCATACGCATTCTTGTTGCCGTTACCGCTTCGTGTCATCCGCCTGTGGATAAGTCGGTGGGTTATGTCTGCTTTGCTGTCTTTCGGGTCCGGTTAACGCCCCCGTTCCATACGTACGGGCGGGGCGTTCCTGCTCAGTCCGCCGGTCAGCCGGCCGGATCGATTTCCCGCAGCAGTCCCGTCCTCACGTCGAAGACGAAGCCGCGGACATCGTCGGTGTGCGGAAGGAACGGCGAGGTGCGTATGCGCTGCATGGACTGGCGCACGTCCTGATCGACATCGCGGAACGCCTCGACGGCCCACGCCGGCCGCTGGCCGACCTCCATCTCCAGTTCGTGCCGGAATTCCTCGGTGAGGCTCTCCAGACCGCAGCCGGTGTGATGGATCAGGACGACGCTGCGCGTGCCGAGCGCCCGCTGGCTGATGGTGAGCGAGCGGATCACGTCGTCGGTGACGACGCCGCCCGCGTTACGGATGGTGTGGCAGTCGCCCAGCGAGAGCCCCAGGGCGTCGTGCAGGTCGAGCCGGGCATCCATGCAGGCGACGACGGCGACCTGGAGCACCGGGCGGGCGTCCATGCCCGGATCGGTGAAGCCGGCCGCGTACGCGTGGTTCGCGTCGACCAGCCGGTCGGTGACGGTGCCGCCGGTGCGGGCCGCGTCGGCGGGGGCCCCTGAGGGCTCTGCGGGGAGATGTGCGGAAGTCGGCATACCTGTGACGTTAGTCGGCACAGCCCGGGGAAGCCCGTCGTGAGAGTGGACAAAGAACGTCATCGCGGATTGGTGTGAGCTAACCCACAAGGTCGAGTACGGTGCCGCCGAACGGGTGAAGAACGCCTTTCGTGGAATGGCGTGATGACAGCGCGAGGACCCTGCGACGCGCTGACCGGCCGGGTGGCCCGGAACCACCGGGAACCGTGGACTAAAGTGGCGCGAAGTTCACGGACACACCCTGAACCCGTGCCAGAACGCATCCAGAATTTTCCCGCATAACGCGGCGTACGTGCGGCTCGGCCCCTTCCCGCTCGGCGGTACGTACGACCGTCCGTACTTGAGAGGGCGCATGAACCAGGTCCGGCATGTACCGGTGATGCTCCAGCGGTGCCTCGACCTGCTGGCCCCCGCCCTCGCCGAGCCCGGCGCCGTCGTCGTCGACTGCACGCTCGGCCTCGGCGGACACAGCGAGGCACTGCTCGCCACCTTCCCCGCCGCACGGCTCGTCGCGCTCGACCGCGACCAGGAGGCGCTGCGGCTCTCCCGCGAACGCCTCGCCGCCTACGGGGACCGGGCCACCCTCGTGCACGCCGTCTACGACGAACTGCCCGACGTGCTCGACCGGCTGTCCGTCCCCCGCGTCCAGGGCGTCCTCTTCGACCTCGGCGTCTCCTCGATGCAGCTCGACGAGGCCGACCGCGGCTTCGCGTACGCCCAGGACGCGCCGCTCGACATGCGGATGGACCAGACGACCGGTGTCAGCGCCGCCGAGGTCCTCAACACCTACCCGCCCGGCGAACTGGTCCGCATCCTGCGCGCGTACGGCGAGGAGAAGCAGGCCAAGCGCATCGTGTCCGCGGTCGTCAGGGAGCGGGACAAGGAGCCCTTCAGCCGCAGCGCCCGCCTCGTCGAGCTGATCCGTGACGCGCTCCCGCAGGCCGCCAAGCGCACCGGCGGCAACCCCGCCAAGCGCACCTTCCAGGCCCTGCGCATCGAGGTCAACGGCGAACTCCCCGTCCTGGAACGGGCCGTCCCCGCCGCCGTACGGAGCCTCGCCGTCGGCGGCCGGATCGCCGTCCTCTCGTACCACTCGCTCGAAGACCGCCTGGTCAAGCAGGTCTTCGCGGCCGGGGCCGCCAACACCGCCCCGCCCGGCCTGCCCGTCGTCCCCGAGCGCTACCAGCCCCGGCTGAAGCTGCTCACCCGCGGCGCGGAACTCCCCACCGAGGAAGAGGTCGCGGAGAACCGCCGCGCCGCCCCCGCCCGGCTCCGGGGGGCGCAGCGGATCCGGGAGGACGTCCTGTGATGAGGGGGCCGGGCAAGCAGCTGAAGGGGCGGGCCGCCCGCCTCGCCCAGGTGCTGCCCGCCGGGAGCAACTCGGCGGCCCGCACCCCCTTCGTCCTGCTGGTCGTGCTGCTCCTCGGCGGCGGCCTGATCGCCCTGCTGCTGCTGAACTCCGCCCTCAGCGAGGGCTCCTTCAGACTGACCGACCTGAAGAAGCGCACCACCGACCTCACCGACGAACAGCAGGCGCTGCAACGGGACGTGGACGACCTCTCCGCCCCGTACGCGCTGGAGCGGCGCGCCCGCGAGCTGGGCATGGTGCCCGGCGGCAGCCCGGCCTTCCTCGATCCGGACGGTACGGTGCGCGGCGCCCCCGGCGCGGCCCCTACGGCGCCGGGGGCCCAGCCCTCCGCCCAGTTCGCCCCGCAGCCGCCCGCGGCGCCCTCCGCCGGGCCTTCCGGGGAGCCCTCCGCCCGGCCCTCCGTCCTGGAGGAGACCTCGACGTCCCCCGTACCGGCATCCGGTACGCCGGCCCCGACGACCCCCGGCAGGTGACGCAGTGCCCCCCAAGGAACCACCGCGCCGCCGGGTACCGAACCCCGCGCGCTCCGGCAACGGCGGACGTCCCCGCACCCCGTCCCGCCCGGCCGCCCGTCCCGCGCCGCGCCGTAACGGCCCCGGCGCCGCGCGCAGGATCCAGCTGGGCAGCCCGCGCCCCCGGCTCCGGCTCGTCGGCTTCGGCCTGAGCCTCGTCATGCTGGTGTTCGTCGTCCGGCTGCTCCAGGTGCAGGCCGTCGACGCCAGCGCGTACGCCGCCAAGGCGGAGAAGAGCCGCTACCTCAGCCACACCATCGCGGCCGAGCGCGGCCAGATCACCGACCGCTCCGGTGTCGCGCTCGCCACCAGCGACGACGCGTACGACATCACCGCCGACCCGTCGATGTTCACCCCCGACTTCAGCAAGGTCCCCGACGCCCCGGAACAGGCCGCCGCGCTGCTCGCGCCGATCCTCGGCACCGACACCGCCGAACTGGCCGGGAAACTCAAGACCCCCAAGTCGCGCTACGCGGTGCTGGCCCGCCGGCAGACCCCGCAGGTCTGGAACCAGATCAAGGACCTCAAGCGGGTGCTCGCCGAGAAGGCGAGCAAGGAGAAGTCCGCCGAAGGCTCCGTCAGCGTGCTCTCGGGCGTCTTCCAGGAGCCCAGCAGCAAACGCGTCTACCCCAACGGCGACCTCGCCGCCGGGATACTCGGATACGTCAACGCCTCGGGGCGCGGCGGAGGCGGCATCGAGTCCATGCTCGACAAGGAACTCGCGGGCAAGGATGGCAAGGTCACCTACGCCCAGTCCGGCGGGCGCCGGGTCCCCACCGCCACCTCCCGCGAGACCCCCGCCGTACCCGGCTCCGACATCGAGCTGACGATCGACAGGGACATCCAGTGGGCGGCCCAGCAGGCCATCGCCGACCAGGTCAAGGAGTCCAAGGCGGACCGCGGCTACGTGGTGGTCCAGAACACCAGGACCGGCGAGGTCCTCGCCATGGCCAACGCTCCCGGCTTCGACCCCAACGACCTCGCCCAGGCCAACGCCGCCGCCATGGGCAACGCGGCGCTCCAGGACGCGTACGAACCCGGCTCCACCGCCAAGGTCATGTCCATGGCCGCCGTACTGGAGGAGGAGGCCGCCACCCCCGGCACCCATGTCGTCGTCCCCAACCGGCTGCACCGCGGCGACCGGCTCTTCAAGGACGACATCGACCACCCCACCTGGTACCTGACGCTCAACGGCGTCCTCGCCAAGTCCAGCAACATCGGCACCATCCTCGCCACGGGGCAGCTCGGCAAGACCCAGCCCGAGGCCAATGAGGTGCTCCACTCGTATCTTGAGAAGTTCGGCATGGGACAGCCCACCGGTCTCGGCTACCCGGGCGAGACCCGCGGCATCCTCGCCGAGCCGAAGGACTGGTCCACCTCGCAGCAGTACACGATCCCCTTCGGTCAGGGGCTCTCCCTCAACGCCATGCAGGCCGCCTCCGTCTACTCGACCATCGCCAACGGCGGCGTACGGATCGACCCCACCCTGATCCGCGGCACCAACGGCCCCGACAACCACTTCACCGCGGCGCCCGCGCCCCAGAAGACCAGAGTGGTCAGCGAGAAGACCGCCAAGACGCTCGCCACCATGCTGGAGTCGGTCGTCGCCGACGTGGAGGGCACCGGCACCAAGGCCCAGATCCCCGGCTACCGCATCGCGGGCAAGACCGGTACGGCCAACCGGGTCGACCCGAAGCTCGGCGTCTACAAGGGCTACACCGCCTCGTTCGCCGGCTTCGCGCCCGCCGACGACCCGCAGATCACCGTCTACTGCGCCATCCAGAACCCCACCAGCGGCAGCTACTTCGGCGGACAGATCTGCGGACCCATCTACAAGAAGGTCATGGAGTTCGCTCTCAAGACACTGCGGGTCGAACCGACCGGCAGCAAACCCGCCCGGCTGCCGGTCAGCTTCAAACCCGGCGAGTGACCCCAGGGAAAGTCCCAGTGACAACGATCACCCCCGATTCCGGGAACCACCCCGAACCGCCCGCGCACCGGCCCGCCTCACTTGGCTCGCCGCCCGCCCCTCCCGGTACGCTCACCGCCGTGCCACAAGCTGATCAGTACCGAACCCCCTCCAAGGACGCCCCTGTGAACACTCCGGGGACGCCCCGTCCGGACCGGGTCCGCCCGACCTCCCTCGCCGAGCTGGCCGCCCGGCTGGGCGCCGAGGCACCGGGCGCCGGGACGGCCGGGCCGGGCGAAGCCACCGGGATCACCCACGACTCGCGCGCCGTGCGCCCGGGGGACGTGTACGCCGCGCTCCCCGGCGCCCGCCTCCACGGGGCGGACTTCGCCGGCCAGGCCGCGGACCTCGGAGCCGTCGCGATCCTCACGGACCCCGCAGGCACCGACCGCGCCGCCGCCACCGGGCTGCCCGTCCTCACCGTGCCCGACCCGCGCGGCAGCATGGGCGAGCTCGCCGCGGCGATCTACGGGAACCCCGGCACCGATCTGCTCCAGATCGGCATCACCGGCACCTCGGGCAAGACCACCACCGCCTACCTCGTCGAGGGCGGACTGCGCGGCGCGGGCCACCGTACGGGCCTCATCGGCACGGTGGAGACACGCATCGAGGACGAGCGCCTCAAGTCGGAGCGCACCACCCCCGAGGCCACCGACCTCCAGGCGCTCTTCGCGGTCATGCGTGAACGCGGCGTCCGCTCGGTCGCCATGGAGGTCTCCAGCCACGCCCTGGTGCTCGGCCGGGTCGACGGCTGCGTCTTCGACGTCGCCGTCTTCAACAACCTCAGCCCGGAGCACATGGAGTTCCACTCCGACATGGAGGACTACTTCCAGGCCAAGGCGCGGCTGTTCACCCCCGAGCGCAGCAGGACCGGCGTCGTGAACATCGACGACGCGTACGGCCGCAGGCTCGCCGGCGAGTCCGGCGTCCCCGTCACGACCTTCTCCGCCGAGGGCCACCCCGACGCCGACTGGCGCGCCGAACACGTCCAGGTCGGCTCGCACGGATCCACCTTCACCGCCGTCGGCCCCCGCGGTGAGCAGGTCACCGCCGAGGCGCCGCTGCCGGGACCGTTCAACGTCGCCAACACCCTCGCCGCGATCGTCACCCTGGCGGTCGCCGGGATCGACCCGCAGACCGCCGCCGACGGCATCGCCGCCGTCCCCGGCGTACCGGGCCGGCTGGAGCGCGTGGACGCGGGACAGCCCTACCTCGCCGTCGTCGACTACGCGCACAAGACGGACGCCGTCGAATCGGTGCTGCGCTCCCTGCGCAAGGTCACCAAGGGCAAGGTGCACATCGTCCTCGGCTGCGGAGGGGACCGCGACCGGACCAAACGCGGGCCCATGGGCGCCGCCGCCGCCCGCCTCGCCGACACCGCCGTACTCACCTCCGACAACCCGCGCGGCGAGGACCCGCTGGCGATCCTCGCCACGATGCTCGCGGGCGCCGCCGAGGTCCCGGTCCATGAGCGCGGCGACGTCCTGGTCGACGCCGACCGGGCCTCCGCCATCGCCGCGGCCGTGGCCCGCGCCGCGGCCGACGACACCGTACTGATCGCGGGCAAGGGCCACGAGCAGGGCCAGGACGTCGCCGGAGTGGTACGCGCCTTCGACGACCGCCAGGTCCTGCGCGAGGCCATCGAACGCACCCTGCGCCCCGGCGCAGGCTCCGACCACCGCCACCCCGCGCCCCGCAACGAGAACAACAGTCAGGGATGACCCAGTGATCGCCCTCTCCCTCGCCGAGATCGCCGCCATCGTCGGCGGGCAGCCGCACGACATACCGGATCCGGCCGTCCGCGTCACCGGCTCCGTCGTGTACGACTCCCGCGCCGTCGAGCCGGGCGGCCTCTTCGCCGCCTTCGCCGGCGACCGGGTCGACGGCCACGACTACGCGCGCCGCGCCGTCGAGGCGGGCGCGGTGGCCGTGCTGGCCACCCGCCCCGTCGGCGTGCCCGCCATCGTCGTCGACGATGTCGTCCAGGCCCTCGGCGCCCTCGCCCGCACCGTCGTGGAGCGCCTCGGCGCCACCACCGTCGCGCTGACCGGATCGGCCGGAAAGACCAGCACCAAGGACCTGATCGCGCAGCTCCTGCGGCGCGCGGGGCCCACGGTCTGGCCGGAAGGCAACCTGAACAACGAGATCGGGCTGCCCGTCACCGCGCTCCGCGCCGAACAGGACACCCGCTTCCTCGTGCTCGAAATGGGCGCGCGCTACATCGGGGACATCCGCTACCTCACCGGACTCGTCCCGCCCACCGTCGGCCTCGTCCTGAACGTCGGCACCGCGCACATCGGCGAGTTCGGCGGCCGGGAACAGATCGCCCAGGCCAAGGGCGAAATGGTCGAGTCCCTGCCGTCCGCCGCCGACGGCGGGGTGGCCGTCCTCAACGCCGACGACCCGCTCGTTCGCGCCATGGCGTCGCGCACCACGGCGCGCGTCGTCCTCTTCGGGGAGTCGGGCGAAGCAGACGTACAGGCAGAGAACGTCCGTCTCACAGCCACCGGACAGCCCGCGTTCAGCCTTCGAACACCCTCCGGGTGCAGCGAGGTGACGCTGCGGCTGTACGGTGAGCACCACGTGTCGAACGCGCTCGCCGCGGCCGCCGTCGCCCATGAGTTGGGCATGTCCGTCGACGAGATCGCAGTGGCGCTCTCCGAGGCGGGAACCCTCTCCCGCTGGCGTATGGAGGTCACCGAGCGCGCGGACGGCGTGACGATCGTCAACGACGCCTACAACGCGAACCCCGAATCCATGAGAGCGGCGCTCCGTGCGCTGGTCGCCATGGGTGGTGCCTCACGGGCCGAGGGGGGCCGTACGTGGGCGGTGCTCGGGCAGATGGCCGAGCTGGGTGACGCGTCGCTCGCCGAGCACGACGCGGTCGGACGGCTCGCCGTCCGGCTCAACGTCAGCAAGCTCGTGGCAGTCGGGGGCAGGGAAGCGGCCTGGCTGCGAATGGGCGCTTACAACGAGGGTTCGTGGGGTGAGGAGTCGGTGCACGTGTCCGACGCGCGGGCGGCGATCGACCTGTTGCGCAGTGAACTGCGTCCGGGAGACGTCGTGCTGGTGAAGGCTTCCAGGTCGGTCGGCCTCGAAAAGGTCGCCCAGGCACTGCTGGAGAACGCCACCGAGGGCGAGGTCGCCGGCCGATGAGGCAGATCCTCTTCGCGGGAGCCATCGGGCTCTTCCTCACCCTGATCGGCACACCGCTGCTGATCAAGCTGCTGGCGAGGAAGGGGTACGGGCAGTTCATCCGGGACGACGGACCCCGCACCCACGGCAGCAAGAAGGGCACGCCCACGATGGGCGGCATCGCCTTCATCCTGGCCACGCTCATCGCGTACGCCCTGGCGAAGGTGCTCACCAGCGAGACCCCGTCCTTCTCCGGTCTCCTCGTCCTGTTCCTGATGGGCGGGATGGGGCTCGTCGGGTTCCTGGACGACTACATCAAGATCGTGAAGCAGCGGTCGCTGGGACTGCGGGCCAAGGCCAAGATGGCGGGCCAGCTCATCGTCGGCATCGCCTTCGCGGTGCTCTCGCTCCAGTTCGCCGACTACCGCGGCAACACCCCGGCCTCCACCAGGCTGTCGTTCGTCGCGGACTTCGGCTGGTCCATCGGCCCGGTGCTCTTCGTGGTCTGGGCGCTGTTCATGATCCTCGCGATGTCCAACGGCGTGAACCTGACGGACGGTCTGGACGGCCTCGCCACCGGCGCCTCGGTGATGGTCTTCGGCGCGTACACGTTCATCGGGCTGTGGCAGTTCCAGGAGTCCTGCGCCAACGCGATGACCCTGACCAACCCCAACGCCTGTTTCGAGGTACGAGATCCACTCGACCTCGCGGTCGTCGCCTCCGCCCTCATGGGCTCCTGCTTCGGCTTCCTGTGGTGGAACACCTCGCCCGCCAAGATCTTCATGGGGGACACCGGATCGCTCGCGCTCGGCGGCGCGATCGCCGGTCTCGCGATCCTCTCCCGTACGGAAATCCTGATGGCCGTTCTCGGCGGCCTCTTCGTGATGATCACCATGTCGGTGGTCATCCAGGTCGGCTCCTTCAAGATGACCGGCAAGCGCGTCTTCCGTATGGCACCGCTCCAGCACCACTTCGAACTCAAGGGGTGGTCGGAAGTCCTTGTGGTGGTCCGCTTCTGGATCATCCAGGGCATGTGCGTCATCGTCGGTCTCGGACTCTTCTACGCGGGCTGGGCGGCAGAGAAGTGAACTGGCAGGGCAAGCGGGTCACCGTCGCGGGTCTCGGGATCTCCGGGATCCCGGCGGCCCGGGTGCTGCACGGTCTCGGCGCCGTCGTCACCGTCGTCAACGACACGGACGACGAGCGGGACCGCGCCCAGGCCGCCGAGCTGGAGAAGCTCGGCGTGACGGTGCGCCTCGGCGACGGGGCCACCCTGCCCGACGGCACCGAGCTGATCGTCACGGCCCCCGGCTGGGGGCCCGGCAAGCCGCTCTTCGCGGCCGCCGCGGCGGCCGGCGTGGAGATCTGGGGCGACGTCGAACTGGCCTGGCGGCTGCGGGGGCCGGATGCCGCCCCCTGGCTGGCTGTCACCGGCACCAACGGCAAGACCACGACGGTCAGGATGCTCGCCTCGATCCTGACCGCCGCGGGGCTGCGCACGGCCGCCGTCGGCAACATCGGCGTCTCGCTGCTGGACGCCGTCACCGGCGAGGAGACGTACGACGTCCTCGCCGTGGAGCTGTCCAGCTACCAGCTCCACTGGGCGCCGAGCCTGCGCGCCCACTCCGCGGCCGTGCTCAACCTCGCCCCCGACCACCTCGACTGGCACGGCTCCATGGCCGCGTACGCCGCCGACAAGGGCCGGATCTACGAGGGCAACACCGTCGCGTGCGTCTACAACGCGGCCGACCCGGCCACCGAGGACCTGGTCCGCGCGGCCGATGTCGAGGAGGGCTGCCGGGCGATCGGCTTCACCCTCTCCACCCCGGGCCCCTCCCAACTCGGCGTCGTGGACGGCATCCTGGTCGACCGGGCCTTCGTCGAGAACCGCCGTGAGCAGGCCCAGGAGCTGGCCCAGGTCTCCGACGTGAACCCGCCGGTCCCGCACAACATCGCCAACGCCCTAGCCGCCGCGGCCCTCGCCCGCGCGTACGGTGTCGAACCCGCCGCCGTACGCGACGGACTGCGCGCGTTCCGCCCCGACCCGCACCGCATCGAGCGCGTCGCGGAGATCGGGGGCGTCACCTACGTCGACGACTCCAAGGCCACCAACACACACGCCGCGGAGGCATCCCTCGCCTCGTACGACCCGATCGTCTGGATCGCCGGCGGCCTCGCCAAGGGCGCGACCTTCGACGAACTCGTCACCGCCGCCGCGAAACGGCTGCGCGGCGTGGTCCTGATCGGGGCCGACCGGGCCCTCATCCGCGAAGCACTCGCGCGACACGCCCCCGACGTCCCGGTCGTGGACCTCGACCGGACGGACACGGGAGCGATGTCGGCGGCGGTCCGCGAAGCGGCGCGGCTCGCGCGACCGGGGGATACGGTCCTGCTGGCCCCCGCATGTGCCTCGATGGACATGTTCGTCAACTACAACAAACGGGGCGAGGCGTTCGCCGACGCGGTACACGCCCTGGATGAATGAGTCCGCAGCCGCCGAGCACGCCTGACCGGTCCGGCCCCCGCGCCGTGCTGAACTGTTCCCGGGGCCGCGACAGCGGCGGCCCCGCCGAACACGCCCCGGCCCGCCGAACGCCGCGACATCCGCGACAGCCGTGACGGCCGCGCCAGGCACGACGGAGGGGACAGCGACGATGCCGGCCGATGACACCGCGCACCGGGAAGACCGGTCCGCGGCGACCCGCTGGGGCTTCGTGGCCCTGCCCGCGCTCGGCGGAGCCACCGCGCTCCGCGGCAGGGCGCCCGGCGCCGCCGTACGCAGGCCGCCCGCGGCCCGGCGCGGGGGCGGGGGAGCCAGGACCCCGCGTCCGCCCCGTGGCGCTCGCACCAGGCGCTTCTACGAGCGGCTGCGGCGGGCCTGGGACCGGCCGCTCACCGCCTACTACGTGATCCTCGGCAGCGGCCTGCTGATCACCGTGCTGGGCCTGGTGATGGTCTATTCCGCGTCGATGATCTACGCGCTCCAGAACTCGCTGCCCGCGACCTACTTCTTCCGCAAACAGTTCCTCGCCGTGATCCTCGGCGCCGGGCTGCTGTACGCCGCCTCCCGGATGCCCGTCAAACTGCACCGCGCCCTCTCGTACCCCATGCTGGTCACCACCGTCTTCCTGATGGCGCTCGTCCAGGTCCCCGGGATAGGGCGGTCCGTCAACGGCAACCAGAACTGGATCTACTTCGGCGGCCCGTTCCAGCTCCAGCCCAGCGAATTCGCCAAGCTCGCCCTCGTCCTGTGGGGCGCCGACCTGCTCGCCCGCAAGAACGACAAACGGCTGCTGACCCAGTGGAAACATCTCCTGGTGCCCCTGGTCCCCGGCGGCTTCCTGCTGCTCGGACTGATCATGCTCGGCGGCGACATGGGCACCGCGATCATCCTCACGGCGATCCTCTTCGGGCTGCTCTGGCTGGCCGGCGCCCCCACCCGGCTCTTCGCCGGGGTCCTCGGGGTCGCCGGACTGATCGGCTTCATGCTCATCCAGACCAGCCAGAACCGGCTCGACCGGTTCGGCTGCATCGCCGCGAAGGACCTGGGACCCGAGGGCGAGTGCTGGCAGGCCGTCCACGGAATCTACGCCCTCGCCTCCGGCGGATGGTTCGGTTCCGGCCTCGGCGCGAGTGTGGAAAAGTGGGGTCAACTGCCCGAACCGCACACCGACTTCATTTTCGCCATCACCGGGGAGGAACTGGGGCTGGCGGGGACGCTGTCGGTGCTCGCACTGTTCGCGGCTCTAGGCTATGCGGGTATTCGCGTGGCCGGACGCACGGAGGACCCCTTCGTGAGGTACGCCGCGGGAGGCGTGACCACCTGGATCACGGTGCAGGCTGTGATCAACATCGGTGCGGTGCTCGGTCTGCTGCCGATCGCCGGAGTCCCGCTCCCGCTGTTCTCCTACGGAGGGTCGGCCCTGCTGCCGGCGATGTTCGCGGTCGGACTGCTGATCGCGTTCGCACGGGAGGATCCCGCCGCGAAGGCGGCCCTGGCCGTCCGGCAGCCTGTCCTCGGCAGGAAGCGGCCCGGGGTGAGTTGGAAGACGATGAGACGGCGCGTCAAGAAGCGTCCGTCCGGAGAGCGGTGAATTTCGGTGCATGTCGTACTCGCCGGTGGGGGGACCGCCGGCCACATCGAGCCCGCGCTCGCCCTCGCGGATGCCCTGCGCAGGCAGGACCCCACCGTGGGGATCACGGCCCTCGGCACGGAGCGCGGGCTGGAGACCAGGCTCGTACCCGAGCGCGGGTACGAGCTCGGGCTCATCCCCGCCGTACCGCTGCCGCGCAAGCCCACCCCCGAACTGATCACCGTCCCGGGGCGGCTGCGCGGCACGATCAAGGCGGCCGAGCAGATCCTGGAGCGCACCAAGGCGGACTGCGTCGTCGGCTTCGGCGGCTATGTCGCCCTGCCCGGCTATCTCGCCGCCAAGCGGCTCGGGGTGCCGATCATCGTCCACGAGGCCAACGCCAGGCCCGGACTGGCCAACAAGATCGGCTCGCGGTACGCGGCCGCGGTGGCCGTCTCCACGCCCGACAGCAAGCTGCGGGACGCCCGCTACATCGGCATCCCGCTGCGCCGCTCCATCGCCACCCTGGACCGCGCCCGGGTGCGCCCCGAGGCCCGTGCCGCCTTCGGGCTCGACCCCAACCTGCCGACGCTGCTGGTCTCCGGCGGCTCGCAGGGCGCGCGCAGGCTCAACGAGGTGGTCCAGCAGATCGCCCCCGTGCTCCAGCGCTCCGGGATCCAGATCCTGCACGCGGTCGGGCCGAAGAACGAAATGCCGCGCGTGGACAACATGCCCGGTATGCCGCCCTACATCCCGGTACCGTATGTCGACCGGATGGACCTCGCGTACGCCGCGGCCGACATGATGCTCTGCCGCGCGGGCGCGATGACCGTCGCCGAACTCTCCGCCGTCGGCCTGCCCGCCGCATACGTCCCGCTGCCCATCGGCAACGGCGAACAGCGGCTCAACGCGCAGCCGGTGGTGAAGGCCGGCGGCGGACTGCTGGTCGACGACGCGGAACTGACGCCCGAGTGGGTCCAGAGCCAGGTGCTTCCCGTGCTCGCCGATCCGCACCGGCTGTTCGAGATGTCGCGCGCGGCGGCCGAGTTCGGTCGCAGGGACGCCGACGACCTGCTCGTCGGCATGGTGTACGAGGCGATCGCCGCACGCCGGAGGGCGTAGGCGCAGGCAGGAGGCAGCAGCGTGGCCGGACCGACGACCGCCGAGCGCGGCGCACGACCGAAGCCGGTCTCCGGCCACCCGGGTGAGGGGGGCGGGGGCGGCCGGTTCCGGCTGCCGCGCCCCCGGCTGCTGATCGCGGTGACCGCCGCGGCCGTGCTGACCGGCGCGGCGCTCTGGGCGCTCTACGGCTCCCAGTGGCTCCGCGTCGGGGAGGTGACCACGTCCGGCACCGAGGTGCTCTCCCGCGCCGAGGTCGAGTCGGTGGCGGCGGTGCCCCTCGGGGAGCCGCTGGTCTCCGTCGACACGGACGCGGTGGAGGCCCGGCTGCTGCGGAGACTGCCCCGTATCGACTCCGTCGACGTCGGCCGGTCATGGCCGGACGGAATCAGTCTGAAAGTGATCGAGCGAAAGCCCGCTCTGCTCATTGAAAAAGGCGCAAAGTTCATCGAAATGGACGCCGAGGGTGTCCGTTTCGCCACCGTCGACAAGGCGCCCCGCGGTGTTCCGCTGCTGAAAATGACGGTCGGTCAATCGGCCGGTTCCGGTCGCTTCGGCACCGACCGGCTGCTGCTCGAAGCGGTGGCCGTCCGGAGCGAACTCCCCGGCGCGGTAGCCAGGGAGACCAGGGCCCTCAGGGTCCGATCGTACGATTCCATCTCCCTGGAGCTGACCGGCGGACGTACGGTGATGTGGGGAAGCGGGGAGGACGGGCCGGCCAAGGCGCGTGCGCTCACCGCCCTCATGAAAGCGGTCCCCAAGGCGGGGCACTTCGATGTGAGCGCACCCACGGCGCCCGCCGCGTCCGGGAGTTGACGGACATATGCGCTGGCCAGCACCCTGGTTGGTCATCGCTATGGGTGATCACATAGGGTGAAAAGAAAAACGGGAGGTTCGGCGTGTTCGTTGAACGCGCGCCACTTGTCGACTTAGTGTCCTGTCCGGAAGAGTCCGTGAAGCGGACACACTGGTAACCCTGAACTTCAACGTGAGGGTTTGGGTCGGCGATTCGGACCGTCCCATCGGCATCAGTCGTCGCGGCGCCACATCAGCTCCGTGACGACACGTAACTCGAGGCGAGAGGCCTTCGACGTGGCAGCACCGCAGAACTACCTCGCAGTCATCAAGGTCATCGGTGTCGGCGGCGGTGGTGTCAATGCCATCAACCGAATGATCGAGGTCGGTCTCAAGGGCGTCGAGTTCATCGCGATCAACACGGACGCGCAAGCCCTGTTGATGAGCGACGCCGACGTCAAGCTCGACGTCGGCAGGGAACTCACCCGTGGCCTCGGCGCCGGCGCCAACCCGGCGGTCGGCCGCAAGGCGGCCGAGGACCACCGTGAGGAGATCGAGGAGGTCCTCAAGGGGGCCGACATGGTCTTCGTCACCGCGGGCGAGGGGGGCGGCACCGGCACCGGCGGCGCGCCCGTCGTGGCCAACATCGCGCGCTCGCTCGGCGCCCTCACGATCGGTGTGGTCACCCGCCCGTTCACCTTCGAGGGCCGGCGCCGCGCCAACCAGGCGGAGGACGGCATCGCCGAACTCCGAGAAGAGGTCGACACCCTCATCGTCATCCCCAACGACCGCCTGCTGTCCATCTCGGACCGCCAGGTCAGCGTGCTCGACGCGTTCAAGTCCGCGGACCAGGTGCTGCTGTCGGGTGTCCAGGGCATCACCGACCTCATCACCACCCCCGGGCTGATCAACCTGGACTTCGCCGACGTGAAGTCCGTGATGTCCGAGGCCGGCTCGGCGCTCATGGGCATCGGCTCCGCCCGGGGCGACGACCGGGCGGTGGCCGCGGCGGAGATGGCGATCTCCTCGCCGCTCCTGGAGGCGTCCATCGACGGCGCCCGCGGTGTCCTGCTCTCCATCTCCGGCGGCTCCGACCTCGGTCTCTTCGAGATCAACGAGGCCGCGCAGCTGGTCAGCGAGGCCGCCCACCCCGAGGCCAACATCATCTTCGGCGCGGTCATCGACGACGCCCTGGGCGACGAGGTACGGGTCACCGTCATCGCGGCCGGCTTCGACGGCGGGCAGCCGCCGACCCGGCGCGAGACCGTGCTCGGCGCGGGCTCCGGCAAGCGCGACGAACCGCAGGCTCCGGCCCGCCCGGCCGAGACCGGCCGCCCCGCGGGCGGGCTCGGCACGGTGCCGCCGCGTGAGGAGAGCCAGATCCGGGTCGACCCGGCCCCGGTGAGCGAGAAGCCGCTCTCGACGGTCAACCAGCCGCAGGTCCCGCCGGCCCGTCCGTACCAGGACAGCCAGGCCGAGGAGCTGGATGTCCCGGACTTCTTGAAGTGACCTGAAGTGATACGACAGTACGAAGAACTGAGCGGCGCGCACTTCGCCTTCACCGACCGGTGGGGCGGGGTGAGCGCCGCTCCGTTCGGTGAGCTCAACCTCGGCGGCGCGGTCGGTGACGACCCCGTCGCCGTACGTGCCAACCGCGACCTCGCGGCCAAGTCCCTGGAGATCGACCCTACGCGGGTCGTCTGGATGAACCAGGTGCACGGCCGCGATGTCGCCGTCATCGAAGGACCGTGGACCGACGGCGACATTCCGGCCGTCGACGCGGTCGTCACCGTACGGCGAGGACTCGCCCTCGCCGTGCTCACCGCGGACTGCGTCCCGGTCCTGCTGGCCGACCCGGTCGCCGGTGTCGCCGCCGCGGCCCACGCGGGGCGCCCCGGTCTGGTCGCGGGCGTCGTGCCCGCCGCCGTCGAGGCGATGGTCTCGCTCGGCGCCCGGCCCGAAAGGATCACCGCCCGTACCGGGCCCGCCGTCTGCGGGCGCTGCTACGAGGTCCCCGCGACGATGCGGGACGACGTCGCCGCCGTTGTACCGGAGGCCGGGGCCGAGACCAGTTGGGGGACCCCGTCCGTCGACGTGGTCGGCGGTGTGCACGCACAGCTCGCCTCCCTCGGCGTCCTGGACCTGCGACGCTCGGAGGTCTGCACCCGCGAGTCGGACGACCACTACTCGTACCGCCGGGACCGCACGACCGGTCGGCTCGCCGGCTATGTCTGGCTGGCATGATGGACGGGGCGGACATGCGGGACGAGCAGGATGTGCGGGGCATGCAGGACACGTGGGACGCGCGGGACATGGCGGGGCGGAAGTCCGAACTCGCCGCGAATCTGGCGACGGTGGAGCGGCGGATCGCCGCCGCCTGCGCCGCCGCGGGCCGCGAGCGGGAGGAGGTGACCCTCATCGTGGTCACCAAGACCTACCCCGCGAGTGATGTCCGGCTGCTCCATGAACTCGGGGTCCGGCAGGTCGCGGAGAACCGGGACCAGGACGCCGCCCCCAAGGCGGCCGCTTGTGAAGATTTGTCGTTGACCTGGCATTTTGTGGGTCAATTGCAGACGAACAAGGTCCGTTCCGTAGCCAGTTACGCCGATGTGGTGCAATCTGTCGACCGCGCCAAGCTTGTCTCCGCACTCTCCGCCGCGGCGGTACGCACGGGGCGTGAGGTCGGCTGCCTGCTTCAGGTCGCCCTCGACGCCGAGTCCGGTGAGCGCGGGGCGCGGGGTGGTGTGGCGCCCGACGGAATCGAGGAGTTGGCGGCCGCGGTGGCCGGTGCGCCGGGGTTGCGACTCGGCGGTCTGATGACCGTGGCGCCGCTCGCCGGCCGGTACGCGGGCCGGCAACGGGCCGCGTTCGACCGGTTGCTGGAATTGGCGTCCCGCCTGCGCGCGGACCATCCGGCTGCGAACATGGTCTCGGCGGGGATGAGTGCGGACCTTGAGGACGCGGTAGCGGCGGGAGCGACACATGTACGCGTCGGTACGGCGGTACTCGGAGTCCGACCTCGGCTCGGGTAACGTCGCGAAGCGAGTCGGACCACAGCAGAAAATATGGTCATTTCCGCCGAAAGGCGGTCAGACCCAGTGGATCGAGGGCACTTGGTGACGAGGCCGATCCACCACAGAGCGGAGGACCCAGAGCATGGCCGGCGCGATGCGCAAGATGGCGGTCTACCTCGGCCTCGTGGAGGACGATGGGTACGACGGCCGGGGCTTCGACCCCGACGATGATTTCGAACCCGAGCCGGAGCCGGAACGAGAGCACCGGCGTCACCAGCCCGTACACCAGCCCGAGCGGGAAGAGCCCGTGCGCGTGGCCCAACCGCCCGCGCAGCGCGACCGCGAGCCGGTTTCGCTCGCGGCGGACAGTGTACGTCCGGCCCGAATCGCCCCCGTGGCATCCATCACACCTGAACGTCCCAGCCTGGAGAAGAACGCACCTGTGATCATGCCCAAGGTCGTGTCCGAGCGGGAGCCCTACCGCATCACCACACTGCACCCGAGGACCTACAACGAGGCCCGTACCATCGGGGAACACTTCCGCGAGGGCACTCCGGTGATCATGAACCTCACGGAGATGGACGACACGGACGCGAAGCGACTTGTCGACTTTGCCGCGGGACTCGTCTTCGGTCTCCATGGCAGCATTGAGCGGGTGACGCAGAAGGTGTTCCTGCTCTCTCCTGCTAACGTCGATGTCACGGCGGAGGACAAGGCCCGCATCGCAGAGGGCGGATTCTTCAACCAGAGCTAGAACACAGCACCGGGAACGACCCGGTCGCACGGCGGGAACGGCCCGCCGACGCGACCGGAATCAGAGTGAGCCAGGGGAGAGGGAAGCAGCGGGATGGGCATCGCACTACAGGTGGTCTACATCGCGCTGATGTGCTTCCTCATCGTGCTGATTTTCCGGTTGGTCATGGATTACGTCTTCCAGTTCGCGCGCTCATGGCAGCCAGGCAAGGCGATGGTGGTCATTCTGGAGGCCACCTACACTGTCACCGATCCACCGCTCAAGCTTCTGCGGCGGTTCATCCCGCCGCTGCGTCTCGGGGGCGTGGCACTCGACCTGTCCTTCTTCGTTCTGATGATCATCGTTTACATCCTCATCGCGGTTGTCAGCAATCTTGCGAGGGGAATGTGAACGAAACGGTCTTGCCGACTGCCGACGACTACGTAGAGGTGAAGAAGAGATGCCGTTGACCCCCGAGGACGTGCGGAACAAGCAGTTCACAACCGTCCGCCTCCGAGAAGGCTACGACGAGGACGAGGTCGATGCCTTTCTCGACGAGGTCGAGGCCGAACTGACCCGCCTGCTCCGCGAGAACGAGGACCTGCGCGCCAAGCTGGCCGCGGCGACGCGTGCCGCCGCGCAGAACCAGCAGCAGCAGTCCATGCGCAAGCCGCCCGAGCAGCAGGACCGACCCGGGGCTCCGGTGCCCGCCGCCATATCCGGACCGCCGCAACAGCAGCAGCCCCCGCAGATGGGCCCGCCCCAGCTGCCCGGTGGCGCACCGCAGCTTCCCGCGGGCCCGAGCGCCCACGGCCAGGGGCCGCAGGGCCAGCAGCAGCACGGCCCCGGCCCGATGGGCCAGGGTGGCCCGATGCAGCAGGGCGGACCCATGGGCCAGGGCGGCCCGATGGGCCAGGGCGGTCCGATGGGCCAGGGCGGTCCGATGGGCCAGGGCGGTCCGATGCAGCAGCAGGGTGGCCCCATGCAGGGTGGCCCGATGCAGCAGGGCGGACCCATGGGCCAGGGCGGCCCGATGGGGCAGGGCGGCCCGATGGGCCAGGGCGGTCCGATGCAGCAGCAGGGCGGCCCCATGGGCGGTCCGATGGGCGGCCCCATGGGCGGCCACGGTCCGCAGATGGGCCAGCCCGGTCAGGGGCCCGGCGGTGACAGCGCCGCACGCGTGCTCTCCCTCGCCCAGCAGACCGCCGACCAGGCGATCGCCGAGGCGCGTTCCGAGGCCAACAAGATCGTGGGCGAGGCCCGTAGCCGTGCCGAGGGCCTGGAGCGCGACGCGCGCGCCAAGGCGGACGCGCTGGAGCGGGACGCGCAGGAGAAGCACCGCGTGGCGATGGGCTCCCTGGAGTCCGCGCGCGCGACGCTGGAGCGCAAGGTCGAGGACCTGCGCGGCTTCGAGCGCGAGTACCGTACGCGGCTGAAGTCCTACCTGGAGAGCCAGCTCCGGCAGTTGGAGACCCAGGCGGACGACTCGCTGGCCCCGCCGCGCACCCCGGCGGCCGCCTCGCTGCCGCCGTCGCCCTCGATGGCTCCGGCCGGCGCGGGCGCGATGGGCCACAGCATGGGCGGCAGCCCGTCCATGGGCGGCCCCTCGATGGGCGCGCCGTCGCCGGGTCCGTCGTACGGCGGTCAGCAGCAGATGTCGCCCGCGATGACGCAGCCGATGGCACCGGTACGGCCGCAGGCGCCGCAGCCGATGCAGCAGGCGCCGTCGCCGATGCGTGGGTTCCTGATCGACGAGGACGACAACTGACGGGTTCGCGCGTGAGGTACGCGTAGCCGTCGGCAGGCTTGAAAAGGGCTGGGCCCAGGACTTCCGTCCTGGGCCCAGCCCTTTTGCGTGACTCCGCCGGTGCGGGGTGTGGGGTCCCGAACCGGGGCACCGTACCGGGCCCCGGTCCTCAAACGCCGGATGGGCTTGAAAGAGGGTTACACCTTGCGGAGGCGGAACGTGAGGGACAGGCCCTCGTCCTCGAACGGGGTGCCGTACGTGGCGTCCGCGTCGCCCGGGGCGAAGTCCGTCGCCAGGACCTCGTCCGCGATCAGCGGCGTGTGCGCCGTCAGCGCCTCCGTCGTCGCGTCGTCCGACGCCGTCCAGCGCACCGCGATCCGGTCCGCCACGTCCAGGCCGCTGTTCTTGCGGGCCTCCTGGATCAGGCGGATCGCGTCCCGTGCGAGGCCCGCCAGGCGCAGCTCCGGGGTGATCTCCAGGTCGAGGGCGACCGTCGCGCCGGAGTCGGAGGCCACCGACCAGCCCTCACGCGGGGTCTCCGTGATGATCACCTCGTCCGGGGCGAGCGAGACGCTCTCGCCGTCCACGGTCACCGACGCCGTACCGTCGCGCAGCGCCGCGGAGAGGGCCGCCGCGTCCGCCTCGGCGACCGCCTTCGCCACCGCCTGGACGCCCTTGCCGAAGCGCTTGCCCAGCGCGCGGAAGTTCGCCTTCGCCGTCGTGTCGACGAGCGAGCCGCCGACCTCGGAGAGCGTTGCCAGCGCGGAGACGTTCAGCTCCTCGGTGATCTGGGCGCGCAGTTCCGGCGACAGCGCCTCGAAGCCCGTCGCCGCGATCAGGGCGCGCGACAGCGGCTGGCGGGTCTTCACCCCCGACTCGGCCCGCGTCGCGCGGCCCAGCTCTACCAGGCGCCGTACCAGCGCCATCTGGCGGGAGAGCGTCGGGTCGATCACCGACAGGTCCGCTTCCGGCCAGGTCGCCAGGTGCACCGACTCGGGTGCGTCCGGGGCGACCGGTACGACCATGTCCTGCCAGACCCGCTCCGTGATGAACGGGGTCAGCGGGGCCATCAGCCGCGTCACCGTCTCGACCACGTCGTGCAGCGTGCGCAGCGCGGCCTTGTCGCCCTGCCAGAAGCGGCGGCGCGAGCGGCGTACGTACCAGTTCGACAGGTCGTCGACGAAGGCCGAGAGCAGCTTGCCGGCCCGCTGGGTGTCGTACGCGTCCAGCGCCTGCGTGGTCTGGTCGACCAGCGCGTGCAGCTCGCTCAGCAGCCAGCGGTCGAGCAGCGGCCGGTCGGCCGGGGCCGGGTCGGCGGCGCTCGGCGCCCAGTCGGACGTACGGGCGTACAGCGCCTGGAAGGCGACCGTGTTCCAGTACGTGAGGAGGGTCTTGCGCACGACCTCCTGGATCGTGCCGTGCCCCACGCGCCGGGCCGACCAGGGGGAGCCGCCGGCCGCCATGAACCAGCGCACCGCGTCCGCGCCATGCTGCTCCATGAGCGGGATCGGCTGGAGGATGTTGCCCAGGTGCTTGGACATCTTCCTGCCGTCCTCGGCGAGGATGTGGCCGAGGCAGACGACGTTCTCGTAACTCGACTTGTCGAAGACGAGCGTGCCGACGGCCATCAGCGTGTAGAACCAGCCGCGCGTCTGGTCGATGGCCTCCGAGATGAACTGCGCCGGGTAGCGCTTCTCGAAGAGGTCCTTGTTCTTGTACGGGTAGCCCCACTGCGCGAACGGCATGGAACCCGAGTCGTACCAGGCGTCGATGACCTCGGGGACGCGGACGGCGGTCAGCTCGCAGCCGTCCTGCGGGCAGGTGAAGGTCACCGCGTCGATGAAGGGGCGGTGCGGGTCGAGCGCGCTCTGGTCGGTGCCGGTCAGCTCCGTCAGCTCGGCGCGCGACCCGACGCAGGTGTGGTGGCCGTCCTCGCAGCGCCAGATCGGCAGCGGGGTGCCCCAGTAGCGGTTGCGGGAGAGCGCCCAGTCGACGTTGTTGTTCAGCCAGTCACCGTACCGGCCGTGCTTGACCGAGTCGGGGAACCAGTTCGTCCGCTCGTTCTCCTCCAGGAGGCGGTCCTTGACGGCCGTCGTACGGATGTACCAGGACGGCTGCGCGTAGTAGAGGAGCGCGGTGTGGCAGCGCCAGCAGTGCGGGTAGCTGTGCTCGTACGGCACGTGGCGGAAGAGCCGGCCGCGCTCCTTGAGGTCCGCCGTCAGCACCTCGTCGGCCTTCTTGAAGAAGACGCCGCCGACCAGCGGGAGACCGGCCTCGAACGTGCCGTCGGGGCCGACCGGGTTGACGACGGGGAGGCCGTACGAGCGGCAGACCGCGAGGTCGTCCTCACCGAAGGCGGGGGACTGGTGGACCAGGCCCGTGCCGTCCTCCGTGGTCACGTACGCGGCGTTGACGACGTAGTGCGCCTCCTCGGGGAACTCCACGAGGGTGAAGGGGCGGTCGTATGTCCATCGCTCCATGTCGCGGCCCGTGAAGGACGCGCCGGTGGTCTCCCACCCCTCGCCCAGCGCCTTGCCGACCAGGGCCTCGGCGACGACGAGCCGCTCCGTGCCGTCCGTCGCGACGACGTACCGGACGTCGGGGTGCGCGGCGACCGCGGTGTTCGAGACCAGCGTCCAGGGGGTCGTCGTCCAGACCAGCAGGGACGCCTCGCCGGCGAGCGGGCCCGAGGTGAGCGGGAAGCGGACGAAGACCGAGGGGTCGACGACCGTCTCGTACCCCTGCGCCAGCTCGTGGTCGGAGAGCCCGGTCTGGTCGCGCGGGCACCAGGGCGCGACCCGGTAGTCCTGGACCAGCAGGCCCTTGCCGAAGATCTCCTTCAGGGACCACCAGACGGAGTCGATGTACTCCGGGTTCATGGTCCGGTACGCGTTGTCGAGATCGGTCCAGAAGCCCATGCGGGTCGTCAGCTCGGCGAACGCGTCGGTGTGCCGGGTGACGGACTCACGGCACTTGGCGTTGAACTCGGCGATGCCGTACGCCTCGATGTCCTGCTTGCCGGTGAAGCCCAGTTCCTTCTCGACGGCCAGCTCCACGGGCAGGCCGTGGCAGTCCCAGCCGGCCTTGCGGGCGACGTGGTAGCCGCGCATGGTGCGGAAGCGCGGGAAGACGTCCTTGAAGACGCGGGCCTCGATGTGGTGCGCGCCCGGCATGCCGTTGGCGGTGGGCGGGCCCTCGTAGAAGACCCATTCGGGGCGGCCCTCGGACTGTTCGAGGCTCTTTTCGAAGACCTTGTTCTCGCGCCACAGGTCGAGCACGGCGTGCTCCAGCGCGGGCAGGTCGACCTGGGCGGGCACCTGGCGGTACCGGGGGCCGGTCGCGGTCGTCGGCGCGGGTTCTGGTGTCATCGGGGGCTTCCTCCGGCGGATCTGCGGCGTCTCCGTCGAAGGGACGAGAGCTGGGCTCCCGCGGTACCACCCTTCTTGGCCCCGGGCGTCGCCGCCCGTGGCCCCCTCATTGGGGTCGCGCTGCCGGTTCTACTCGCCCCGGGGTGACCTGGGCTTTCTTCCGGCGGCTCCGGGGTGATGCTTCACGCCGCGCTCTGCCCCCGGGCTCGCACCGTCCCCGGGTCGCTCATGGCCGCGTACGACGCTACTCGTCCCCATCCACGCCTCTCGCTGGGCCCAGTGTACGGGGCGGCGCCCGGCCCGGCCGACCGGTTTTACGGCAGGCAGGGCGAGGGAGCGCGCGCTCGGGAGCGTGTCGGTGGGACCGGGGAGCGGAGGACGCCGTACGGCCGAGCGTATGACCCGAATGGTTATACCGGCGCCCGCGTACGGCGTGGCGCGCGCGGCGGCGGATTACCGGGCGGGGAGCTGGGCACAACGCAGGGAGGCCGGTGTTCTCACGCCATGGGGAGGGGCCGGAGAGGGCGGCGTGCCCCGTTGCCGCGGGGCTGGTGTCGATTTATCGTCCCAGCACGATTCGCGAGCAAGATCGCGCTATGTGAAGGGGCCGCGGCCATGGTGGCGAAGAAGACCGCCGCGAAGGAAACCACCGTGGCGGAACCCGCGGCGGCGAAGAAGGCGGCAGCGAGGAAGACGACCGCAAAGAAGGCCGCAAAGAAGGCGGTGGCCAAGAAAGCGACTGCGAAGAAGGCGCCGGCCAAGAAGGCGACCGCGAAAAAGGCGGCGGCCGGGAAGCCGGTGGCAGAGAAGGCGACCGCGACGAAGGCCGCGGCGAAGAAGGCGACGGCGAAGAGCGCACCGGACACGAAGGCGCCGGCGAAGAAGGCTCCGAGCGGGAGAGCGGCGACCGGCAGGACGGCCGCGAAGAAGGTCCCCGCGAAGAAGGCGCCGGCGAGCAAGGCACCTGCGAAGCAGGCCGCGTCCGCGGCCGAGGGGGCGGCCCAGGCCGCGGAACAGACGGGAGCCAGAACGGTGGGAGCTAAGAAGACCGCGGGCGGCGGAGGCCCGGCCGGCGCCACAGCGGTGTCCACGGCCCAGGACGGCGCGTCGGCGCCCGGGGAACTCGCGGTACGGCCCGGTGAGGACCCCTGGACCCCGGAGGAGGTCGCCGAGGCGCGTACCGGTCTGGAGAGCGAGATCGCCCGGCTGACCGCCGAGATCACCGCGTCGGAGGCCGCGCTGGCCGGGCTGATGCGGGACTCCGGGGACGGCGCCGGTGACGACGACGCGGACACCGGTACGAAGAACATCACACGGGAGCACGAGATGTCGCTCGCCGCCAACGCCCGCGAGATGCTGGAGCAGACCGAACGGGCGCTGCTGCGGCTCGACGCGGGCACCTACGGCCTCTGCGAGGTCTGCGGCAAGCCGATCGGCAAGGCCAGGATGCAGGCGTTCCCCCGGGCCACCCTCTGCGTGGAGGACAAGCAGAAGCAGGAACGGCGGGGCTAGGGTCCGAGCCGCACGGCAGGCCCTGAGCCGCACGACAGGCACTGAGGCCGACGGACCCGCGCCCCCGGGGCCGGGTGCCGACCGGGCGGCCGGTGCGGAGGTACGGGGACGGGGGTACCGGTGTGACGTACCCTCGTCCTCAGTCAGGTACCCAGTACTCCAGCAGGTTGAGGGACTCACGTGGCAGAGGCGGAGCGCAGCATCGGTACGCCGTCCGTTGACAAAGACAGCGACAACGGGAACGACGACGAGACCGCGGCCACGGCCGAGCAGCCGAAGGGCAAGCGCAAGATCGCCGCGCTCTTCACGGTCGCGCTCCTGGCGTACCTGCTGGACCTCGGGACCAAGATGCTGGTGGTGGCCAAGCTGGAGCACCACGAGCCGATCGAGGTCATCGGTGATCTGCTGAAGTTCGAGGCGATCAGGAACGCGGGCGCGGCCTTCGGCATCGGTGAGGCGTTCACCGTCATCTTCACGATCATCGCGGCGACGGTGATCGTGGTGATCGCCCGGCTGGCGCGCAAGCTCTACAGCCTGCCGTGGGCGATCGCGCTCGGGCTGCTGCTCGGCGGCGCACTCGGCAACCTCACCGACCGGATCTTCCGCTCGCCCGGGGTCTTCCAGGGCGCCGTGGTGGACTTCATCGCGCCCGCGCACTTCGCGGTCTTCAACCTCGCCGACTCCGCGATCGTCTGCGGCGGCATCCTGATCGTGCTGCTCTCCTTCCGGGGACTCGACCCCGACGGGACCGTGCACAAGGACTGAAGGACTGAGGGGACCGCGTGCCGGGAGGGCCGGAGGGCAGGCGGTCGGGGCTGTCGTAGCCACAAGGCATACTCGACAGGTGAGCTTTCCCGAGATCAGAACCCTGCCCGTGCCCGACGGCCTGGAGGGCGAGCGCGTCGACGCCGCCATAGCCCGCATGTTCGGCTTCTCCCGTACGAAGGCGGCCGAACTGGCCGCCTCCGGGAAGGTCCAGGTCGACGGCGCCGTGGTCGGGAAGTCCGAGCGTGTGAACGGCGGGGCCTGGCTGGAGGTCGAGATGCCCGCGGCCCCCGCGCCCGTGCAGATCGTCGCCGAGCCCGTCGAAGGCATGGAGATCGTGCACGACGACGAGGACATCGTCGTCATCGTCAAGCCGGTCGGCGTCGCCGCGCACCCCAGCCCCGGCTGGTCCGGCACGACCGTCATCGGCGGACTGGCCGCCGCCGGCTACCGCATCTCGACCTCCGGCGCGGCCGAGCGCCAGGGCATCGTGCACCGGCTGGACGTCGGGACCTCGGGGCTGATGGTCGTCGCCAAGTCGGAGCGCGCGTACACCCTGCTCAAGGCGCAGTTCAAGGAGCGCGTCGTCGACAAGCGCTACCACGCGCTGGTGCAGGGGCACCCGGACCCGATGAGCGGCACGATCGACGCGCCCATCGGCCGCCATCCGAACCACGACTACAAGTGGGCGGTGACCGCCGAGGGCAAGCCGTCGGTCACCCACTACGACCTGATCGAGGCGTTCCGGTCCGCCTCGCTGCTCGACATCAAGCTGGAGACGGGCCGCACACACCAGATCCGGGTGCACATGTCCGCCCACCGCCACCCCTGCGTGGGCGATCTGACCTATGGCGCCGACCCCACCCTCGCCAAGCGGCTCGGGCTGACCCGGCAGTGGCTGCACGCCGTACGCCTCGGCTTCGAGCACCCGTCGGACGGACGCTGGGTCGAGTACGCGAGCACCTATCCCGCCGACCTCCAGGGCGCGCTGGACAAGGTCAGGGCGGAGAGCAACGCGTGACCGCGCCCGGCTACGCACTGCGGGTCGCCACGGAGCCCGCGGACATCGAGGCGTGCTTCGCGGTCCGCAAGGAGGTCTTCGTCGTCGAGCAGCGGGTGCCCGAGGAGCTGGAGTACGACGGCCGGGACGCCGACGCGGTCCAGGTGCTCGCCGTACGGGACGACGGGGTGCCGCTGGGCACCGGACGGCTGCTGTACGGGCCCGGCGCGGCCGACCGTACCGGCGGCGACCCGGACACCGGCTCCCTGGGGCGGCTCGCGGTCCGCGCCACGGCCCGCGGCCTCGGTATCGGCGCGGCGCTCGTGCGGGCCGTCGAGGACGCGGCGCGGGAGCGCGGCCTCCGGGTGGTCGACCTGCACGCGCAGTCGCACGCGCTCGGCTTCTACGAACGGCTCGGATACGAGGCGTACGGCCCCGAATTCCCGGACGCGGGCATTCCGCACCGCTCCATGCGCCGGGTCCTGCGGCGGTTCTGAGGCGGCTCCGGGGCTGCTCCGGGCTGCTCCGGCTGCTCCGCGGGGGTTCCGAGGCGGCTCCGAGGCAGTAGTGGGGCCCGGTGGGCCGGTCGGCCGGGGGCGGGCGTCCGTACCCCCTGACCTGGGGCGTACGGGGCCCATGGCAGGCTTGGAGCCTTGATCACCCTTGTCTGCCGCCAAGGCTTTCGACGGCTTTCGACCACCGGAGGGCCCCGTGGACCAGTTGGCACTGCTGATCGTCCTGCTGCTCGGGGCGGTGCTCACCGTTCCGCTCGGCGACAAGCTGGGGCTGCCGTCGCCGGTGCTGATGACGATCGTCGGGATCGTCCTGGCGCTGCTCCCGTTCGTACCGAATGTGCAGGTGCCGCCGGACTTCATCCTTCCGCTCCTGTTGCCGCCGCTGCTGTACGCCGCCGTACAGCGCACCTCCTGGCGGCAGTTCACGGCGAATCTGCGGCCCATCTTCCTGCTGGCGGTCGCCCTGGTCTTCGTGACCACGGCGGCCGTGGCCGGGGTGGCCAACTCGGTGGTGCCCGGCCTGCCGATCGCCGCCGCGGTCGCGCTCGGCGCGCTGGTCGCCCCGCCCGACCCGGTCGCGGCGACCGCCGTGGCCGGATCGCTGGGGCTGCCCCGGCGGCTCGTCTCCATCCTGGAGGGCGAGGGCCTCTTCAACGACGTCACGGCGATCGTGCTGTACCACGTGGCGATCGCGGCGGCCGTCAGCGGGACCTTCTCCTGGCCCGGCGCCGTCGGCTCCCTGGTCCTCTCCGCGGTGGTGGCCGTGGCGGTGGGGCTCGCGCTCGGCTGGCTCACCAACAAGCTGATGTCGCTGCTCGGCGACGCGACCCTCCAGATCGGTCTGTCGCTGCTGGTGCCGTTCGTCAGCTACGTCCTGGCGGAGGAACTGCACGGCTCCGGAGTGCTCGCCGTCCTCACCACCGCGCTCTTCCTCGCCACCCACACGGCGGACGCCGACGACGTCATGGGACGGCTGGCGGGCAATTCCTTCTGGCAGGTCGTCGACACGCTGGTGACCGGGGTCGCCTTCGGTCTCATCGGGCTTGAGCTGCACAACGCGTTCGGCGCGGCCGAGGGCCGGGCGTCGGAGATGCTCGCCTGGGGCGCGGCGGTGATCGGGGTCGTCGTGTTCGTACGGCTGCTGTGGCTGCTGCCCGCGACCTGGCTGGCCAAGCGGATGCACAAGATCCGGGACTACGACGAGGAGATCCCCACCAGCTGGCGCGAGACCGTCGTCATGTGGTGGGCCGGGATGCGCGGGGTGGCCTCGGTCGCCCTGGCGCTCGCGATCCCGTTGGAGACCGACGACGGGCAGCCCTTCCCGGGGCGCGAGCAGATCATCTTCATCGCGTTCGCGGTCATCATGGCGACCCTGGTCGTCCAGGGGCTGACGCTGCCCTGGCTGGTGAAGCGGCTCGGGGTGCGGGCGGACTCGCAGGCGGAGCACGACCTGGAGCACGCGCTCGCGCTCCGCGCGGCCAAGGCGGCCAAGAGCCGGCTGAAGGAGATCGAGGGCGTCGAGGAGCTGCCGGAGGACATCAGCGAACGGCTGCTGCGCGCGGCCTACGACATCGGGCTGCGGATCAGTCCCGACCTGGCGGACGACGAGCGCCGCGAGTGGGCGGCGCAGCGCGTCGCGAGAGGCCGGACCATGCTGCGCATCCAGCGCGAGATGATGTCGGCGGCCCGCCACGAGGTCCTCTCGGCCCGTAACGAGCCGGGCGCGGACCCGGAGATCGTCGACCGGGTCCTGCGCCACCTCGACGTACGCAGCATGCACTGACGGGCGGGTACGTCAGCCGCGGCCGGTGCCGGCCTCCCGGCTGTCGTCGGTCTCCTCCCCGGGTTCCCGGGTCGCGGGGACCCGGCTCCGTGCGGCGGGCGGCGTGGCGACCTCTCCCACGATCCTCGGCAGGGCGTACGGGTGGTGGGCGGCCAGCCAGGCCACCATCTGCTCCCGTACCACGCAGCGCACCTTCCAGATGTCGTCCGCGTCCTTGGCCGTGACCACCGCGCGCACCTCGATCGTGGTCGGGGTGGTGTCCGTGACGGCCAGGCTCCAGTCCCGGCCGTCCCACGCCGGGCACTCCGCGAGGATCTCCTGGAGCCTCTCGCGCATCAGCGGCACCGGTGCGGAGTGGTCGAGCTGGAAGAAGACCGTGCCGGTCATCTGGACCCCGCCGCGTGACCAGTTCTCGAACGGCTTGCTGGTGAAGTACGAGACGGGCATGGTGATGCGCCGCTCGTCCCAGGTCCGTACGGCGAGGAAGGTGAGCGTGACCTCCTCGACCACGCCCCACTCGCCGTCGACCACCACCGTGTCCCCGATGCGCACCATGTCGCCGAAGGCGATCTGGAACCCGGCGAAGAGATTGCTGAGCGTGGACTGGGCGGCGACACCGGCGACGATGCCGATGATGCCCGCGGAGGCCAGCATCGAGGTGCCGATGCTGCGCAGGTCGGGGAAGGTCAGCAGCATCGCGGCGACCGCGACCACCACGACCACGGCGATGATGATCCGCATCATCAGCGTGACCTGCGTACGGACCCGGCGCACCCGGGCCGGGTCGCGGGTCGTGGACGCGTAGCGCGCGTACGACGACTCGACCACCACGGAGACTATCCGTACGACCAGCCAGGCACCCGATCCGATTATCACCAGGGAGAGCGCCCGGCCGATGTCGGTGTGGTAGTCCTCGATGAGCTGCCAGCCGGTCTCGCGGTACGTGCCGCGCAGCAGGGACGTCAGCAGCAGCACCTGCAGCGGTACTCCACAGCGCCGCAGCAGGCCCCACAGCGGGGTCTCGGGGTGGCGGTCGTCCGCGCGGCGCAGCAGCAGGTCCACCGCCCAGCCGAGCGCCAGGGTGAGCAGGACCGTGCCGCCGAGCACGATCAGTGGGCGCAGTGCGTTCTCCATCGTTCTCCTACGTGGGCCTCTCGTGGGGCCAGGGTCTCTCGGTCGGGTCCGGACGGGCTGGCAGGATGTCCGGATGAACATCATGCTCTTCCACTCCGTCTACGGTCTGCGCCCCGCGGTGCACGCGGCGGCCGACCGGTTGCGTGCCGCCGGGCACGAGGTGCGCGTGCCCGACCTCTTCGAGGGGGAAACCGCCTCCACCGTCGAGGAGGGAATGGCGCTGAAGGACCGGATCGGCAAGGAGGAGCTGCTGCGCCGGGCCGTGCTGGCGGCGGCGCCGTACTCCGAGCGCGGACTGGTGTACGTGGGGCTCTCGCTCGGCGGCTCCATCGCGCAGAACCTGGCGCTGGGCGACGCGAAGGCGCGCGGGCTGCTGCTCCTGCACGGTACGTCCGACATCGCGGAGAACGCGTCCGTGGACGAGCTTCCCGTACAGCTCCATGTGGCCGACCCCGATCCCTTCGAGCCGCACGACTGGCTGACCGCCTGGTACCTGCGGATGCGGCAGGCGGGGGCGGACGTGGAGGTCTACCGCTACCCCGGCGCCGGGCACCTCTTCACCGACCCGGAGCTGCCGGACTACGACGAGCGGGCCGCCGAGGAGACCTGGCGGACCGGGCTCGCCTTCATCGACTCGCTCTGAGCCGTGAGCCCCTGCGGACCGGCCCTCGCGGGCGGTCCGCAGGGCGGCGTTCCGTCAGCCCTTGAGCGCCGCGGCGATCGCGGTGTCGAAGTCCGCCACGGTCATCGGCGGATTGTCGCTGCCCGGGCTCGTGAGCTTCTTGCCGTCCATCTTCAGGGTGGGCGTGCCCTGGACGCCGCTCTTGTCGAAGGTGGCGGACATCTTCATCGCCCAGGCGTCGTACGTACCGTCCTCGACGTCCTTCTTGAACGTCGCGTTGCCCTTGAGCGCGTTCACCGAGTCGGCGACTTCGAGGAGGTAGCTGTCCTTGGCGAACTTGTCCTGCGACTCCTCGGGGTGGTACTTCGCCGAGTAGAGCGCCGTCTTGTACTCCAGGAACGCCTCGGGGCTCACATTGAGCGCCGCGCCCAGCGCCGACAGGGCGTTCTTCGAGCCCTCGCCGTTGTCGGAGTTGTCGATGAAGGTCGCGCCGATGTACTTGATCTTGAACTTGCCGGCGTCGAGGTCCTTCTGGACCGTCGGGCCGACGGCCTGCTCGAAGTTCGCGCAGACGGGGCAGCGGGAGTCCTCGTACAGTTCGAGCGTCTTCTTGGCGTCCGGCTTGCCGATGACCACGGTGGTGCCGTTCGTGCCCTCGGTGTTCTTGGGGGCGACGACGGTCTTCTCTTCCTTCGCCGTCTCCCAGTGGGAGGGCTTGTTGGACTGGACGACGGCGAAGCCGACGCCGCCGGCTATCGCGAGGACGGCGACGGCCGAGCCGATGACGACGAGCTGGCGGCGTACCTTGTCCTTCTTCGCCTGCCGTTCGCGCTCGGCGCGCAGCCGCTCGCGGGCGGCTTCCTTGCTGGCCTTGCTGTTGCGTGCGCTCATGGTGATTCGCTCCGTGTGATGACGTGCCGCGGCTGGGGAGGGGAGGGTGCGGCCGCGCGGGCTCGGGAAGAGCCTCAGGCGGCGGCGGGCACCGCTCGGGGCGGGCCCCGCCGTCCCACGGAGTGGACGAGGAGCCGGTGACGGGAGGGACGCGGGCGGCCGGTGGGGAGCACGGCGCGCCGTACCGCCCGGGCGGCCGTGGAGACCACGGCGCACGCGATCAGCAGCGGCCGGAAGGCGCTCACGGCCGCGGTCCGTACCAGCCGGGAGAGCGCCGCCTCGCCGTGCCTTAGCCAGGCCGCGGCGAGCAGCCCCACCGAGACGTGGACGGCCAGCAGCAGCCACGGCAGGGCGGGATCGGGGGAGTCCAGCAGCGCGGCGGCGGTGGACCGGGACGAGGCCACCCCGGGCAGCGGCGCCCCGAGGGCGCCGCCGCACAGGACGTCGAAGCCGACCGAGCGCAGTGACCCCGCCACGGGGCCGCCCGAGGGGCCGTAACAGACGCGCTGGCCGCTGGTGAAGACCGTGTCCGCGGCCAGTTCGAGCGGGACGAGCAGGGCGGCGATCCGCCAGAAGCCGCGCTCGCGGCCCGCCGCCGCGTAGCTGAGCGCGAACACCACGGCGCCGAGCCCGGCGACCAGGGAGAGCGGCAGCGGGGTCCGGGACAGCAGCACGTGCGAGCCCGCGGACAGCGTCACGACCAGTGCCGTGAAGAGTGCTGCCCGCGCCGCTCTGAGCCGCGTCCCGGATATGTCCATCGTCGCCGAGTGTGCCATGGGTCCCGGTAAGCGATACCTAAGACCGGTGTCCTGACCGGTGTCCCGACCGGTGTCCTATGCCAGCCGGCCGTTGCGGAACAGGTCCACGAAGATCTGGTGGTCCGCCCTGGCCCGCGCCCCGTACGTGTGCGCGAACTCCACCAGCAGCGCTCCGAAGCCGTCCTCGTCGGCGGCGATCGCCGCGTCGATGGCGCGCTCCGTGGAGAACGGCACCAGGGAGTGCCCGCTCTCGTCGTCCGCCGCCGCGTGCATCGTCGCCGTCGCCCTGCCGAGGTCCGCGACGACCGCGGCTATCTCCTCCGGGTCGTCCAGGTCCGACCAGTCCAGGTCCACCGCGTACGGCGAGACCTCCGCGACGAGCTGTCCCGCCCCGTCCAGCTCCGTCCAGCCCAGCCAGGGGTCCGCGTGCGCCTGGAGGGCCCGCTGCGAGATCACCGTGCGGTGGCCCTCGTGCTGGAAGTAGCCGCGGACGGCCCCGTCCGTGATGTGCCGGGAGACCGCCGGGGTCTGCGCCTGCTTCAGGTAGATCACGACGTCGTTCTCCAGGGCGTCGCTGTTGCCCTCCAGCAGGATGTTGTACGAGGGCAGCCCTGCCGAGCCGATGCCGATGCCGCGCCGGCCCACGACATCCTTGACGCGGTACGAGTCGGGGCGGGTCAGGCTGGACTCCGGCAGCGTCTCCAGATAGCCGTCGAAGGCCGCGAGGATCTTGTACCGGGTGGCCGCGTCCAGCTCGATCGAGCCGTCGCCCGGCGTGAAGCGCCGCTCGTACTCCCGGATCTCCGTCATCGAGTCCAGCAGGGAGAAGCGCGTCAGCGAACGGGCCGAGCGCAGCGCGGTGAGCAGCGGGCCCTGCGCCGTGTCCAGGGTGAAGGGCGGCACCTCGTCGTGCTTCGCACCCGTCGCCAGCGCGTGGACACGCTCGCGGTAGGCGCCCGCGTAGATCTCCACCAGCTCGGTGATCTGGGCGTCGCTGAGCGCCTTCTGGTAGCCGATCAGCGCGAGCGAGGCGGCGAACCGCTTCAGGTCCCAGGTGAACGGGCCGATGTACGCCTCGTCGAAGTCGTTCACGTTGAAGATCAGCCGGCCGTTGGCGTCCATGTACGTGCCGAAGTTCTCCGCGTGCAGATCGCCGTGGATCCACACCCGGCCCGTGCGCTCGTCGAGGAACGGGGCGTCGGCCCCGGTCCCCTCCCGCGCCAGATCGTTGTAGAACAGGCACGCCGTACCCCGGTAGAAGGCGAACGCGGAGGCCGCCATCTTCCGGAACTTCACCCGGAAGGCTGCTGGATCAGCGGCCAGGAGCTCACCGAACGCGGTGTCGAAAACGGAGAGTATCTCCTCTCCGCGCTGCTCCTCGGCTTCTTCGACGGGTCGCGGAACCGACATCGCGGGGTGCCTCCTGGTGGCGGTGGGTGGACGGACGACTACGGGGCGACGCTGGCCCTCGAAGGGCGCGGCGCGCCCTCGCAGGGGCAACGCGCGAAGCGGTCCGCGAGTGCCCGTCCCGGCGCGCCCGGGCGGCCGTCCGGGCGCGCTCCGGACGGACCCGGTGCCCGTCCGCTGTCGGTCGCGCGACGTAGACTTCGGGGCTGTCTCCCCCGGACTGTCCGCAGCCCCGGGAGACCCCCCCCGGGGACGCCCCGGGAACCACCGTGTCGTCCGCTCACTGGAGGCCCCCGCCGTGACCAAGCCGCCGTTCACGCACCTGCATGTCCACACCCAGTACTCGCTGCTGGACGGTGCCGCGCGGCTGGGGGACATGTTCACGGCGTGCAAGGACATGGGCATGTCCCATATCGCCATGACCGACCACGGGAATCTCCACGGGGCCTACGACTTCTTCCATCAGGCGAAGAAGGCGGGTGTGACGCCGATCATCGGGATCGAGGCGTACGTGGCGCCCGAGTCCCGGCGGCTGAAGCGGAAGGTGCAGTGGGGCCAGCCGCACCAGAAGCGGGACGACGTCTCCGGTTCCGGCGGTTACACCCACAAGACGATCTGGGCGGCGAACAGCACCGGGCTGCACAACCTCTTCCGGCTCTCCTCGGACGCGTACAAGGAGGGCTGGCTCCAGAAGTGGCCCCGGATGGACAAGGAGACCATCGCGAAGTGGTCCGAGGGCCTGATCGCCTCCACCGGCTGCCCCTCCGGTGAGCTCCAGACGCGGCTGCGGCTCGGCCAGTTCGACGAGGCGCTGAAGGCAGCCTCCGAGTACCAGGACATCTTCGGCAAGGACCGGTACTTCCTGGAGCTGATGGACCACGGCATCGAGATCGAACGCCGGGTGCGCGTCGGGCTGCTGGAGGTCGGCAAGAAGCTCGGCATCCCGCCGCTGGTCACCAACGACTCCCACTACACGTACGCGAACGAGGCCACCGCCCACGACGCGCTGCTCTGCATCCAGACCGGCAAGAACCTCTCCGACCCGGACCGCTTCCGCTTCGACGGCACCGGCTACTACCTCAAGTCGACCGACGAGATGTACGCCGTGGACCTCTCCGACGCCTGGCAGGAGGGGTGCGCCAACACCCGCCTGGTCGCCGACCAGATCGACACCGAGGGCTGGTTCCAGGAGCGGAACCTGATGCCGAAGTTCGAGGTGCCTGAAGGCTTCACCGAAGTCTCCTGGTTCCGCGAGGAGACCATGCGCGGCATGGCCCGCCGCTTCCCGAACGGCATCCCGGAAGACCGGATGCGCCAGGTCGAGTACGAGATGGGCATCATCATCGACATGGGCTTCCCGGGGTACTTCCTCGTGGTCGCCGACTTCATCATGTGGGCGAAGAACAACGGCATCGCGGTCGGCCCCGGCCGTGGCTCCGCCGCCGGTTCGATCGTGTCGTACGCCATGGGCATCACCGACCTCGACCCGATCGAGCACGGCCTGATCTTCGAGCGGTTCCTCAACCCCGAGCGCATCTCCATGCCCGATGTCGACATCGACTTCGACGAGCGCCGGCGCGGTGAGGTCATCCGGTACGTGACCGAGAAATACGGCGCCGACAAGGTCGCCATGATCGGCACGTACGGCAAGATCAAGGCCAAGAACGCCATCAAGGACTCCGCCCGGGTGCTGGGCTACCCGTACGCGATGGGCGACCGGCTCACCAAGGCGATGCCCGCCGACGTCCTCGGCAAGGGCATCGACCTCAACGGCATCACCGATCCCAAGCACCCGCGCTACAGCGAGGCCGGCGAGATCCGGGGGATGTACGAGAACGAGCCGGACGTGAAGAAGGTCATCGACACCGCGAAGGGTGTGGAGGGCCTGGTCCGGCAGATGGGTGTGCACGCGGCCGGCGTGATCATGTCCAGCGAGACGATCACCGACCATGTCCCGGTCTGGGTCCGGCACACCGACGGTGTGACGATCACACAGTGGGACTACCCGCAGTGCGAGTCGCTCGGCCTGCTGAAGATGGACTTCCTCGGCCTGCGCAACCTGACGATCATGGACGACGCCGTCAAGATGGTGAAGTCCAACAAGGGCGTCGAACTCGACCTGCTCTCGCTGCCGCTCGACGACCCGAAGACGTACGAACTGCTGTGCCGGGGCGACACGCTCGGCGTCTTCCAGTTCGACGGCGGCCCCATGCGCTCCCTGCTGCGCCAGATGCAGCCTGACAACTTCGAGGACATCTCCGCCGTCTCGGCCCTCTACCGGCCGGGCCCGATGGGCATGAACTCGCACACGAACTACGCGGAGCGCAAGAACGCCCGCCAGGAGATCACCCCGATCCACCCGGAGCTGGAGGAGCCGCTCAAGGAGGTGCTGGGGCTCACCTACGGCCTGATCGTCTACCAGGAGCAGGTGCAGAAGGCCGCCCAGATCGTCGCGGGGTACTCGCTCGGCGAGGCCGACATCCTGCGCCGCGTGATGGGCAAGAAGAAGGCCGATGAACTGGCGAAGAACTTCGTCCTCTTCGAGGCCGGCGCCAAGAAGAACGGCTTCTCGGACGAGGCGATCAAGGCGCTGTGGGACGTCCTGGTGCCGTTCGCCGGGTACGCGTTCAACAAGGCGCACTCCTCCGCGTACGGACTGGTCACCTACTGGACGGCCTACCTCAAGGCCAACTACCCGGCCGAGTACATGGCGGCGCTCCTGACCTCCGTGAAGGACGACAAGGACAAGTCGGCCGTCTATCTCAACGAGTGCCGGCGCATGGGCATCAAGGTGCTCCCGCCCAATGTCAACGAGTCGCTGTCCAACTTCGCCGCGCAGGGCGACGACGTGATCCTCTTCGGACTGACCGCCGTCCGCAACGTCGGCCAGAACGTCGTCGACTCGATCATCCGGTCCCGCAAGGCGAAGGGGAAGTACGCCACCTTCCCCGACTTCCTCGACAAGGTCGAAGCGGTCGTCTGCAACAAGCGCACCGTCGAATCGCTCATCAAGGCCGGCGCCTTCGACGAGATGGGCCACACCCGCAAGGGCCTGGTCGCCCACCACGAACCGATGATCGACAACGTCGTCCAGGTCAAGCGCAAGGAGGCCGAGGGGCAGTTCGACCTCTTCGGCGGCGGCGACGAGGAGACGAGCGAGCCGGGCTTCGGCCTCGACGTCGAGTTCTCCGACATCGAGTGGGACAAGTCGTACCTCCTCGCGCAGGAGCGCGAGATGCTCGGCCTGTACGTCTCCGACCACCCGCTCTTCGGCATCGAACACGTCCTCTCCGACAAGTCGGACGCCGCGATCTCCCAGCTCACCGGCGGGGAACACGCGGACGGCGCGGTCGTCACCATCGGCGGCATCATCTCCGGCCTCCAGCGCAAGATGACCAAGCAGGGCAACGCCTGGGCGATCGCCACCGTCGAGGACCTGGCCGGTTCGATCGAGTGCATGTTCTTCCCGGCGACCTACCAGCTCGTCTCCACCCAGCTCGTCGAGGACACGGTCGTCTTCGTGAAGGGCCGGCTGGACAAGCGCGAGGACATCCCCCGGCTCGTCGCCATGGAGCTCCAGGTCCCCGACGTCTCCTCGGCCGGCACCGACGCGCCGGTCACCATCACCATCCCCACGGTCAAGCTCACCCCTCCCATGGTCAGCAGGCTCGGCGAGATCCTCAGCCATCACCGGGGCAACTCCGAGGTCCGGATCAAGCTCCAGGGCGCCAGGAAGACGACTGTGCTCCGCCTCGACCGGCACCGGGTCCAGCCCGACCCGGCGCTCTTCGGCGACCTGAAGGTCCTGCTCGGCCCGGCCTGCCTGGCCGGCTGACCGGATATCCGTACGGAAACGAGGAGGGGCGCACCCGGTTCCCCGGGCGCGCCCCTGCGCGTGCCTACCTCGTACGGGTGTCAGTTGTGGCCGAAGCGCTTCTGCCGCTTGTGGGCGACGTCCGACGGCGTGATCCTCTGTTCCACCTGGTCGGACGTGTCCTCCATCGACGAGGACCTCGACTCCTGCGTGCCGCGCTCCGACTCCGAGCGGGCGTGCTGTTTGTTGCCGCGATCCCGGTTCTTGTTCTTGGCCATGGCACTGCCTCCTGCGGTTCTTCGAGGACCAGGGGCCCCATCAGACTCACATAGGGCGTGAAACGCCGCATTTTGGATCATTGCGGTGTGTAGTGGTACCCAGGAGCCCTGCCCCGGCGTCGCTCCGGGGGCCGTCCCGGGGCTGTACCGGGGCCGTCCCCGGGGCTGTTCCGGGGCCGGCCCACGACCGCCTCGCCGGTGATCCGTCGCCGATTCGCCACGCCGATGATCGAGTTCCGGACGTTAAGCCTCTTGCTGTCGGGCAGACTCGAAGCAAACTCGCAGTAACTCCCGATACCCCGACCCCGAGGTTCCCGAAAGAGGGTGGAACGCGTGGACCGCTGCGTCGTCCTGGTGGACGCCGGCTACCTGCTGGGCGCCGCCGCGAGCCTGCTGGCGGGAGAGCCGGCCAGATCCCGGATCACGGTCGACCACTCCGCCCTGATTCAGGGCCTCAGGGAGCGCGCCCAGGCCGATACGGAGCAGCCGCTGCTCCGCATCTACTGGTTCGACGGCGCCCCCGACCGGGTCCCACAGCCCGAGCACCGGAGGCTGCGCGTGATGCCGCGCGTCACGGTCCGTCTCGGCGCCCTCACGAGAAGCGACGGCCGCTGGGCGCAGAAAGGCGTCGACGCGGCGATGCATGCAGAACTCACCGAACTGGCCAGAAATCGCGCCTGCTCCGACGTGGTGCTGGTCACGGGCGACGGTGATCTGCTTCCCGGCCTGATGTCGGCCAAGGAACACGGCGTCGCCGTCCACCTCTGGGCGGTCCAGGCCGCCGACGGCGACTACAACCAGTCCGAGGACCTGGTCGCCGAGGCGGACGAGCGCCGCGTGCTGGACCGCGCCTGGATCACCAAGGCCGTACGCGCCAAGGACCTCGGCGGTGTCTGCGCGCCCGCCCCGGTGCCGCGCCCGGAGATCGCGGCGATCCTCTCGGCGCCGCTGCCCGAGTCGGCGCTCGCGGCGTCGGCGGAGCGCGCGGCGGAGGCCCAGGCACCGGTCCAGGCACCCCCGGGCCGCAACGGCTCCGCCCCGGGGCCCGCCGCCCGCGGCCCGGAGCCGCACCCCGCGCCCCCGCCCGGCAAGGCCGTCCCGACCCCCAAGGACCTGGCGGGCCTGCGCGCCCCCGGGCCCGCCCCGGCGCACCCCCAGCACGCCGCGGGCGCGACGCTCCGCTGGTCCTCCGACAAGGGCTGGGTGGAACGCCCGGGGAGCGGCCCGTCGGGCGAGCCGCCCGAGACCGCCTCCCTGCCCACCCTGGCGCAGCTCACCAGCGCGGAGCAGCGGTGGGCGGACCGGGAGGAGGACATCACGACGGTCGGCGGCGACCCGTTCGAGGTGGGCCAGGTCTTCGCCCGCCGCTGGATGGAACGCCTGCCGGAGAGCGGCCACGTACAGAAGCTCTCCGTGATGTACCCCCGTGTCCCGCACCGCATCGACGGCGAACTGCTGCGGTACGCCGCGCGCTTCGGGCTGCTGGCCCACAAGGACGACCAGATCGACGAGCATGACCGGTACGCGATCCGGGCGGGCTTCTGGCGCGAGATCGACGTCAGGGCCGCCGAATCGGCGTGACGATCCGAGACCCGGAAAAAACCGCTCCGGGCCCACCCCGTATGGTCGTTTCTCGTGAGTACGGTGTGCGTGGTGCGCGACTTGGTCAAGACGTACCCCGCCGCGCGCGGCAGCCGTGGGGCCCCCGGGACGCCCGAGGTGCGTGCCACGGACGGGATTTCGCTCGATGTGCGGCGCGGTGAGCTCTTCGGTCTGCTCGGGCCGAACGGCGCCGGCAAGTCCACGCTCGTACGGCAGATCACCGGACTCATGCGGCCCGACTCCGGCGCCGTCGAGGTCCTCGGACACGATCTGGTGCGCCATCCCGAGCGGGCTTCGCGACTGATCGGCTATCTCGGCCAGGAGTCGACCGCGCTGGACGAACTGACCGTCGCGCTCGCCGCCGAGACCACGGGACGGCTGCGCGGGCTCACGCTCCGGGCGGCACGGGCCGAGCGGGACGAGGTCCTCGCGGAGCTGGGGCTCACCGAGATCGCCGGGCGGGCGCTGAAGAAGCTCTCCGGCGGGCAGCGGCGCCTCGCGTGCTTCGCCGCCGCGCTGGTGGGGGAGCGGCCCGTACTCGTGCTGGACGAGCCGACCACCGGGATGGACCCCGTCGCGCGGCGCGCGGTGTGGGCCGCCGTGGACCGGCGGCGCGCCGAGCACGGGGTGACGGTCCTGCTCGTCACCCACAACGTCATCGAGGCCGAGACGGTGCTGGACCGCGTCGCCGTGCTGGAGCGCGGCAAGGTCATCGCCTGTGACACCCCCTCGGGGCTGAAGGAGCAGGTCGCGGGGGAGGTCCGTGTCGAGCTGGTGTGGCGGGAGCGCGCCCCGCTCGACGTGCCCGAGGTCGCCGCGCTGCGCGGCTCCGCGCAGGAGTCCGGGCGGCGCTGGGTGCTCCGGCTCGCGCCGGACGAGGCGCGGGCCGCCGTCGCCGCGGTGACCGGCGGCGCGGCCTTCGCGGCGCTGGACGACTTCACGCTGGCGACGCCGAGCCTGGAGGACGTCTATCTGGCGCTCGGCGGCCGGGCACAGGGGCTGGTGAAGGCATGAGCGCCGGTGAGGGCATGAGCGCCGGGGGTATGTCCGGGACCCTCCCCGCGACGGCGCGCCCCGTGACAGGGTGGGGCCCGGTGACGCGACGCGAGGCCGCCCGGGGGCCGTCACCCGTAGGGCAGGCCCCAGATCCGCGACGAGCGGACCCGAACGTACCGAACAGGAGCAGCGCCAGGTGAGCATCGTGCCTGCGGAGGCCGTGTCCGGGAGGATCCGGACGGCGAAGGACACCCCCGCCGGGGCGGCCGGGGGAGTACCCGCGCCCGCACCCCTCGCGCCCCGCGCGCGGCTGCTGCCCTCGCTCGCCGCGGTCTACCGCGCCCAGCTCTCCCGGGCGCGGGTCGCCCGGATCCCGCTGCTCTTCGTGGCGACGTTCCAGTCCGTCGGGATCATGATCCTGATGCGGGGCGTCGTGGACGGCGGCTCCGAGGCGCGGGCGGTCGTCGCCGGGTCCAGCGTCCTGGTCGTCGCGTTCGTGGCGCTCAACCTGCTCGCCCAGTACTTCGGCCAGTTGCGGGCGAGTGGCGGCCTGGACCACTACGCCACGCTGCCCGTGCCGCCCGCCGCGGTGGTGCTGGGCGCGGCCGGCGCGTACGCCTCGTTCACCGTGCCCGGCACGGCGGTCACGGCCGTCACCGGCAGCGTCCTCTTCCAGCTTCCGCTCACCCACCTGTGGGTGCTGGCCGCGGTCATCCCGCTCTCCGGCGCGGCCCTCGCGGGGCTCGGCGCGGCGCTCGGCCTGCTGGCGCCCCGTCAGGAACTGGCCACCCTGATGGGCCAGCTCGGCATGTCCGCGGCGCTGCTGCTCGGCGTGCTGCCGGCGGACCGGCTGCCGGGGCCGATCGGGTACGCGCGCGACCTCCTGCCGTCCACGTACGGGGTGGAGGCGCTGGCCCGTACGTTCGACGCGCATCCCGACTGGCCGGCCGTCGCGTTCGACCTCGGGGTCTGCGCGGCCGTCGGGGTCGTCTCGCTGGCCGTGGCGACCTGGGCGTACCGGCGGGCCGCGGTCCGCTGAGCGGCGGCGCGGGGTGTCCGGTGAGCGGCCCCCCGCGCCGGTCCGATGCGGCGCCCACCGCCGGGGCCTGGCACGATGGCACCGTGACCGCACCTCTGACGCCTCCCCATCAGCCGCAGCACGACGATCCCTGGCAGACACCGCCGGCCGGGGTCTCGCCCGATCCCGCGGCCGACGCGGAGAAGGGGCCCGACATGAAGACCGAGATGCGGCAGGCGGCGGTGGTGCTGGCCGCCCTCACGGTGTCGGGGCTGCTCCTGGGGCTGCTGTGGGTGTGGCTGGCGCCGCGCGTCCCGCTGGTCTCGAACGCCACGGCCGTCTACCTGAAGGACACGGAGGGCGAGGAGGCCATCGCCGCCGACGGTACGTTCCTCCTGCTGGCGCTCGCCTTCGGCGCGGTCGCCGCGGTCCTGGTCTTCCTCCTCCACCGGCGCGGCGGGATCGCGCTGGTGGTGGGGCTGGCGCTGGGCGGGCTGCTGGGCTCGGTGGTGGCGTGGAAGTTCGGCGCGTCGCTCGGGCCGACGTCGGACGTCGTGGCGCACGCCAAGCAGGTCGGCAAGGGCGTCACCTTCGAGGCGCCGCTCGAACTCCAGGCGAAGGGCGCGCTGCTGGCGTGGCCGATCGCCGCGATGGTGGTGCACCTCGCGCTGACCGGCCTGTTCGGCCCGCGCGACCCGGAACCGGAGTGGGAGTGGCACACCCCGTACGGGGCCGCGCCCCAGCGGGGCGACGGGAACCCGTCCGAGAACCCGTCGTGGGGCGCTTCGGAGAAGTGACGGGCGTGCGCCTCGGACGCGGGTCCCGGGCGTGCGCCTCAGACGCGGCCGATCGGGGCCACGACCGCCGCGGTGAGCGCCGCCAGGTCCTCCGGGGCCAGCTCGACCTCCAGGCCCCGGCGGCCCGCCGAGACGCACACGGTCGGATGCGCCCGGGCCGAGGCGTCCAGGACCGTACGGAGCCGCTTGCGCTGGCCCAGCGGTGAGATGCCGCCCCGTACGTACCCCGTCGTCCGCTCGGCCGCCGCCGGGTCGGCCATGGTGGCGCGCTTGCCGCCGACGGCCGCCGCGAGGGCCTTGAGGTCCAGTGAACCGGCGACGGGGACGACGGCGACGGTGAGTTCGCCGTCCACGTCCGCGACGAGCGTCTTGAAGACCCGGTCGGCGGAGACCCCCAGCGCCCGCGCGGCCTCCTCGCCGTAGGACGGGGAGGCGGGGTCGTGCTCGTACGCGTGCAGGGTGTACGCGGTGCCCGCCGCCGTCAGCGCGACCGTGGCGGGGGTCCCGCCGGACTGCTGCTGCTTCCTGGACTTCTTCGCCATGTGCGGATCCCTCCGGGACGGTGCGGCCTTCCGGCTCCGGCGCGGTGCGGCCGGCGGGTCAGTTGAGGTGGGTCGGCCCCTGCGTCAGCATCACGGCGGGTAGCGAGGGGAGATGCCGGATCACCGCGGTCTCCGACCGCAGCAGCTTCAGCTCCTCGCGCAGCCGGGCCGCGATGTCCGGCGCCTCCAGCAGCCGCTGCTTCGCCGGGACGTCGAGCACGGCCGCAGCGGCGACCAGGTACGACACCACCGACGGCTCGTCCGGCAGGTCCTCGATCCGGGAGAGCGAGCGCTCGCGCGCCCCGGCCAGCCGCTTCTGGTAGCTCTGGAAGGCCCGCAGGACCCCTTCGGCGAGCGGTGTCGCGCCGTCCCCGGGCTCCTCGGGCAGCTCTTCCAGCTCCGCCGTGAGATACGGACCGTTCGCCTCGACGGAGAGCAGCCGGACCCGGGTGGTGCCGGTGGCGACCACCTCGAAGGTGCCGTCGGGGCGCTCCCGGATCGTCGCCGCGTCCGCGACGCAGGCGACCCGGTGGAAGGCGTCGAGCGGATCCGGGCCGAAGCCGTCGGCGGGACCGCGCTCGGGCGGCGACGTCCCCTCCGGCATCCCCGGGGCGGTCACCGCCACTTCGTGCCCGTCGCGGATGGCGACCACGGCGAACAGGCGCGGCTCGGAGTCGTCCGTCTTCAGCAGCTCACGCATGATCGCGCGATACCGCTCCTCGAAGACGTTGAGCGGCAGGACGAGGCCCGGGAACAGCACCGCGTTCAGCGGGAAGAGAGGGAGGCGTGCGGTGGTCACAACGGTCAAGCGTAATGGCCGTGGGACCCTCCGCGGTCGGCCCGGTTGCGCAAAGGCATGGTCGAGGCCACCTGGATCCGTACGCCGTCCCGTGTTTCGAGGAACAGGCCGAGCGGATCGTCGGTGAAACTCGTCCACGGGAAGGACGTCGCGTACGGCCCGATCAGCCGGAACTGCTCCAGCGCTGCCGCCCACCGGCCCCGCTCCACCAGTACGTACGCGAGGAGGTTGCGCACCTCGGCCGGCCAGGGGTCGCCCGCCTCGTACCGGGCGGAGACCGCGATCGCGAGATCGGCGGCGGTGTCGATCCGGTCCCCGTGGACGGCGCCCGGCGCCCCGCTCAGCAGCCGGCTGAAGGCCGCGCGCACGGGAAGCGCCCGTACGAGCGATTCGGGCAGCGCGTCCCGCGCCGCGTTCTCGGCGAAGTCGAAGCACTCCTGGTGCGAGCCGTACCAGTGGGCCGAGAGGTACTGGAGGGCGGCGACATGGCAGCCGTAGTGGTGCGGGCTGCGGCGGACGGCCTGCGCCCACAGCGCCTCGAACGCGGTGTGCGGGGCGTGCGTGCCCCGCGCGTGGTCCAGCGCGAGGCGCCACGGCACCGGGTCGCTCGGATCGCCGTCCGCGGCGGCGTCGATCAGCGGCCCCGTCTCGCGCAGCAGCTCCGCGCGGGCCGGCGAGTCCCAGGCCCGGCGCACGGCCAGTTCGGCCCGTACGAGCAGGGCGTCCGGATCGTGCGGCGCGGCGTGCAGCCAGGCGGCGAGCCAGCCGTCCCGGCCGTGCGCGAACGCGGCCAGCCGCATGACGTAGCGGTCCCGGTCCTCCCACGCGGCGGTCTCCCGCGTCGCCGCGAGCACTTTCGCCGCCTGCTCGTACTCGCCGAGCGCGGCGGAGACCAGCGCGGGTCCGAGCCGGTCGTCGGGGGCGTCGAGCAGCACCTCGTGGTCCGGCGGCAGCCCGGCGGCGAGCTGCGGAGTGTGCCGGACCATACGCGCGGTGCTGATCAGGGCGCGAAGCAATGACATGGTGCGGACCATTGAAAACCGCAGGTGACGGGGGCGCCAGAGGGTTCCTGTGAAGCTTTGGTGGCGGGGGAAAGGTTGTCCTGGCGGAGGTCAAGGGAACGTAAAGAAACCGGGGTGGTGCCCGCCGGTTGTGGGGGAGACCCCCGGCTCCGGAGGCTCCAGGTGACTCGGGTGGCCTCGGTGGCCTCCGTGCCACAGGTGGCCTCGGTGACCGGTGTGGCGTCGGCGACCCGAGTTGTCTCCGCGACCCGGGTGGCGTCCGCGCTTCGGCTTGTCTCAGCGCCCCGCACGGCGTCCGTGACGAGGATGGCCTCCGCGACCCGGGTGGCCTCCGTGCCGCCGGAGGCCACCCGGGCGGGTGGTCAGCCCCTTCGCAGGACCCGCGTGGCGCCCGTGGCCACTGTGGTCGCCAGGATCCAGCCCAGCACCACCAGCCCCGCCGCCGTCCACTGCCAGGTGCCCTGCGGGAGCCAGTACCCGTCCTGGCCCAGGTCGATCACCGGGATGAGCAGATCCAGCGCGTAGAGCGCCGGATTCCACATCGGGTGCTCGTCCGCCCGCAGCGGCGGCGGCGGATTGCGGGCGAAGGCGATCGTGCCCGCGCCCCACAGCAGCGCCATCCACAGCGCCGCCCGGCCGGGGCGGTAGCCGTACGCCACCGTCCAGTCCTGGAGGTAGCCCCACACCTTCGCCGCCAGCGGCAGCGTCTCGCGGCGCCGCCGCTGCTTCGCCAGCAGCACCTCGCGCGCGTCCGCGTCCTCGCCGCAGTTGCGCAGCACCTGCGCGAGCCGCTCGTACGGTTCCGGCGAGTACTCCGGGGTCGCCGCCGCCAGCCACTCCAGCCGCCGCAGCAGCGGGAAGTGACCGAACGGCACGAGGTTCTCGTAGACGAAGCCGCCCATGGCGAGACCGCCGGGACCCGGCCAGCTCGTCGACATGTCGACGAGCGTGACGATCCGCGCGCCGTTCAGCACGACCCGGCCCTCCTCCACGCGCTCGCACTTGAACCGCAGCTCCGGCGTGCTGATCCGGCGCAGCGACAGCTCCTCCGTCGGGGCGAGGAAGAACCGCGCGCCGTCCACGTCCAGCGCGTCCCCGAACCTGCCGTCGTCGAGGCGGACCCCGCCGCGGCACTCGAAGCGCTGTAATCGCGTGCCCAGCAGCGGCGTGGCGGTCGGGCCGACGCCGTACGGGGGTGTCACCAGGGCGATGTCCGGCGCGCCGGGGACACCGGTGGTGTCGGCGATCCACGCGCTCGCCATGTACAGCGACCGCTCCACCGTGAGCTGCGGGGCGTTGAGCGCCCGCCGCTCCTCCGCGGCGCGCAGCCGGCTGCCGCGCAGGCTCAGCGACACGCCGATCTTCGCGCCGCGCAGACTGACCTCGCCGTACGTCTCGATCTGATCGGCGGTGAAGTCCTGTGCGACGGACAGCCCGTCGGCCGCGATCGCCCGGCCGAGCCGGTCGGGCCCCACGTCGATCTCGCTGATCAGCAGATCCGTGCCGATCTGCGCGTCGGTCAGCCGGATCCCCCGCTCCACCCGGCAGCGCGGCAGATGCAGATCGCCCTGGGTGCGCAGGCGCGCGGCCTCCAGCCGGGGGATGGCGCACTCCACCATCCGCAGCGTGGTGAAGTGCGACTCGGGCAGGATCACCTCGTTCTCGAACCGGCACCGGTCCAGCTCCAGGTACGGGGCGACCGTGCCGCCCGCGAGATTGAGCGTCCCCGTGATCTGGACGCCCCGCAGCTTGAGCGCGGCGACCCGGCCGGGCAGCGCCGCCGGCCCGCTGAGCAGGAGCAGGGCGATCACCCGGGCACGCACACTGCGCTCCGTGCCCCAGGGGCGGGGTGAGAAGGGATCGTTCAGGAGTGGGTCCGGAGTGCTCAGGTCGTACGTGCTGCCGTTGCGGAACGACTGCCACATGCCGACTTCCGCCGCACTGAGCCAGTCCGGAGATTCGTTGTACTGCGGCTCGGTCACGGCCGCTCCTCCGCTTCCCCGTTGGTTACAGGGTGTGATTGCCGATCATGGATGTGTGGAGCGATGAACGCTGCTGTGCGGTGCTGTCCGGTGGTGTGGATCGATGCAAAACGTGAGGTCTGGAGCGATGTACAGAGCGGTGTACAGACCAGTTGGGCGAAACGGTCCTTACCCTCGTTGTGCCCCGATCGGTGACGGACTGAACACTAGTAGTGAGGAGTGGTGTCCGAGACATGTATCAGCCAGTGATACAGGCGACCGGCGGCCTGATCCGGTCTGCGAGAATTGACCCCGTGATCTCACGAATCGATCTGCGCGGCGACACCCTCCCCGAGGGCGTGGCTCTGCGTGACCTGCTGCCCCGAGCCGAGTTCGACGTGGCGGCCGCCCTGGAGAAGGTGCGGCCCCTCTGCGAGGACGTCCGCCATCGGGGCACGGCGGCGCTGATCGAGTCCGCGGCGAAGTTCGACGGGGTCGAGCTGGAGCGCGTACGGGTGCCCGCCGCCGCCCTCGCCGATGCCCTGGCGGCGCTCGACCCCGCCGTACGGGCCGCGCTGGAGGAGTCGATCCGGCGCGCCCGCCTGGTCCACCGCGCGCAGCGCCGTACCGCGCACACCACGCAGGTCGTGCCCGGCGGCACCGTCACCGAGAAGTGGGTCCCGGTGGAGCGCGTGGGCCTCTACGCGCCCGGCGGCCGGTCCGTCTACCCCTCCTCCGTGATCATGAACGTGGTGCCGGCACAGGAGGCGGGCGTCCCGTCCATCGCGCTGGCCTCCCCCGCGCAGAAGGAGTTCGGCGGCCTGCCCCACCCGACGATCCTGGCCGCCTGCGCGCTGCTCGGCATCGACGAGGTGTACGCGGCGGGCGGCGCCTCCGCCGTCGCGATGTTCGCGTACGGCACGACGGGCCCCGACGGCTGCCCGCCGGCGAACATGGTCACAGGCCCCGGCAACATCTGGGTCGCCGCCGCCAAGCGCTACTTCACCGGCCGGATCGGCATCGACGCCGAGGCCGGACCCACCGAGATCGCCATCCTCGCGGACGACACCGCCGACCCGGTGCACGTCGCCGCCGACCTGATCAGCCAGGCCGAGCACGACCCGCTCGCCGCCGCCGTCCTCGTCACCGACTCCGCCGAGCTGGCCGACGCCGTGGAGAAGGAGCTGGAGCCGCAGGTCGCGGCGACCAAGCACGTCGAGGACCGGGTACGGCCCGCGCTCACCGGACGCCAGTCGGCCGTCGTGCTCGTCGACTCCGTCGAGGACGGCCTGCGCGTCGTGGACGCCTACGGCGCCGAACACCTGGAGATCCAGACCGCCGACGCCGCCGCCCTGGCCGGGCGGGTGCGCAACGCGGGCGCGATCTTCGTCGGCCCGTACGCGCCCGTCTCGCTCGGCGACTACTGCGCGGGCTCCAACCACGTCCTGCCGACCGGCGGCTGCGCCTGCCACTCCTCGGGCCTGTCCGTCCAGTCCTTCCTGCGCGGCATCCACATCGTCGACTACAGCGAGGACGCCCTCGCCGAGGTCGCCCACCATGTGGTGACACTCGCGGAGGCGGAGGATCTGCCCGCGCACGGCGCGGCGCTCAAGGCAAGGTTCGGATGGAAGGTACCCGGCAAGTGAGCACCACCCAGACACCCGAGCCGCCGTCCCGGCCGCTCGGGATCGACGACCTGCCCGTACGGGACGAGCTGCGCGGCAAGTCCCCGTACGGCGCGCCCCAGCTCGACGTCCCCGTACAGCTCAACACCAACGAGAACCCGTACCCGCTCCCCGAGCCGCTGGTCGAGCGGATCGCCGAGCGGGTCCGCGAGGCGGCCCGCGGCCTCAACCGCTACCCCGACCGGGACGCGGTCGAACTGCGCACGCGGCTCGCCGAGTACCTCACCCGCACCGGCCTGGCGGGCACCGCGGTGCCCCCGCTGACCGCCGCGCAGGTCTGGGCCGCCAACGGCTCCAACGAGGTCATCCAGCAGCTGCTGCAGACCTTCGGCGGCCCCGGCCGCACCGCCATCGGCTTCGAGCCCTCGTACTCCATGCACGGGCTCATCGCGCGGGGCACCGGCACCGGCTGGACCTCCGGGCCGCGCAACGAGGACTTCACCATCGACGTCGCCGCGGCGCGCGAGGCGATCACCGCGCACCGGCCCGACGTCGTCTTCGTCACCTCGCCCAACAACCCCACGGGCACCGCGGTCGGCGCCGACGCCGTCCTCGCGCTGTACGAGGCCGCCCAGGCGGTCCGCCCGACGCTGGTCGTCGTCGACGAGGCGTACGTCGAGTTCAGCCACCGCCCCTCCCTGCTGCCCCTGATCGAGGGCCGCCCGCTCCTCGTCGTCTCCCGCACGATGTCCAAGGCGTTCGGCGCGGCCGGACTGCGCCTCGGCTACCTCGCCGCGCACCCCGCCGTGGTCGACGCCGTCCAGCTGGTGCGCCTGCCGTACCACCTCTCCGCCGTCACCCAGGCCACCGCGCTCGCCGCGCTGGAGCACACCGATACGCTGCTGGGGTACGTCGAGACGCTCAAGGCCGAGCGGGACCGGCTGGTCGGGGAGTTGCGGGCCATCGGGTTCGACGTCACCGAATCGGACGCGAACTTCGTCCAGTTCGGCCGCTTCGAGGACTCCCACACGGCCTGGCGGCAGATCCTCGACCGGGGGGTCCTCATCCGTGACAACGGCGTACCGGGCTGGCTGCGGGTGACCGCGGGCACTCCGTCCGAGAACGACGCGTTCCTCGACGCGGTACGTGATCTCAAGAAGGAGCAGAGCGCATGAGCCGCATCGGCCGCGTGGAACGCACGACGAAGGAGACCTCCGTCGTCGTCGAGATAGATCTCGACGGCAAGGGCGACGTGGAAGTTTCGACTGGAGTCGGCTTCTACGACCACATGCTCGACCAGCTCGGCCGGCACGGCCTGTTCGACCTCACGGTGAAGACCGAGGGCGACCTCCACATCGACTCGCACCACACCATCGAGGACACCGCCCTCGCGCTCGGCGCCGCCTTCAAGCAGGCCCTCGGCGACAAGGTCGGCATCTACCGCTTCGGCAACTGCACGGTGCCGCTGGACGAGTCGCTCGCCCAGGTCACCGTCGACCTCTCGGGCCGCCCCTACCTCGTACACACCGAGCCCGAGACGATGGCGCCGATGATCGGCGCGTACGACACGACGATGACCCGGCACATCCTGGAGTCCTTCGTCGCCCAGGCCCAGATCGCCCTGCACGTCCACGTCCCGTACGGGCGCAACGCGCACCACATCGTGGAGTGCCAGTTCAAGGCGCTCGCCCGCGCCCTGCGCTATGCCTCCGAGCGCGACCCGCGCGCCGCCGGAATCCTTCCTTCGACCAAGGGCGCGCTGTGACCGGTCTGTCGACCATCCTGATCGTCGTGGGGCTCTTCCTCGCCGGCGGTGTGTACTCCTTCCACAAGCAGAAGCTGCCCATGGGCGTGATCGTGCTGCTGGGACTCTGCTCCGTGCTCTGCCTGGTGGCGGGCGTCCTGCGGATCGAAGGGCTCTGGGGATGACCAGTGGCAAGAACGTGGTGGTCTTCGACTACGGGTTCGGCAACGTCCGCTCGGCCGAGCGCGCCCTCGCCCGCGCCGGGGCCGACGTGGAGATCACCCGCGACTTCGACCGGGCGATGAACGCCGACGGGCTCCTCGTCCCCGGCGTCGGCGCCTTCTCCGCCTGCATGAAGGGGCTCACCGCCGCGCGCGGCGACTGGATCATCGGCCGCAGGCTGGCCGGCGGCCGTCCCGTCATGGGGATCTGCGTCGGCATGCAGATCCTCTTCGACCGCGGCATCGAGCACGGCGTGGAGACCGAAGGGCTCGGCGAATGGCCGGGCACCGTCGGGCCGCTCCAGGCCCCCGTCGTCCCGCACATGGGGTGGAACACCGTCGAGGCGCCGGACGACAGCCGGCTGTTCGCCGGGCTCGACCCCGACGCCCGGTTCTACTTCGTGCACTCGTACGCCGCGCGGGAGTGGAGCCTGGAGATCACCAACGCCAAGATCCGCGCCCCCCGCGTCACCTGGGCCACCCACGGCGAGCCGTTCGTGGCGGCCGTGGAGAACGGCGCCCTGTGGGCCACCCAGTTCCACCCCGAGAAGTCCGGCGACGCCGGCGCCGAGTTGCTGACCAACTGGATCGGAACCCTCTGAATGTCTTCTGTACCGAACGCGCCGAAGTCCGATGTGCCGCGGCTCCCGAAGCTGGAACTCCTTCCCGCCGTCGACGTCCGCGACGGCCAGGCCGTACGGCTCGTCCACGGCGAGTCCGGCTCGGAGACCTCGTACGGCTCCCCGCTCGAAGCCGCCCTCACCTGGCAGCGCGCCGGTGCCGAGTGGCTGCACCTCGTCGACCTCGACGCGGCCTTCGGCACCGGTGACAACCGGAAGCTGATCGCCGAGGTCGCCGACGCCATGGACATCAAGGTCGAACTGTCCGGCGGCATCCGCGACGACGCCTCGCTCGCCGCGGCCCTCGCCACCGGCTGCACCCGCGTCAACCTCGGTACGGCCGCGCTGGAGACCCCGGAGTGGGTCGCCCGGATCATCGCCGAGCACGGCGACAAGATCGCGGTCGGTCTCGACGTCCGCGGGACGACCCTGCGCGGCCGCGGCTGGACCCGTGACGGCGGCGACCTCTACGAGACGCTGGCCCGGCTGGACTCCGAGGGGTGCGCGCGGTACGTCGTCACCGACATCGCCAAGGACGGCACCCTCCAGGGCCCCAACCTGGAGCTGCTGAAGAACGTCTGCGCCGCGACCGACAAGCCCGTCGTCGCCTCCGGCGGCGTCTCCTCCCTCGACGACCTGCGGGCCATCGCCACGCTGGTGCCCGAGGGCGTCGAGGGGGCGATCGTCGGCAAGGCCCTGTACGCCGAGGCGTTCACCCTGGAAGAGGCGCTCGCGGCGGTGTCCGGATGAGCGACGACCCCGCGGCCGTACGGAGGATCTCCTCCGGCGGCCCCTGGGAGGAGACCTTCGGCTACTCCCGCGCGGTGGAACTGCCGAACGGGCTCGTCCTGGTCTCCGGCTGCACGTCGGTGGTGGACGGCCGGATCGCGGAGGGCGGCCCGTACGAGCAGACCGTCACCGCGTTCGGCGTGGCGCTCGGGGCGCTGAAGGAGCTGGGTCTCGGCGCCGAGCACGTCGTACGGACCCGGATGTACCTCACCCACGTACGGGACGCGGACGAGGTCGGCCGCGCCCACAAGGAACTCTTCGACGCGGCGCGCCCCGCCGCCTCCATGCTCGTGGTGGCGGGACTGATCGACCCGAGCCTGGTGGTGGAGGTCGAGGTCGAGGCGTACCGCGGACCCGGCGAGCGCGGAGGTGCCGCATGACACTGGCCGTACGGGTGATCCCCTGCCTCGACGTCGACCAGGGCCGGGTCGTCAAGGGCGTCAACTTCCAGAACCTGCGCGACGCGGGCGACCCGGTCGAGATGGCCAGGCTGTACGACGCCGAGGGCGCCGACGAGCTGACCTTCCTCGACATCACCGCCTCGTCGGGCGACCGCGAGACGACCTACGACGTGGTGCGCCGCACGGCGGAGCAGGTCTTCATCCCGCTCACGGTCGGCGGCGGCGTACGGACCGCCGAGGACGTCGACAAGCTGCTGCGGGCGGGCGCGGACAAGGTCGGCGTCAACACGGCGGCCATCGCGCGCCCCGAGCTGATCCGCGAGATCGCCGAGCGCTTCGGACGCCAGGTCCTCGTGCTGTCGGTCGACGCGCGCCGCACCCCGTCGGGATCCTTCGAGGTCACGACGCACGGCGGGCGCAGAGGTACGGGCCTGGACGCCGTCGAGTGGGCCCACGAGGCGGCGGAGCTGGGCGCGGGCGAGATCCTGCTCAACTCGATGGACGCCGACGGCACCAAGGACGGCTACGACACCGAGATGATCGCGGCCGTACGCGCGCACGTCACCGTCCCGGTCATCGCCTCGGGCGGCGCGGGGGAACTCGCCCACTTCGCCCCGGCGGTCGAGGCGGGCGCCGACGCCGTACTGGCGGCGTCGGTCTTCCACTTCGGCGATCTGCGCATCGGCGAGGTCAAGGACGCACTGCGGCAGGCGGGACGGCCGGTGCGCTGACCCCCCCGCCCGGCCCGCCCCGGGGCCCCGCCGCAACCACTGCGGCGGGGCCCCCGGTGTCGGCACCGGTCCGCGCGGCGCGAGAAGCGGGGCCCTTCCCCTTGATACATCGGGTGTGTCGGCGCACCTAGGCGTGTTGCGTGCACCTGTCAATGATGGTGAGGGTGGCCAATTCGGGCCATAAATCGGCGATCGGTGGTCGGGTGTGCCGTCATCGCCGGATGGGGCAACCTCTCTCCGGCCCTTGACTCCTCCGATGTATTGGTGTTGCCTGCCCCTCGCGTTCCTCGTACGACATCACGGGCGGCTCCCCGCGGGACCCGTCCCGACCGACCCACTCCCTCACCGGAAAGGGCACCTGATGAACCGGAGAAACGTCTTACGGGCCGGGGCCGGCCTGCTGGCCGGCGGCGCCGCGCTCGCCCTGCCGCCGGCCCTGCCCGCCGGCGCCGTCACGGCGGCCGACCCCACCGACGGATGGACGCCGACGGCGTTCACGTACAGCTGGCAGAAGCCCTGGAACCTCGATCTCGCCGACCGGCACAGCTACAGCGGCGGCGTCCACCGGATGTGGGTGTACGCCACCGACGAGCCGTTCCAGGAGGGCAGCACCACCGACCCGCGCACCGAGATGCGCTGGAAGGGCGACTACTCCACGGGCAACCACATGTGGGACGCCGATGTCTATCTCCCGTCCGGCACCGACGGGGCCTCGTTCGTGCAGATCCTGCGGGGCGTCCACCCCGCGGGCACTCCCGCCACGGACATCATGCTCAACGTCTTCGACACCAACGGCGGCACCGTACGCCGCTACGACGGCACGGTGCTGAAGACGGGCGCGTACAACACCTGGTTCAACGTGAAGATCGCCCACGCGGCGAGCTCGGGCACCGGCACCATCAGGGTCTACTTCGACGACTCGCTCGTTCTGACCGTCGCCGACCGGGGCCCGGCCACCCGCTACTTCAAGAACGGCGTCTACCACCACGGATCAGGCCGCGCCGAGGCCCGCTTCCGCAACATCTCCTACTGGACACGGTGATCCGCCGGACCCGCTGACCGGGGCGCGCAACGGGCGCCGCCGGGCCCCGCCTCTCCGGGGAACCCACCGGACCGGTCCGGTCCGGCGGCCCCTCCCGCTCCGTGACGCCCGGCGACGCCCTGCCTCCTGCGCGAGGCTTCTTACCCGAGCCCCAGCTTCGCGCCCTGCACCCGGTCGATCGCTTCCTTCTCGCCCTCCAGCTCCACCCTCGCCGCCTCCTGCCGCCCCGACAGGAACAGCAGCAGCTCGCCCGGCTCGCCCGTCGCCGTCACCACCGGGGTGCCCCGGTGCGCCACCGCCGTCTGGCCGTCCGGGCGGCGCAGCACCAGACCCACCGGGGACTTGCGGCCCATCAGCCGGCCGCCCTTCTCCAGCCTCGACCACAGGGTGTCGGCGAAGACGCGGTCCACCTCCCGGGGTGTCCAGTCGGTCTGCGCCCGCCGGACGTCCTCCGTGTGGATGTAGAACTCCACCGTGTTCGCCACCTCGTCGAGCTGCTTGATGCCGTACGGCGACATCTTCGGCGGCCCCGTCCTGATGAGCTGGATCAGCTCCTCGTACGGCTTCGCGACATACTCGGCCTGCACCCGCTCAAGACGGTCGTTGAGCGCTGTCAGCATCATCCCGGCCGCGGCGTCGGGGCGGCGTTCGCGCACCACCACGTGGGCCGCGAGATCCCGGGTCAGCCAGCCGTCGCAGAGCGTCGGGGCATCGGGGCCCGCCGCCTCCAACAGGTCGGCGAGCAGAAGTCGTTCACGCTTTGCATGGGTCGACATGGGTCCAGCGTACGGCGGCAGGAACGCGTCCGCCCAGTGGACGCCCCACCCGGGGAACCGGCCGGGCGCGGCACAATGGCGCTATGACCAGCACGACCGGGGACGCGTCCCCCACCGGAGGGCTCGACCCCGCCATCGCCGACCGTCTCAAGCGCAGCGCCGACGGGCTGGTCCCGGCGATCGCCCAGCAGTACGACACCGGCGAGGTGCTGATGCTCGGCTGGATGGACGACGAGGCCCTGCACCGCACGCTGACCACGGGACGCTGCACCTACTGGTCCCGCAGCCGCCGGGAGTACTGGGTGAAGGGGGACACCTCCGGCCACGTCCAGCACGTGAAGTCCGTCGCCCTGGACTGCGACGCGGACACCGTCCTCGTCCAGGTCGACCAGGTCGGCGCCGCCTGCCACACCGGCGCGCGCACCTGCTTCGACGCGGACGTCCTGCCCCTGGGCGAGTGAGTCCGCGGCGGCGCCGTCCGCCCGGCGCCCGAGCCCGCCGACCGGCGGCCGGACCCGCTCCCCGGACCCCCGTGCGCCCGTCGCGCACCCTACGCCCCCGTACCCACACCGAGTAGGGTCAGCCGCCATGGACCTTGAGACCTTCCGCAAGCTGGCGGTGGACCGCCGCGTCATCCCCGTCAGCCGGCGCCTCCTCGCGGACGGCGACACCCCGGTCGGCCTGTACCGCAAGCTCGCCGGCGAACGCGCCGGCACCTTCCTGCTGGAGTCCGCCGAGAACGGCCGCTCCTGGTCCCGCTACTCGTTCATCGGGGTACGGTCGGCCGGCACCCTCACCGAGCGCGACGGGCGGACGCACTGGCTGGGTACGCCGCCGGTCGGCGTCCCCGTCGACGGTGACCCGCTGGCCGCCCTGCGCGCCACCGTGGAGACCCTCCACACCCCCCGCGACCTCGCCTCCGGCATGCCGCCCTTCACCGGCGGCATGGTCGGCTACCTCGGGTACGACATCGTCCGCCGGCTGGAGAAGATCGGCGACCACGCCCGCGACGACCTGCGCATCCCCGAGCTGACCATGCTGCTCACCTCGGACCTCGCCGTCCTCGACCACTGGGACGGCTCCGTCCTGCTGATCGCCAACGCGATCAACCACAACGATCTCGACACCGGCGTGGACGAGGCGTACGCGGACGCCGTCGCCCGGCTCGACGCGATGGCCGCCGATCTCGACCGGCCGGTCCACACGCCCCCCGTCGAACTGCCCGCCTCCGAGCTGCCCGCGTACTCGGCGCTGTGGGGCGGCCCCGCCTACCAGGACGCCGTCGAGGACATCAAGGAACGGATCAGGGCGGGCGAGGCCTTCCAGGTCGTTCCCTCCCAGCGGTTCGAGACGCCCGTCACCGCGAGCGCGCTCGACGTGTACCGGGTGCTGCGGGCCACCAACCCGAGCCCGTACATGTACCTCTTCCGCTTCCCCGCCACCGAGGAGGGCGGGACCGGCTTCGACGTCGTCGGCTCCAGCCCGGAGGCGCTCGTCAAGGTGGAGGACGGCCACGCGATGGTCCACCCCATCGCCGGCACCCGGCCGCGCGGCGCCACCCCGCAGGAGGACCAGGCGCTCGCCGACGAACTCCTCGCCGACCCCAAGGAGCGCGCCGAGCACCTGATGCTCGTCGACCTCGGCCGCAACGACCTCGGCCGGGTCTGCGAGCCGGGCAGCGTCGAGGTCGTCGACTTCATGTCGGTCGAGCGGTACTCCCACGTCATGCACATCGTCTCCACCGTGACGGGCCGGGTCGCCAAGAGCCGTACCGCCTTCGACGTGCTGACCGCCTGCTTCCCGGCGGGCACCCTCTCCGGCGCGCCCAAGCCGCGCGCCATGCAGATCATCGACGAGCTGGAGCCCACCCGGCGGGGACTGTACGGCGGCTGCGTCGGCTACCTCGACTTCGCCGGGGACTCGGACACGGCCATCGCCATCCGTACGGCGCTGCTGCGCGACGGTACGGCCTACGTCCAGGCGGGCGCGGGCGTCGTCGCGGACTCCGACCCGGTCTCGGAGGACACCGAGTGCCGCAACAAGGCGGCGGCGGTGCTCCGGGCCGTCCACACCGCGAACCGCCTGAGCGGTGAGTGAGCGAGCGGTGCGTGAACGAGCGGTGCGTGAGTGAGCGGCGCGTGACGGGGTGAGACGCCCGGGGAGCGTCGCGGAGGGCCCCGGGCTCCGGGGGGTTTGCGGCGGTAGGGGATAGTGGGATACGTGAGTGCCGTACCCGTACCCCAGCCCCGTACCTCCGCAGGCTCCGCGGCCGCCGACTCCCGCGGCAGCCGCCGCAGTCTCGGCGCGGCCCTGCTCCTCGGCGCCCTCGGCGCCGCCGTGGTGCTGATCGCCTCCGGCCAGACCTGGGCCGAGGGCGCGGCGGCCGTCGGCGGCGGTTCGCTGCCGCTCGACGCCGACGGCCGTGACATCACCGGAGTCCCCGCCGCCCTCGCGATCGTCGGCCTCGCCGCGCTCGTCGCCGTCTTCGCCGTCCGGGGGGCCGGCCGGCGGCTGGTCGCCGCGCTGCTCGCCCTGAGCGGCACGGGGGCGGCCGTCGCCGCGTTCCTCGGCGCCTCCGACCGCGGGGCGCTGGACGAGAAGGCCGCGCAGACCACCGGCGACACCGCCGCCACCGTCTCCGGGCTGAGCCACACCGCGTGGCCCTACGTGACCACGGCGGGCGGCGCGCTGATCCTCCTCGCGGGCGTGCTCGCCGTCGTGTACGGCCGCCGCTGGCCCGCGATGTCCGGCCGGTACGAGCGCCCGGGCCAGGCCGCCGCGGCCGGGCCGCGCGGCGCCCGCGGCGCCCGTAAGGCACCCGTGGTGGACCCCGACCGGCCCGAGGACCTCTGGAAGGCCCTCGACCGCGGCGAGGATCCGACCCGCGAGAGCTAGGGCCTGTCTCACACCGGGCGACCCCCCGAAGCCGTCCGGCCCGCGCATGCGGGACAATATGCGCTGAGCGTCCGGCTCACCCAGCGCATCCGACCCACCCCAGCGCATCCGGCGCAACAGCAACGAGGAGCAACTCATGGCGGGCAGCAGCCACGGACACACCCCGGCGGCCTGGACCGGCGTCACCATCGCCTTCATCGGCTCCTGCATCTCGGGAGTCGGCACGGTGGCGGTCAACTTCCTCGCGTTCTACGGCGGCCTCGCCGTCGTCCTGCTCGGCTGGGTCGTCGGCATGGCGATGCGGGCGGCGGGCATGGGCATGCCGAAGGAGTCGCCGGAGCTGGCCGCTGCCCGTAACGCGGCGGCGGACAAGCAGGTCAACCTGCGCTCCGAGGACGTCAGGGCGCAGATCCTGAGCCAGGCCGACGCCCACCAGCACGAGCGGCACGAGACCGCCGCGCCGCTCGCGGGACAGGCGCAGGCCCAGACCGTCTGATCCCCTCATCCCCTCCCCGGTATCCCTGCATCCGGGGCACACGGCGGTTCCCCAGCGGTCCGCCGACACGGCGCAGTCCGGCGAGGCCGGGCTGCGTCTTTCCGTGACGAGAGCCGCGCCTTTCCGTGCGGAGAGGGGACAATCACCGCGTGGACCACGCGCCGAACGCCCCGCACCCGCCCGCCGCGCCGACGCCGGCCGACCCACGGCAGCCGCCGCCCGCGGTGCCCGGGGCGCCCGCGCCGTACGAGGTGCCGCAGTCGGCGTCCCGGGTCAGGCGGCTGCTGCCGCCGCTCGCCGCCCTCGCGGGGGTCGCCGCCGCGTTCACGTACGTCGGCCTGGTCGACCCGAACGAATCCGGCCACTACCCGCCCTGCCCGCTCTACAGCCTCACCGGTCTCTACTGCCCCGGCTGTGGCGGCCTGCGCGGTGCCCACGCCCTGGCCCAGGGCGACCCGCTGACCGCGTTCGGCGACAACGCCCTGGCCCTCGTGGGCTACGTGATCTTCGCGGTCGTGTGGGTGATCTGGGTGGTAAGAGCCGCAAAAGGGCTCCCCCTGCGCATCACCCAGCGCCCCCTGTGGTGGTGGACGCTCGGTGCCGTCCTCGTGGCCTTCAGCGTCATCAGAAACATGCCTTTCGGCTCCTGGCTCGCGCCATGATGGGCCCTGGGAACGGCACGCTCGGCCGACCGGATGCGGGCCCTTCGACCACTTCCGGCTAGCATCGGGAGGGTCGGACCCCACGACGTGGCCGAACAGCGCCCGATGGCAGCTCCGGCCGCCGTCGGTACGATCCGAAGTGAACCGCACCCGTACCGGAAGGGGGCCGCTCGCGTGAGTGTGCTCGACGAGATCATCGACGGCGTACGCGCCGACCTCGCAGAGCGGCAGGCGCGTGTCGGCCTCGACGAGCTCAAGGAGCGCGCGGCCAAGGCGCCCCAGGCGAAGGACGGCCTCGCGGCGCTGAGCGGTGAGGGCGTCCAGGTCATCTGCGAGGTCAAGCGCTCCAGCCCGTCCAAGGGCGCGCTCGCCGCGATCGCCGACCCCGCGGGCCTCGCCGCCGACTACGAGGCGGGCGGCGCCGCCGTCATCTCCGTACTGACCGAGCAGCGGCGCTTCGGCGGCTCGCTGGCCGACCTGGAGGCGGTCCGCGCCCGGGTCGACATCCCGGTCCTGCGCAAGGACTTCATCGTCACCTCGTACCAGCTCTGGGAGGCGCGCGCGCACGGCGCCGACCTGGCGCTGCTGATCGTCGCCGCGCTCGAACAGCCGGCGCTCGTCTCGCTGATCGAGCGGGCCGTGTCCATCGGGCTCACCCCGATCGTGGAGGTCCACGACGAGGAGGAGACCGAGCGCGCCGTGGACGCCGGGGCGAAGGTCATCGGCGTCAACGCGCGCGACCTGAAGACCCTCAAGGTCGACCGCTCCACGTTCGAGCGGGTCGCCCCGGAGATCCCGGCCGGCATCCTGAAGATCGCCGAGTCGGGGGTGCGCGGGCCGCACGACCTGATCGCGTACGCCAACGCCGGGGCCGACGCCGTACTCGTCGGCGAGTCCCTGGTCACCGGCCGTGACCCGAAGTCCGCGGTCGCGGACCTGGTCGCCGCGGGCGCGCACCCCGCGCTGCGGCACGGGAGGGACTGACCCCGCCATGCCCGCCGCCGTCCGTTCCGCGGTCCCGACGCCGGACGCCCACGCGCCGCTCGCGCGCGGGTGCCGTCCGCGGGGCTGCCGCGCGCCGGCCCGGCGGGTGCACGGACGGCGGGTGCGGTACGTGATCGGTGACGAGCCCGGCCAGGTCAACGGAATGCGATGGCGTCGCACCACCGCGCCCCAGACCCCCGTACCCACCGACCGGTAGGTGCGGGTCGCCCGTGACCGGCAGGTCCGGGTCATCCGCCGACCGGCAGGTCCGGGTGGGTCTCGGCGCGGTCCGCGCCGGAGCAGGTGATCGCACGCGCCCACGCGTCCAGACAGACGCTTCTTCCCGCGGCGATGAGGCCTGCCCGGCGCGCCACGGTGCCCTCCGTCCGCTGTTCCGAGGAGTTCCCGCGTGTCCGATTCACCGTCTTCACCGTTCTTCATTCCCGACCCCGAGGGTCAGGTCCCGAGCGCCGAGGGGTACTTCGGTGCCTTCGGCGGCAAGTTCATCCCCGAGGCGCTCGTCGCCGCCGTCGACGAGGTCGCCGTCGAGTACGACAAGGCGAAGGCCGACCCCGCCTTCGTCGCCGAGCTGGGCGACCTCCTGGTCAACTACACCGGCCGGCCCAGCGCGCTGACCGACGTCCCCCGGTTCGCCGAGCACGCCGGCGGCGCGCGGATCTTCCTCAAGCGTGAGGACCTGAACCACACCGGTTCACACAAGATCAACAACGTGCTCGGCCAGGCCCTGCTGACCCGGCGGATGGGCAAGACCCGGGTCATCGCCGAGACCGGCGCCGGACAGCACGGGGTCGCCACCGCGACCGCGTGCGCGCTGTTCGGTCTCGAATGCACCATCTACATGGGCGAGATCGACACGCAGCGCCAGGCGCTGAACGTGGCCAGGATGCGGATGCTGGGCGCCGAGGTCATCCCGGTGAAGTCCGGCAGCCGGACGCTGAAGGACGCCATCAACGAGGCGTTCCGCGACTGGGTGGCCAATGTCGACCGTACGCACTACCTGTTCGGCACGGTCGCGGGCCCGCACCCCTTCCCCGCGATGGTCCGCGACTTCCACCGCGTCATCGGTGTCGAGGCCCGCCGCCAGATCCTGGAGCGCGCCGGACGGCTGCCCGACGCCGCCGTGGCGTGCGTGGGCGGCGGTTCGAACGCGATCGGCCTCTTCCACGCGTTCATCCCCGACGCCGGCGTCCGCCTGGTGGGGTGCGAGCCCGCCGGGCACGGCGTCGAGACCGGCGAGCACGCCGCCACCCTGACGGCGGGCGAGCCCGGCGTCCTGCACGGTTCGCGCTCGTACGTCCTCCAGGACGAGGAGGGCCAGATCACCGAGCCGTACTCGATCTCCGCCGGGCTCGACTACCCGGGCATCGGCCCGGAGCACGCGTACCTCAAGGACAGCGGGCGCGGTGAGTACCGGGCCGTGACCGACGACGACGCGATGCGGGCGCTGCTGCTGCTCTCGCGCACCGAGGGCATCATCCCGGCGATCGAGAGCGCGCACGCGCTGGCCGGGGCGCTGGAGCTGGGGCGCGAGCTGGGGAAGGACGGCCTGATCGTCGTCAACCTCTCCGGGCGCGGCGACAAGGACATGGACACCGCGGCCACGTACTTCGGCCTGTACGACCAGTCCAACGACAACGACAACGGCAAGGGCAGCGGCACCGGCAGCGGTAACGGCACCGGTAACGGCAACGGGGAGGACGCCAAGTGAGCGGGAACATCGGGCTGCTGAACGACACCCTCGCGAGCGCCAGGGCCGAGAACCGGGCCGCGCTGATCGCCTACCTTCCGGCGGGCTTCCCCACCGTGGACGGCGGCATCGCCGCCGTGAAGGCGGTCTTCGACGGCGGCGCCGACATCGTCGAGGTCGGGCTGCCCCACAGTGACCCCGTGCTCGACGGCCCCGTCATCCAGACCGCCGACGACATCGCGCTGCGCGGCGGCGTGAAGATCGCCGACGTGATGCGCACGGTCCGTGAGGCGTACGAGGCGACCGGCAAGCCGGTGCTGGTGATGACGTACTGGAACCCGATCGACCGGTACGGCGTCGAGCGGTTCACCGCCGAGCTGGCCGAGGCGGGCGGCGCCGGGTGCATCCTGCCCGATCTGCCCGTCCAGGAGTCCGCCGTATGGCGCGAACACGCCGGCAAGCACGGTCTGGCGACCGTCTTCGTGGTGGCGCCCAGCAGCAAGGACGCGCGGCTGGCCACGATCACCGCGGCCGGCAGCGGCTTCGTCTACGCGGCCTCGCTGATGGGCGTCACCGGGACACGGACCTCCGTGGGCCTGGAGGCCCGGAACCTGGTGGAGCGGACCCGCGCCACCACCGACCTGCCGGTCTGTGTCGGGCTCGGGGTGTCCAACGCCGAGCACGCCGCGGAGGTCGCGGGGTTCGCGGACGGCGTGATCGTCGGCTCCGCGTTCGTCAAGCGGATGCTGGACGCCCCCGACCCGGCGGCGGGGCTGGCCGCGGTGCGCGAACTCGCCGCTGAACTGGCCGAGGGCGTCCGCAAGCGCTGACCCCGGGCGCCCGGGGACACCGGGCGGCAGGGTCACCCGTACGGGTGGAAGTGGGACCGGGGAGGTGCGGAGGCACCTCCCCGGTTCGTTGCTGTGGGCGTGAGCGAGAAGAACCGTGAGGCAAAGAGGAGCGCGAGAGAGCGGCTCCAGCAGGAACGCGTGGCGGACCGGGCGCGGGAGAAGCGCAGGCGCACGCTGATCATGGCCGCGACCGTGGCCGGCGTGCTCGGCATGGTCGGCGTCGTCGGTGTGATCGCGGCGAACGTGAAGAAGGACAGGGAGATGGAAGCGGCGGGCGCGGCGAGCGCGCCGTCCGGCGTGAACGGCAAGGACGACCTGGCGATCCCCGTGGGGGCGACGGACGCGCCGTCCACCCTCACGGTGTACGAGGACTTCCGCTGCCCGGCCTGCGCCCAGTTCGAGAACGGCTTCCGGCGGGTGATCCATGAGCTGGAGCGGTCGGGCGAGCTGAAGGTCGAGTACCACCTCGCGACGATCATCGACGGCAACATGGGCGGGACGGGCTCGCTGCGCGCGGCCAACGCCGCCGCGTGCGCTCAGGACGCCGGCAGGTTCGCCCCGTACCACGACGTCCTCTACGCGAACCAGCCGCTGGAGACGGACGACGCCTTCGCGCGGAACGACAAGCTGCTGGAGCTGGCGGGCAAGGTGCCCGGCCTGGAGTCGGCGCCCGGCTTCCGCGCGTGCGTGGAGAAGGGCGGGCACGACCAGTGGGTGGACAAGGCGGCCGAGGCGTTCCGCACGGGCGGTTTCTCCGGGACGCCGGCCGTGCTGCTCAACGGTGAGACGGTCTTCCCGAAGAAGGGGAGCGAGGACATCACCCCGGAGAATCTGAAGAAGTGGGTCAAGGAGGCCAACAAGGGCAAGAAGCCGGGCACGGCCACGCCCACGGCGCCGGCCTCGATCCCGGCGGGAGCCCCGGAGCGGGACCGGCGGGGCCCCGACGAGGCACCGGCTTCGGAGTCCGCCTCGGACGCCTCGGACGACCCGGGCGCCCAGGAGCCGGCGGCGCACTCGTCGACGGTTCCCGAGGCCCGGCCCGGGGAGCGGCCCGCCGCCTGAGACCAGGGACGGCGCCCGGCAACGGCCGGGTGGGGCACGGACGGCCTCCGCCGCGTAGGGGACCGGTCCCGCGACCGGCGCCGACCGCGCCCCTGTGAGGAAAAAAAGTCGGCCGGGAGGGACATCCGGATGCCGGGCGGGTTGCCGCAGCTCCCGCCCGGCACTGTACCGTCGGTTCTGCCATGGACCTTGCCTACATTCCCAGCCCGTCGACCGGAGTGCTCCATCTCGGACCACTACCGCTGCGCGGCTATGCGTTCTGCATCATCATCGGTGTCTTCGTCGGCGTCTGGTACGGCGGCAAGCGCTGGGTCGCCCGGGGCGGAAAGGTCGGCACGGTGGCCGACATCGCCGTCTGGGCGGTGCCCTTCGGACTCGTCGGCGGCCGTCTCTACCACGTGATCACCGACTACCAGCTCTACTTCAGCGAGGGAGAGAACTGGGTCGACGCCTTCAAGATCTGGGAGGGCGGCCTCGGGATCTGGGGCGCGATCGCACTGGGCGCGGTCGGTGCCTGGATCGGCTGCCGCCGCCGAGGGATCCCTCTCCCGGCGTACGCGGACGCCATCGCCCCCGGGATCGTGCTCGCGCAGGCCATCGGCCGCTGGGGCAACTGGTTCAACCAGGAGCTCTACGGGAAGCCGACGGATCTGCCGTGGGCACTGAAGATCAGCGCGGGCCCGAACCGGGAAGCCGGTCTCTACCACCCGACCTTCCTCTACGAGTCGCTGTGGTGCGTCGCCGTCGCGCTCTTCGTCGTCTGGGCAGACCGCCGCTTCAAGCTCGGTCACGGCAGGGTCTTCGCCCTGTACGTCGCGTCGTACTGCGTGGGGCGCGCCTGGATCGAGTACATGCGCGTCGACGAGGCACACCACATCCTGGGCCTCCGGCTGAACGTCTGGACGGCGGCGCTCGTCTTCCTGCTCGCGGTTACCTACATCGTCATCTCGTCGCGGCTCCGGCCGGGGCGCGAGGAGATCGTGGAGCCCGACCTGGAGGCGAAGGCGGACGGCGACGCCGACGGGAAGACGGACACGAAGGCGGACGCGAAGACGGCCACCGGGTCCGACGCGAAGGCGGAGGCCACGTCCGGCGGGAAGCCGGCGGGCACGTCCGGCGGGAAGTCCAGTGGGAAGTCCGGCGAGGACGCCACGACGGACACCGCCACGGACTCCCCGGCCGGGGCCGGGAAGACCGGCAAGGGCTGAGCACGGGGCACGAGGCAACGAGTACGGCGACGGCCCGGCCCTGAGAGGGGCCGGGCCGTCGCCGTACTTCGGGTGCCGACCGCCCGGTGCCGGCCCGCCCGGCCCCCGGCGTCGGGGAGCGTCGCTCACGGGCCGGGTACGGCGTCAGGTGGCCGCCTCCTGCCCCCGTACCGCCAGGGCGAGTGTGCGGCGCGCCGCCGCGACGATCGCCGCGTCCACGAATCGCCCGTCGACCAGTGCCTGAGCGCCCGCCTCCTCGGCCGCCGCCTCGATGATCTCCTCCGCCGACGCGATCTCCTGCGGGGACGGCCGGTAGACGCGCTCGATCACCGGGAGCTGGCGCGGGTGGATGGCCGCCCGGCCGAGCAGGCCCAGCGCCCGGCCGTGGCGGCAGGAGGCCGCCAGCCCGTCCAGGTCCCGTACGTCGGGGAAGACCGACTGGGCCGGGGGCGCCAGCCCCGCCGCCCGCGCCGCCACCACGGCCCGGCCGCGCGACCAGTCCAGGCCGCTGTCGTCCCGCACTCCCAGGTCCGCGCGGAGGTCCGCCTCGCCCAGCGCGATGCCACGGACCGCCGGGTGCGCGGCGGCGATGGCGTGGGCGTGTTCCACGGCGAGGGCCGATTCGAGCAGCGCGTAGAGCGCGACGCCGGGGGCGCGGGCCGCCGCGCGGTGGATGTCGGAGGCGTGCGTGACCTTCGGCAGCCGGAGCCCGTCGAGCCCCGGCAGCGCGGCCACGGCGGGCAGGTCCCGCTCGTCGGCGATCCTGACGTGGACGGGGACCGGGTGCGGCCCGGCCAGGAACTCGGCGGTGGCGGCGCGCGCGTACGCCTTGCGCTCGGGCGCCACCGCGTCCTCCAGGTCGACGATCACCACGTCCGCCCCGGAGGAGAGCGCCTTCGCCATCACCTCCGGCCGGTCCCCGGGGACGTACAGCCAGGTCAGCGGGGTGGGCACGGCGGTCACAGCACGCCCTCCGCGCGCAGCGCCGCGATCTCCGCCGCCGTCAGGCCCAGCTCGGTGAGGACGGTGTCCGTGTCCGCGCCGTGCGGACGGCCCGCCCACCGGATCGCGCCGGGCGTCTCGGAGAGCCGGAAGAGGACGTTCTGCATCCGCAGCGGCCCCAGCTCGGGGTCGTCGACCTCCGTGATCGTGTCGAGCGCCCGGTACTGCGGATCGGCCATCACGTCCCGGATGTCGTAGACGGGCGCGATCGCCGCCTCGGCCCGCTCGAACGCGGCCAGCGCCTCGTCGCGGGTCTGCCGGGCCATCCAGGAGCCGACCGCGTCGTCCAGGATCTCCGCGTGGCCGGCCCGCCCGACACCCGTCGCGAACCAGGGCTCGTCGATCAGCTCGGGGCGGCCGACCAGCCGCATGACCCGCTCCGCGACGGACTGAGCGGAGGTGGAGACCGCGAGCCAGGAGCCGTCGGCGGTGCGGTAGGTGTTGCGGGGCGCGTTGTTGCGCGAGCGGTTGCCCGTACGGGGCTGGACGTAGCCGAGCTGGTCGTACCAGAGCGGCTGCGGCCCCAGCACGGCCAGGATCGGCTCGATGATCGCCAGGTCGACCACCTGGCCCCGGCCCGTGGCGTCCCGCCCGGCGAGCGCCGTCAGCACCGCGTACGCCGTGGCCAGCGCGGCGATCGAGTCGGCGAGGCCGAACGGCGGGAGGGTGGGCGGCCCGTCCGGCTCGCCGGTGGTGGCGGCGAAACCGCTCATCGCCTCGGCGAGTGTGCCGAAGCCGGGGCGGTGCGCGTACGGGCCGTACTGGCCGAAGCCGGTCACCCGGGCCAGTACGAGCCGGGGGTTGGCCAGGGAGAGCTCGTCCCAGCCGAGGCCCCACTTCTCCAGGGTGCCGGGCCGGAAGTTCTCGATGATCACATCCGTCCGCGCGGCGAGCCCGAGCAGCAGCTCACGGCCGCCCCGGGTGGCGAGATCGAGCGTGATCGTCCGCTTGTTGCGGCCGAGCACCTTCCACCACAGGCCGACGCCGTCCTTGGCGGGGCCGTGGCCGCGCGAGGGGTCCGGGCGGCCGGGGTGCTCGACCTTGATCACCTCGGCGCCGAAGTCACCGAGGAGGGTGGCGGCCAGCGGCCCCGCGAAGAGCGTCGCGAGATCGAGGACGCGCATCCCGGCGAGGGGGAGCGGGCGGGGGTGTCCGGCGCCTCCGGACGCGGTGGCGGCGGCGGTCGTCCCGGTCGGGCCGGTCCTCCCGGTTGTCCTGGTCGGCTCGGTCGGGTCGGTTGTCCCGGGCGTCTGCGGTGTCATGGGATCTCGATCTCGATCTCGGTACGGGGGGCGGTGCCGATGGCCGCGCGGGTCAGCTCCGCGAGGGTGTCGAAGCCGATGTCCTGGAAACCGGCGACGGAGGTCGCGAGCCGGTTCTTGAGCGGAGTGGTCCAGCGGTCGGGCAGCCGGGCCGGGTGGCCGGCCAGCAGCCCGGCGACCGAACCGGCCGTCGCGCCGTTCGAGTCGGTGTCCCAGCCCCCGGACACGGCACGGCAGATGGAGCCGCTGAAGTCGCCGTCCGCGTGAGTCAGGGCGGCCGCCAGCAGCGCCGCGTTCGGGACCGCGTGCACCCAGTGGTAGTGGCCGAGCTCGGTGTGCAGCACATCGGCCACGGCGTCGAACTCCCTTTCGGCGCGGGCGGTTTCGATGCCGAGACGCACCGCCGCCGCCAGCCGGGAGCGGGGCGGTACGACGGAGAGCCCGGCCCGCAGGCACGCGTGGACATCGGCGCTCCTGGCCGCCGTGGCGATGACCGCCGCGACGAACATCGCGCCGTACACACCGTTGGCGGTGTGGGTGAGCGTCGCGTCCCGGTGGGCCTGCGCGGCGGCGGAGGCCGGGTCGCCGGGGTGGGTCCAGCCGTGGGTGTCGGCCCGGATGGCGGCGCCGATCCACTCCCGGAACGGGTTGCGGTGCCGGGCGGTGTCCGGCGGCTCGATCCCGTCGAGCAGATTGCGGTACGCGATCCGCTCGGCGGTGAAGGTACGCCCGGCCGGCAGCTCCTCCAGCCACACCCGGGCGACCTGCGCGGTGGTGAACTCCGGCCCGTGGCGCCGCAGGAGCAGCAGATTGAGGAGCGGGTAGTTGAGGTCGTCGTCCTCCGGCATCCCGTCGATGTTCTCGGCGAGCGAGTTCGGCGCGGAGCGCCGGTTCCAGGGGTACGCGGCGGACAGCTCCGGGGGTACGCCGCGCGCGGTGAACCAGGTGCGCGGCGGCCAGTTGCCGGTGGCGCGGCCGAGGGCGCGGATGCCGGCGAGGGGGAGTTTCTCGACGGGCTTGCCGAGCAGACAGCCGGCGGCGCGGCCGAGCCAGGCGGCGTGCAACGCGGGCTGCGTCAGCGCCGGTCGGGCGTGCTGATCGCGTCCTTCCGCCGGTCCGGGGGGCCAGGAGGGGCAGGCCGCCCGGATCGCGGTGAGGTCGGTCGGCTCGGCCTCGGCGCGCGGCCGGGGCAGCTCGGCCAGCTCGTCGAGCAACTGCCCTGCCAGCGCGCGCAGTCGAGGGCCGGCCGGTGCCCCTGAGGCGCCGGCGCGATCCGGTGCGGGGGCGCCGCCCGCCGCGCGCCAGCGGCCGGCGATCTCCGAGGCGTCGCGGCCGTCCTCCGCCGCCTGGCGCAGCTCATGGCCGAGGAGATCCTCGGGCTGCACCCAGGTGAGGCGCAGACCCGTCGCCGTACGCCCCGTCGCCGTACGTCCGGTGGCCGCGCGTCCGGTCATCGCGCGTCCTGAATCCGACGCTCCGTCAGTTTCGTGAAGGCCGCCTCGTGGGCGCGGCGCCGCTCCCGGTCCAGGGCGAACACCTCGTACGTCACCTCCGTCAACTCCCGTGCCGGGGAACGGAGATCGAGACAGCTCGCCTCGGACACCCGGTCGGCCCACTCCGGTGGGACCGCCGCCGCGCCGCCGAGCGCCCCCGCGAGCGCGCCGCTCATCGTGGCGATCGAGTCGCAGTCGCGGCCGTAGTTCACCGAACCGAGCACCGTACGGCGGTAGTCGCCCGCGCCGATCAGCAACATGCCCAGTGCGATGGGCAGTTCCTCGATGGAGTGCAGCCGGGACGGTCTGCGGGCGCCCAGGGAGGGGGCGCGGTAGTGCGGGCCGACGGTGTCGAAGGGGGCGACGGCCTCGCGCAGTCCGCGCAGCGCCGACTCCGTGCAGCGGTGGCGGGAGGCGACCTCGCACACCGCCTCGATCGCGGCGCGCGTGCCGTCCTTCGCGACGGCGAGGCAGGTCTCCACCACCGTGGCGGGCGTGGCGCCCGGCGCGCAGGCGGCGGCGACGGCGGCGGCGAAGACACCGGCCGCCTCCCGCCCGTACGAGGACTGGTGGGCGCCCGCCACATCGATCGCCTCGGCGTAAGCGGCCTGCGGATGCGCGGCGTTGATCAGTCCCACCGGAGCCATGTACATTGCCGCGCCGCAGTTGACGATGTTGCCCGTGCCCGCCTCACGTGGGTCGACGTGCCCGTAGTGCACCCGGGTGACCAGCCACTTCTCGGCGAGGAAGAGTCGCTGCAGGGGCAGCGCCTCGGCCTCCAGCTCGGGGATCCAGCGGGGCGTAGAGATCAGGTCGGGGACGAGGTGCTCGGCGATCGCGTACGCGTCGAGGTGGTCGCGGACGCGTGCGTACACCCGGATCAGGGCGTGGGTCATCAGGGTGTCGTCGGTGATGTGGCCGTCGCCCTTGTGGTACGGGGCGAGCGGGCGCGCGGTGCGCCAGTCCTCGTACCACGGGCCGACGATGCCGGTCACCCGGCCGCCGTGCCGTTCCACGATCTGCTCGGGGGAGTACCCCTCGACCGGCCCGCCGAGCGCGTCGCCGACGGCCGCGCCGGTCAGCGCGCCGGTGATCCGGTCGGCGAGGGTCGTTGTGGTTGTGGTTGTGGTTGTGGTCGCGGTCGCAGGGCCGGGCGGGTCGGGAGGCGTGGCAGGAGATTCAGAGGTGACGGACGGTGGGGGAGTGCCGGGCGTCGGGGGAGTGCTCAGCGTCGTCATGTCGGAATTGTCCACCTGAAGCGGTCAGTTCCGTGGCTGCGAGGAGCCCGGCGAGTTCCACCAGATCCGTACCGGCGAACCGCGGCAGCGCGCACCCCGCGAGCGTGCGGCAGGCGTCCAGCCAGGCGACGGGCACGGCGTCCGCGCCCCCGAGCGCGCCGCTGAGCGCGCCGGCCAGGGCGGGGGCGGAGTCCGCGACCCGGGAGAGACAGGCGGCGGCGGGCACCGCGCCGCTGACCTCGCCACGGGCGGCGAGGGTCAGGGCGAGGGCGACGGGCACGGTCTCGGCCGCGGCGATGCCGTAGCTGTAGACGTGGTCGACGATCTGATGCTCCAGCAGTGGTACGAGGGCGAAGGCACCGGCCGGTTCCTCGGCGAAGTCCCGGGCCAGCTTGACGGCGTGGCGGGCGTTGCGGCCGATCTCCGTGGCGCACGGAAGCTGGTCGAGCGCGGCGTCCACGGCGGCCTCGGGTTCCGCGCCGCCGAGCGCGGCGGCGACCGCCGCGGCCGTGGCGCGGGCGCCGTGCACCCCGTCGCCGTCCTGGGTGTAGCGGGCGTCGAACTCGGCGAGCGCGGCGGCGCCGGACGGGTCGCCGGGGTGGACGGCGGCGAGGACGGCGGCGCGGACACAGGCCGCGTCGTCGAAGTAGTGCGGGTTGTCGTGGCCGGTGGCGGGCGGGCGCAGCCCGGTGGCGAGATTGCCGAGGCCCGCGCGTACCGAGATCCGGGCCCGCAGGGGCGGCACGGCCGACTCGACCTCGGGCGCGCGCGCCGCGGCGGCGGCGATCTCGCCGGCCAGGGAGTTCCAGGCGAGGTCGACGGCGACCCGCATCCGGCGCGCCGGGGCGCTCCCGTCGAAGCGCGGGCCGGCCGCGGCGAGCACGCACTCGGCGGCGAAGGCGGCCCACTCGGCGTCGTCGGAAGGGCCGAGCCGGAGCGGTTCGGGCGGCTGGTTGAGGGCGATCGGAACGGGGAGGGTGGTGGTCGCGTTCTGCTCGGCGAAGGTGTCCAGCTCGCGCGTGAGCCGCCGGGTCCACTCGGGCATCCGGGCCGCCCGGTGCCGCGCGGCGGGCCACCCGGCGGCGTCCCCGGCGGCGAGTCCGAGGAGCAGGCCCTCGATCCGCCGTACGGGAGCACGGCGCGCGGCGGGCGGGGCGTCGACGCGGGGACGGAGCCCCGTCACGCCCCCGTCCGTGGCGCGCCCGGCGCTGTCTCCGTGCAGTCCTGTCGTCATGAGGCCGCCTCTTCGTCGTCGTACGGGGTGAGCAGGTCCGCGATGTCCAGGACGTGGTAGCCGCGCATCGAGGGCAGACAGCTGCCCCGTACGGGGCCGATGGCCGAGGACCATTCCGGGGGGATCGCCCGCGCCCCCGACAGCGCTCCCGCCAGGGCGCCCGCGACCGCGGCCGTGGTGTCGGCGTCGCGTCCCATGTTGACGGCGGTGAGCACCGACGTACGGAAGTCACCGCGCGCCGCCGCGAACGCGCCGAAGGCCAGGCCCACCGCCTCCGGGGCCAGGTCGGTCCAGGGGTAGCCGCCGATGACCACCGCCGAACGGACCGCGCGCTCCCTCGTGAGGGTGTCGGGGTAGGCGCGCTCCGCGGCGACGACGCCGCGGCGCAGGGTGCGGGCCGTCCAGGAGTCCATGGGAACCACGGAGAGCGCCGCCGCGATCACCGAGGCCGGGCCGGCGCCCGTCATCGCGGCGGCCACCCCCGCCGCGACCGCCCGGCCGCCGTAGATGCCCTCGCCGTCGTGGCTGACCCGGCCGTCGACGGCGACCAGCCGCGCCGCCTCCTCGGGGCGGCCCGCCGCGAAGACCCCGAAGGGCGCGGCGCGCATCGCGAGCCCGTCGCTCCACGCGTGCCGGTGCTGGGCGGTGATCGGCGCGGCGAGCCCGCGCCTGAGGTTCTCCAGGGTGCCGCGCTCGCTGAAACCGGCGCCGCGGAACGGGCCCTCGTCGTGGTCCGCGAGCCAGTGGTGCCACGCTTTCTCGACATGGGCGACGGTCAGGGCCGAGCCGTGCCGGGCGAGCAGCAGCCCGGAGAAGATGGCGTACTCGGTGTCGTCCGTACCGGCCGGGCGGTCGGACACGAAGCCCTCGATCCGGCCCCAGCGCTGCCGGATCTCGGAGGGCCGCAGGTTCTCTGCGGGCGCGCCGAGCGCGTCGCCGACGGCCAGCCCCAGCAGCGCGCCGCGCGCCCGGTCACGTACCACCGCGATCCCGGCGGCGGGGTCGCATACGGTCTGCCCCATCGTGTGACCCCTTACCTGCGCCGCACCTGCGCCGCGCGAACACCGCACCCGTCGGACACTGCACCCGTCGAACACCGCACCCGCCGGACACCGCGTCCGTCGAACACCGCACCCGCCGACATGAACCTCGCGCCTTCTTTCCGGCATCCCTGCCACGCGGAACACCGGACAAGTCCCGTGCAACCCCCCTGTCACCCGGCTGGCATCCGGCGGCCCCACCACGGGTTCCATGCCGCCCCCGCCCCCCTCCCGCGGCCTGGTAAGTACGGCCTTCCTTGCTGGCGGGAGCGATTTTTCGTGCGTATTTTCGAAGCGTTGAGGGGTGTGGACCAGTCCGCGGACGGACCCGGAACCGCCCCCGTGAAGGGGAGAGCCATGTCCATCATCGAAACCGAGGCCACACTCCACGAGGCCCACCGCGACAATCACACGCACCGCGATGTGAACGGCGGCTGGCTGCGGCCCGCGGTGTTCGGCGCGATGGACGGGCTGGTCTCCAACCTGGCACTGATGACCGGGGTCGCCGGCGGCGCCGTCTCCCAGCAGACGATCGTGATCACCGGGCTGGCGGGGCTCGCCGCGGGCGCCTTCTCCATGGCCGCGGGCGAGTACACCTCCGTGGCCTCCCAGCGCGAGCTGGTGCAGGCCGAACTCGACGTCGAGCGGCGGGAGTTGCGTAAGCACCCGGCGGACGAGATGGCCGAGCTGGCCGCGCTCTACGTCTCCCGGGGTGTGGAGCCCGAGCTGGCCCGCGAGGTGGCCGAGCAGCTCTCGCGCGACCCCGAGCAGGCGCTGGAGATCCACGCCCGCGAGGAACTGGGCATCGACCCGGACGACCTGCCGTCGCCGCTGGTCGCCGCCGTGTCATCGTTCGGCTCCTTCGCGCTGGGCGCGCTGCTGCCGGTCCTGCCCTACCTGCTCGGCGCCACCGTGCTCTGGCCCGCGGTGCTGCTCGCCCTCGTCGGGCTCTTCGCCTGCGGTGCGCTGGTGGCCCGGGTGACCGCGCGGAGCTGGTGGTACAGCGGGCTGCGGCAGCTCGTCCTCGGCGGTACGGCCGCGGCGCTCACGTACGGGCTCGGAGCGCTGTTCGGCGCCGCGCTGTAACCCTCCTGAACCCCGCTGCCCCGGCCCCACCCGAGAGCCACGGCCCCGAAACCCTCCGTACATCCGCCCGGTACATCGCGCGGCCGAAATGTTTCCCTCGACGCGCGCCGTCCGGCAGGTAAAATCATCCTTCCTGTGACCTACGTCCCTGAGCGTTCCGGCCCGGTGGATGCGACACTATGCCTGGCGCCACATATGTAGCCGTAACCCGGCGGTTTCGAGTCGTTCATCACCGGGCATGAGGCGTAAGCGCCGCAGGCAACGAAGCCGGCTCCGCCTCGGCCGTACGGACGACGATCTGTCCGCACGCGCCCCCACATCCACCGTTACGAGCGGTGTCCACATGCTGGAACGCGCTATCCGCTTCCCGAGAAGCTTTCCATCATGTAACCTGCACGAAATTTCTTGGAGGGCCAGCGTCGTCCCTCGGTAAATGCATATGCCAAGCCGATACACACGACGACGGGAGAGCCGATGCGTTCCGACGCCTGGTCGCCCATGGACGGTCGCCCCGCCCCGCAAGGGATGTACGACCCCCGTAACGAGCACGACGCCTGCGGCGTCGGCTTTGTGGCCACCCTCACCGGTGTTGCCAGCCACGAGCTGGTGGAGCAGGCGCTGACCGTACTGCGCAATCTCGAACACCGCGGCGCCACCGGCTCCGAGCCCGACTCCGGCGACGGCGCCGGCATCCTCCTCCAGGTGCCGGACGCCTTCCTCCGCGAGGTCGCCGGATTCGAGCTGCCCGAGGCCGGCTCGTACGCCGTCGGCATCGGCTTCCTGCCCGCCGACGACGCCACGGACGCCGTCTCGCGCATCGAGACGATCGCCGCCGAAGAGGGCCTGAACGTCCTCGGCTGGCGCGAGGTCCCCGTCGCCCCCGAGCTGCTCGGCGCGTCCGCCCGCGCGACGATGCCCGCCTTCCGCCAGCTCTTCGTCGCGGACGGCACGAGCAGCGGCATCGCCCTGGACCGCAAGGCGTTCGTGCTGCGCAAGCGCGCCGAGCGCGAGGCGGGGGTCTACTTCCCCTCCCTGTCCGCCCGGACCGTCGTCTACAAGGGCATGCTCACCACCGGCCAGCTCGAACCGTTCTTCCCCGACCTGTCGGACCGCCGCTTCGCGACCGCCATCGCGCTGGTCCACTCACGGTTCTCCACCAACACCTTCCCGAGCTGGCCGCTCGCCCACCCGTACCGCTTCGTCGCGCACAACGGCGAGATCAACACGGTCAAGGGCAACCGCAACTGGATGCGCGCCCGCGAGTCCCAGCTCGCCTCCGGCCTCTTCGGCGCGGACCGTACGGAGAAGCTGGAGCGGATCTTCCCCGTCTGTACGCCGGACGCCTCCGACTCCGCCTCCTTCGACGAGGTCCTGGAGCTGATCCACCTCGGCGGCCGGTCGCTGCCGCACTCCGTGCTGATGATGGTCCCCGAGGCGTGGGAGAACCACGACTCGATGGACGCCGACCGGCGCGCCTTCTACCAGTTCCACGCCACGATGATGGAGCCGTGGGACGGCCCCGCCTGCGTCACCTTCACCGACGGCACCCAGGTCGGCGCGGTCCTCGACCGCAACGGGCTGCGCCCCGGGCGCTACTGGGTGACCGACGACGGACTCGTCGTCCTCTCCTCCGAGGTCGGCGTCCTCGACATCGACCCGGCGAAGGTCGTCCGCAAGGGCCGCCTCCAGCCCGGCCGGATGTTCCTCGTCGACACCGCCGAGCACCGCATCATCGAGGACGACGAGATCAAGGCGTCCCTCGCCGCCGAGCAGCCCTACAAGGAGTGGCTGGAGACCGGCGAGATCGAGCTGTCCGACCTCCCCGAGCGCGAGCACATCGTGCACACCCACGCTTCGGTCACCCGCCGCCAGCAGACCTTCGGCTACACCGAGGAGGAGCTGCGCGTCCTGCTCGCGCCGATGGCCCGCGCGGGCGCCGAGCCCATCGGCTCCATGGGTACGGACTCGCCGATCGCCGCGCTCTCCGCCCGGCCCCGGCTGCTCTTCGACTACTTCACCCAGCTCTTCGCGCAGGTCACCAACCCGCCGCTGGACGCCATCCGCGAGGAACTGGTCACCTCGCTGCGCTCCTCGCTCGGCCCCCAGGGCAACCTGCTGGAGCCGACCGCCGCGTCCTGCCGCAGCGTCACCCTGCCCTTCCCGGTGATCGACAACGACGAGCTGGCCAAGCTCGTCCACATAAACGCGGACGGCGACATGCCGGGCATGAAGGCCGCCACGCTCTCCGGTCTCTACCGGGTGAGCGGCGGCGGTGACGCCCTCGCCGCCCGGATCGAGGAGATCTGCGCCGAGACCGACGCCGCCATCGAGAGCGGCGCCCGGATCATCGTGCTCTCGGACCGGCACTCCGACGCCGAGCACGCGCCGATCCCCTCGCTGCTGCTCACCGCCGCCGTCCACCACCACCTCATCCGTACCAAGCAGCGCACCCAGGTGGGGCTGCTGGTCGAGGCCGGCGACGTCCGCGAGGTGCACCACGTCGCGCTGCTCATCGGCTTCGGCGCCGCCGCCGTCAACCCGTACCTCGCCATGGAGTCCGTCGAGGACCTGGTCCGCGCCGGTACGTTCATCGAGGGCCTGACGGCCGAGCAGGCGATCCGCAACCTGATCTACGCGCTCGGCAAGGGCGTCCTCAAGGTGATGTCCAAGATGGGCATCTCCACCGTCGCCTCCTACCGCGGCGCGCAGGTCTTCGAGGCCGTCGGCCTGGACCAGGCGTTCGTCGACAAGTACTTCAACGGCACCGCCACCAAGATCGGCGGCGCCGGTCTCGATGTCGTCGCCCAGGAGGTCGCCGCCCGGCACGCCAAGGGCTACCCGGCCTCCGGGATCTCCGCGAGCCACCGCAAGCTGGAGATCGGCGGCGAGTACCAGTGGCGCCGCGAGGGCGAGCCGCACCTGTTCGACCCGGAGACGGTCTTCCGCCTCCAGCACGCCACGCGCTCGCGCCGCTACGACGTCTTCAAGCAGTACACCGACCGGGTGAACGAGCAGTCCGAGCGGCTGATGACACTGCGTGGCCTCTTCAACTTCGCCTCCGGCCGGGCGCCCGTACCGCTGGACGAGGTCGAGCCCGCCTCCGACATCGTCAAGCGCTTCTCCACCGGCGCCATGTCGTACGGCTCCATCTCCCAGGAGGCGCACGAGACGCTGGCCATCGCCATGAACCAGCTCGGCGCCAAGTCCAACACCGGCGAGGGCGGCGAGGACGCGGAGCGGCTGTACGACCCGGCCCGCCGCTCCTCCATCAAGCAGGTCGCCTCCGGACGCTTCGGCGTCACCAGCGAGTACCTCGTCAACGCCGACGACATCCAGATCAAGATGGCCCAGGGCGCCAAGCCCGGCGAGGGCGGCCAGCTGCCGGGCCACAAGGTCTACCCGTGGGTCGCGAAGACCCGGCACTCCACCCCCGGCGTCGGCCTGATCTCCCCGCCGCCGCACCACGACATCTACTCCATCGAGGACCTCGCCCAGCTCATTCACGACCTGAAGAACGCCAGCCCGCAGGCCCGCATCCACGTGAAGCTGGTCTCCGAGGTCGGCGTCGGCACCGTCGCCGCCGGTGTCTCCAAGGCACACGCCGACGTCGTGCTGATCTCCGGACACGACGGCGGCACGGGCGCCTCCCCGCTCACCTCGCTCAAGCACGCGGGCGGCCCCTGGGAGCTGGGCCTCGCCGAGACCCAGCAGACCCTGCTGCTCAACGGCCTGCGCGACCGTATCGTCGTGCAGACCGACGGCCAGCTCAAGACCGGCCGCGACGTCGTCATCGCCGCGCTCCTCGGCGCCGAGGAGTACGGATTCGCGACCGCGCCGCTCGTCGTCTCCGGCTGCGTCATGATGCGCGTCTGCCACCTCGACACCTGCCCGGTCGGCATCGCCACCCAGAACCCGGTGCTGCGCGAGCGCTTCTCCGGCAAGGCCGAGTACATCGTCAACTTCTTCCAGTTCATCGCCGAAGAGGTCCGCGAACTCCTCGCCGAGCTGGGCTTCCGCAGCCTCGAAGAGGCCGTGGGCCACGCCGAACTCCTCGACACCGAGCGCGCCGTCGACCACTGGAAGGCGCAGGGTCTCGACCTCGCGCCCCTCTTCCACGTACCGGAGCTGCCCGAGAACGCCCCGCGCCACCAGGTCGTCGCGCAGGACCACGGCCTGGAGAAGGCCCTCGACAACGAGCTGATCAAGCTTGCCGCCGACGCGCTGGGCGCGGACAGCGCCGAGGCCGCCCAGCCCGTACGGGCGCAGGTCGCCATCCGGAACATCAACCGGACCGTGGGCACCATGCTCGGCCACCAGGTGACCAAGAAGTTCGGTGGCGCGGGCCTGCCCGACGACACCATCGACATCACCTTCACCGGCTCCGCGGGCCAGTCCTTCGGCGCCTTCCTGCCGAGCGGCGTCACCCTGCGCCTGGAGGGCGACGCCAACGACTACGTCGGCAAGGGCCTCTCCGGCGGCCGGGTCGTCGTACGCCCCGACCGCGGCGCCGACCACCTGGCCGAGTACTCCACCATCGCCGGCAACACCATCGCCTACGGCGCCACCGGCGGCGAGCTGTTCCTGCGCGGCCGCACCGGCGAACGCTTCTGCGTCCGCAACTCCGGCGCGACGGTCGTCTCCGAGGGCGTCGGCGACCACGGCTGCGAGTACATGACCGGCGGCCACGCCGTCGTCCTCGGCGAGACCGGACGCAACTTCGCGGCCGGCATGTCCGGCGGCGTCGCGTACGTCGTCGACCTCGACCCGGACAACGTCAACGCCGGGAACCTGTCGGCCGTCGAACCCCTCGACGACACCGACAAGCAGTGGCTGCACGACGTGGTGCGCCGCCACCAGGAGGAGACGGGCTCCACCGTCGCCGGGAAGCTGCTGGCCGAGTGGGACACCGCGGTGGACCGCTTCAGCAAGATCATCCCGACCACTTACAAGGCAGTGCTCGCCGCCAAGGACGCCGCCGAGCTGGCAGGTCTCTCCGAGACCGAGACCACCGAGAAGATGATGGAGGCGGCGACCAATGGCTGACCCGAAGGGCTTCCTCACCACCGGGCGCGAAGTCGCCACGTCCCGCCCCGTCGAGGAGCGCGTGAAGGACTGGAACGAGGTCTACGTTCCGGGCTCGCTGCTCCCCATCATCAGCAAGCAGGCCGGGCGCTGCATGGACTGCGGCATCCCGTTCTGTCACAACGGCTGTCCGCTCGGAAACCTGATCCCCGAGTGGAACGACTACGCCTACCGCGAGGACTGGACGGCGGCGAGCGAGCGCCTGCACGCCACCAACAACTTCCCGGAGTTCACCGGACGGCTCTGCCCGGCGCCCTGCGAGTCCGCCTGCGTCCTCGCGATCAACCAGCCGGCCGTCACCATCAAGAACGTCGAAGTCTCCATCATCGACAAGGCGTGGGACAGCGGCGACGTCACCCCGCAGCCGCCCGAGCGCCTCTCCGGCAAGACCGTCGCCGTCATCGGCTCGGGCCCGGCCGGCCTCGCGGCCGCCCAGCAGCTCACCCGGGCCGGTCACACGGTCGTGGTGTACGAGCGCGCCGACCGCATCGGCGGGCTGCTGCGCTACGGCATCCCCGAGTTCAAGATGGAGAAGTCGCACATCAACCGCCGTATCGAGCAGATGCGCGCGGAGGGCACCAAGTTCCGTACCGAGACCGAGATCGGCCGGGACATCACCGCGCAGACGCTGCGCAAGCGGTACGACGCCGTGGTCATCGCCGCGGGCGCCACGGTCTCGCGCGACCTGCCCGTCCCGGGCCGCGACCTCAAGGGCATCCACTTCGCGATGGAGTACCTGCCCCTCTCCAACAAGGTGCAGGAGGGCGACCTGACGGTCTCCCCGATCACCGCCGAGGGCAAGCACGTGGTCGTCATCGGCGGCGGCGACACCGGCGCGGACTGCGTCGGTACGGCGCACCGCCAGGGCGCCGCCTCCGTCACCCAGCTGGAGATCATGCCGAAGCCCGGCGCCGAGCGCGCGGCGCACCAGCCGTGGCCGACCTTCCCCATGCTCTACAAGGTCACCTCCGCGCACGAGGAGGGCGGCGAGCGGATCTACTCCGTCTCCACCACCCACTTCGAGGGCGACGAGGACGGCAACGTCCAGTCCCTGCACCTGATCGAGGTGGAGTTCAAGGACGGCAAGCTGGAGCAGAAGGCGGGCACGGAGCGCGTCCTCCCCGCCCAGCTCGTCACACTGGCGATGGGCTTCACCGGCACCGACCAGGAGAACGGCCTGGTCGAGCAGTTCGGCCTCGACCTCGACCAGCGGGGCAACATCGCGCGGGACGCGGACTTCGCGACCAACGTGCCCGGCGTGTACGTCGCGGGTGACGCGGGCCGTGGCCAGTCCCTGATCGTGTGGGCGATCGCGGAGGGCCGCTCGGCGGCGGCGGGCGTGGACCGCCACCTCACCGGGGCCAGCGACCTGCCGGCCCCGATCCGCCCGACGGACCGCGCGCTGATGGCCTGATCGACCGATACCGCACCACGCACCACCGCACCACCGCACCACCCAAGAGACTCCCGTACAACGGCGTACGGGCGGTGTCGGCCCGGGGAGCGTCTCCCGGGCCCTCCCGCAAGACGCGGCGCCTGCCCCAGTCCCCGACCGGACCCATGGCAGGCGCCGTGGCGTGCGTCCGGGGACCGGTGCGTCCGGGACCGGCGCGTCCGAACCAGTGGGAGAATCAGGGGAATTCAGCCCCGTCGACCGAAGAGGACCGTGCATGGTCACCGCCCCTGGTTCCGCACCGTCCGGCCCGGCCATCAGCCTGCGCAAGGTGGAGGAGACGGCCCCCGCGCTGGTCAGCCTCTACAAGAGCGCGAAGGTGTCGCTGGAGAAGAACGGGCTGAGCGGGGAGCGCGCGGCCGTCTACCTCGTCCTCGACTACTCGGGCTCGATGCGGGAGTACTACCGGGACGGCACCGTCCAGGCCCTCGCGGACCGGGTCCTCGGTCTCTCCGCGAACCTGGACGACGACGGCATCGTCCCCGTCATCGTCTTCTCCACCGACATCGACGCGGAGACGGACATCTCCCTCGCCGGTCACGAGGACCGTATCGCCAAGATCATCGCCTCCCTGGGGCAGATGGGGAAGACCAGCTACCACCTGGCGATGGACGCCGTGATCGACCACTACCTCGACAGCGGCTCGACCGCCCCCGCCCTCGTCGTCTTCCAGACGGACGGCGGCCCGATCAGCAGGCCTGCGGCCGAGCGCTACCTCTGCAAGGCCGCCAGGCTGCCGCTGTTCTGGCAGTTCATCGGCTTCGGCGACCCGGACAGCCGCCAGTTCGACTTTCTCCGCAAGCTCGACGAACTCCCGGTACCGGAGAAACGCGCCGTCGACAACGCGGGCTTCTTCCACGCGGGCCAGGACCCGCGCGAACTCCCGGACAGCGAGCTGTACGACCGGCTGACCGGCGAGTTCCCGCACTGGCTGGCAGCCGCCCGGGCGCAGGGCATCGTCCCGTGACGCTCCGTGTCCTGCGCGCCGGGAGCCGCGCCGCCGTACCGTGGCGCAACGGCGGCGGCGTCACCCGGGAGATCGCCGCCCGGCCCGAAGGCGCCGGGACGACCGGGTTCGACTGGCGGATCAGCCTCGCGGATGTCGCGGCGGACGGTCCGTTCTCCGCCTTCCCCGGCGTCGACCGGATCCTGACCATGGTCGAGGGCGCGGGCATGGACCTCACGGTCGGCGGACGGCGCCGGCTGGTCGACGAGGCCTACGTCCCTGCGTCCTTCCCGGGGGACCAGCCGACCGACTGCCTTCTCCTGGCGGGCCCGGTCGTCAACTTCAACGTCATGTACGACAGGGCCCGTACATCCGCGGAGGTCGCCGTCGTACGGGGCACCCACCCCGTCCCCGTACCCGTGGCGGGCGGTGGGACGGTGGTGGCCGTGGCCCTGGAGACACCGGTGGTGCTGGAGACACCGATGGCCCGGGGCTGCACCGCGCTCGACCGCTACGACGCGGCGGTCCTGACGCCCGCCTCCGGCCCGGTGACCCTCCGCGGCGAGGGGCGCACGGCGCTCGTCACGCTCCGGAGCGTCCGGCAGGACCGGTCGGGCTGAGCGGACCGGACCCGCGCGCCTTCAGCGCGAGCGCCCCGCTCGGGCAGATGTGCACCGCCTCCCGTACCTTGTCGAGATCGTCCTCGCCGACCTCGTCGGCCAGGACGACCACCGTCCCGTCCTCCTCGCTCTGGTCGAACAGCTCAGGCGCCGTGAGGACACACTGGCCGGCGCCCACGCAGCGCTCGCGGTCCGCGACGATCCGCAGTTCGGTGCTCATGGGTTCTCCCTTCTCACCAACTGACCGGCAGCTCGTATATGCCGTAGACGGTGCTGTCGTCCTTGAACGCCAGCTTCTCGACGGGCGCCGCGAGCTTCAGCCCCGGGACCCGCCGGAACAGGGTGTCGAAGACGATCTGCAGCTCCATTCTGGCCAGGTTCTGCCCCAGGCACTGGTGCGCGCCGAACCCGAAGGCGAGGTGGTTACGGGCGCCGCGCTCGATGTCCAGCTCGTCCGGGCGCGGGTAGACCGCCGGATCGTGGTTGCCCGCGTTGCTGAGGACGAGTACCCCTTCGCCCTTCCGGATGAGCACCCCGCCCAGCTCCACGTCCGCCGCGGCCACGCGCGAGACCGCGGCGTCGGCGATGGTGAAGGAACGCAGCAGCTCCTCGACGGCCGCGGGGGTCCGCGCCGGGTCCGCGCGGAGCGCCGCCAGCTCGTCCGGGTGCTCCAGCAGCGCCATGGTGCCCAGGGAGATCATGTTCGCGGTGGTCTCGTGGCCCGCGATGAGCAGCAGGAACGCCAGGCCGATCAGTTCCTCACGGTCGTACGTGCCGTCCTCGCGGTGCTTCAGGATCTGCCGCCCGAGCAGATCGTCGGTCGGCTCCCGCTCCTTGTCCGCGATCAGGCTCTCCAGATACGCGTGCAACTCGTCCCGCGAGTGAACCTTCTTGGGGACCGCCGCGGTGCGGCTGATCAGCTGGGACGAATGCCGCTGGAAGAAGTCGTGGTCCGCGTACGGGACCCCCAGCTGCTCGCAGATGACCAGCGAGGGCACGGGCAGGGACAGCGCCGTCACCAGGTCCGCGGGGCGGGGCCCGGCGAGCATGGCGTCCAGACACTCGTCCACGATCTGCTGGATCCGGGGCTGGAGCGCCCGCATCCGCCGCACGGTGAACTCACCGAGCACGGTGCGCCGCGCCGGGCCGTGCTCCGGCGGATCCATGCTGATCATCGTGGGCAGCGCCTGGGCGGCGAGCGCCTGCGCACCCTCGCTGAGGGCGGGGAATCCGGGATCGGCCCGGTTCGAGCTGAAGCGGGGATCGGCGAGGAGCGTACGGATGTCCTCGTGCCGGCTGACCGCCCACGCGGTAGCACCGGTGGGCAGCGTGACCCGCGCGATCGGGGCCTCCTCGCGCAGCCGCTCGTACTCGCCCGGCGGGGCGTAGGGGCAGGCGCGGGGGATGGGCAGCGTCATATCGGTCCGATCGTTCTGATCGGACCGGCCGGTTACGCCGGGTCGGTCGTCGACATCGGGAGTGTTGCTCATCGGATCGCTCCATTTCAGGCGTACGGGCCAAAAGCGGATCACTCGTGCACACCTTCGACACTAACTAAGTGGAGGTTTTTCGTCCAGATGAGGGGTGGCAGAATCGGCCATCACTTACGGTGCCCTTATGGAAAGGCGGTGCCATGGCAGAAGACGCCGCAAGGCCCCTCCGGGCCGACGCCCGGCGTAACCGCGACCAGATCCTCGCGGCCGCCAAACGGGTGTTCGGCGCCCAGGGACCCGACGTACCGATGGAGGAGATCGCCCGGCAGGCCGGGGTCGGTACCGGCACGCTCTACCGGCGCTTCCCCGATCGGACGTCGCTCATGCTGGCCGTCGCGCACGACAGCTTCGCGAAGGTCCTCGCGGAGGCCGAGGCGGCGGTCGCCGAGGAGCGGAGCGCCTGGGACGCCCTGGTGAGACTGGTTCGCACGTCACGGGAGCTCCAGGTGAGCGTGCACCTCACGATCCTCTCCGCGTCGGCGTCCCACGCCGCCCTGGCGGATCCGGACGTCACCCGGTTCCAGGGTGAGCTGCTCGGGCTCCTGGACGAGGTGGTACACGCGGCCCAGCGGGAGGGCACCCTGCGCCGGGACGTCGGAACCGGCGATGTCGCCGCGCTGCTCTCCCTGCTGCTGCGGCCGCTGGGCGCCCTGCCGAGCATCACGTCCTGGCAGATGTCCGAGCGCGCCATGGCCCTGCTCCTCGACTCCCTGCGCACCCCGTCGCGCTCCCCCCTCCCGGGAGAACCCCTGACCCTGCACAACCTGAAACCCGGCCTCACCACGGACCCGCACTGACGGCTCGGCCCGATGCTCAGGGGCGGGTGCTGCCTCCGGGGCGGGTGATGCCGGGCCGGGTGTTCCATGACCACATGGAGGTGCACCGCGGGCACTGAAGGTGAAGAACGGGCCCGTTGTTGGAGATCAGATAGCGCCAGTGCTCGCCGCAGTTGCGGCGGTCGGCGCAGGTCGCGCAGCGGCGGGCGTCGTCGCAGACCGGGCAGGGCACCCAGGCGCGGCGGGCCGGGTCCGCCTGCGGGTCAATGGGCAGCCGCACGGCCAGGGGCCTCCCCGGGCAGGACACCGGCCGCCACCAGCATGTCGTACGTGCGCTGCTGCTCGTCGTCCAGGCCCGAGTAGAGGAGCGCGTAGGCCTCGTCCTCGCCCCGAAGGGCGGCGACCGGGTCCCAGTCGGGCCCGAGCGCGGCCACGACCTCCGCCCGTCGCCGGGCTTCCTCGAAGGTCAGGTCAATGGAGAAGGGTATGAGGCCGGGTGGTGTGCTGTCCTGGTTCATCGCGAGACTTCCGACGTGCTGACAGAGCCCCCATTCCTCTGTACCAGGCGTGTACGGCGGCAGGGAAGGGCGGCCCGAATCTCCCTGGAGTGGTCCGGGGCGTGGCTCCGCCCGGCCCATGGGCCGGGCGTCGTCGAATGGGCTGACGGAGATGGACGGTTGCCGCGACTGCGCGCCGAACGGAAGATCGGGTCCCTCGCGGAGGTGTGACGCACCTCATGCCACTTCATGCTCTCCGCTCGACTGACGCGACGGCTGTCCAAGGGGCCCGGCAAGGTGCTCCGGGCGCATCTCGCCCCGCCGCCCGCGGGGTGACCGCAGAGCGCACCCTGAACACGCGCGATAAAAGGCGACAGAAAGTGTCGGGTATCCGCGATTGGCTGTACTCATGACACTGACCTGGGCCGATTTCGTCTCGGCTGAGCCGCGCTTCGCCGGGACCGTTCAGCGGCGTTTCGGGAAGTACCGTCACCATGTGCTCGCCACTCTCAGAAAGGACGGCTCCCCGCGGGTCACCGGGCTCGAAGTCACCTTCCTGTGGGGGGAGTTGTGGCTCGGGATGATGCCCCATTCGCGCAAGGCGGAGGATCTGGTTCGCGATCCCCGATTTGCCGTGCACGCGAATCCGGGAACAGATGACCGAATGGCGGACGGGGATGTCAGGATCTGCGGGCGCGCCGTGGAGGTGCGGGACGGCGGGGCGCGGGCGCGGTTTGCCGGTGAGCTGTCGCCGCCGGAGCCGTTCCTGCTCTTCCGGGTCGAGCCGGAAGAGGTTGTGGAGACCGCCGTCGACGGGGCTGACCTGGTGGTACGGGTCTGGCGCCCGGGGCATCCGGTGAGCACCCTGCGGCGGGGCAACGGTGCGGAACCGGTGCGCGAGGAGCCGTACGAGGAGACGCGTACAGGGCCCGGCGAAGAGGCCCGGGTGGAGTCCCGTGAAGGCGCGTGACGCAAGGGCGCGATCATGTGGGGAGCACCACTCCGTGGCCGGCGACGGAGCGTGCTAGGCTGACCGCGTTGCAGTTTTGGTACCCATGAACTTTATGTGCGCCTGACGGGAATGTTCCTCAGGCGCATTATTGTTTTCGCCGGCTTCTCCGGATGGGGCTCAATGCGGCGACGAGGAATCCGTGAAGTGCGGGTTTCCGGCTCTGCACCTGTTTTAGGAGAATGACATGGCCAGCGGCACTGTGAAGTGGTTCAACTCGGAAAAGGGCTTCGGCTTCATCGAGCAGGACGGCGGCGGCGCCGACGTCTTCGCCCACTACTCCAACATCGCCACCTCGGGCTTCCGTGAGCTCCAGGAGGGCCAGAAGGTCACGTTCGACGTCACGCAGGGCCAGAAGGGCCCGCAGGCGGAGAACATCGTCCCGGCCTGATTTCCCGGACGTTGTACCTCGCAGCCGGGGCTCGCACCTGCACGGTGCGGGCCCCGGTTCGCGCTGTCCAAGGCCCCGGCCGTCCTCAGGCCCAGGAAGGCTAGTACCGAATGACTCGATCCGAACGCCCGGCACGTGCACCCAGACCTGCCGGTAAGCGCCCGGTGAACTCCCGTGCCAGGGGAGGCGCCGCGAAGGCACCCGCCCGCCGCCCCGCCCCCCGGCCGCAGGAATTCACGCTGCCGGAGACCCTCACCCCCGCACTGCCCGCCGTCGAGGCGTTCGACGAGCTGGACATGCCCGCAGGGCTGCTGAAGACCCTCACCGCCCAGGGCGTCACCCAACCCTTCCCGATCCAGGGCGCGACCCTGCCGAACTCCCTCGCGGGCCGGGACATCCTCGGCCGCGGACGGACCGGTTCCGGCAAGACGCTCGCCTTCGGGCTGGCGCTGCTGGCCCGTACGGCCGGCCGCCGCGCCGAGCCGCGCGCGCCGCTCGCCCTCGTGCTGGTGCCCACCCGCGAGCTGGCGCAGCAGGTCACCGACGCGCTCACCCCGTACGCGACCGCCGTCAACCTGAAGCTGACCACGGTCGTCGGCGGGCTCTCCATCGGCAAGCAGGCGGGCGCGCTGCGGCGTGGCGCCGAGGTACTCGTGGCCACGCCCGGGCGGCTGAAGGACCTCATCGAGCGCGGCGACTGCCGGCTCGACCAGGTCTCGATCACCGTGCTGGACGAGGCCGACCAGATGGCCGACATGGGCTTCATGCCCCAGGTCACGGCGCTGCTCAAGCAGGTCGAGCCGGACGGGCAGCGGATGCTGTTCTCGGCGACGCTGGACAAGAACATCGACCGGCTCGTACGGCAGTACCTCACCGACCCCGTCGTGCACTCCGTCGACCCGTCCCAGGGCGCGGTCACCACGATGGAGCACCACGTGCTGTACGTCCTGGACGAGACGGACAAGAAGGAAGTCACCACGCGGATCGCCGCGCGGGACGGCCGGGTCCTGCTCTTCCTGGACACCAAGCGCTCCGTGGACCGGCTGGTCAAGCGGCTGCTGGCGAGCGGTGTACGGGCCTCGGGGCTGCACGGCGGCCGTTCGCAGCCGCAGCGCAACCGGACCCTCGAACAGTTCAAGAACGGTCTGGTCACCTGCCTCGTGGCGACCAATGTGGCGGCGCGCGGCATCCATGTCGACGATCTCGACCTGGTCGTGAACGTGGACCCGCCCGTCGACCACAAGGACTACCTCCACCGCGGCGGGCGCACCGCCAGGGCGGGGGAGTCCGGCAGTGTCGTCACGCTCGTCCTGCCCGAGCAGCGGCGCGAGATGACCCGGCTGATGTCCGACGCGGGGATCGCGCCGAAGTCCGCGCGGATCAAGTCCACGGACGAGGAACTGGCGACGCTCACCGGTGCGCGGGTGCCCTCCGGGGTCGCCGTCACCATCGAGGTGCCGCAGCCCCCGGTCCAGCAGAAGCCGAAGGCGCAGCGGACCCGCACGTCCCGGCCGTCCCGGAGCAACACGGGCGGCGGCGCGGGCGCGACCGGTGGCGGATCGTCCCGCGGTGGCCGTGGCCGCCGCGGCGGCTCCGGCGGTTCCGGCGGCGCGGGCGGCGGCTCCGGCCGCGGCGCCCAGGGCGGACGGCGTACCGCCGCCTGAGCGCGAACGACTGAAGGCGGGGCCCGGCGGCGCGGAGGAACGCGCTGCCGGGCCCCGGCCGTTGTGCGTGGGGGAGGGAGAGGGAGGGGGAGGCGAAGTCGCGGCGGTGGCCGCTTCCGGCGGACCGGTCGGCGGGCCATGGCCCCCCGGGGTGCTTCCTATACTGGCCGCATGTCTCCCCGTGTGTACCGCTCGACCGTGCGTGAACAGGCGGCCGCGGCGACGCGAACGGCGATTCTGGACACGGCCGAGGCACTGTTCGCGGATCACGGCTACGCCCGGGTCACCGTCAAGCGCGTGGCCGAGGCGGCGGAGGTCGCCCAGGGAACGGTCTACGCGGCCTTCGGCAGCAAGCCCGCCCTGGTCGCCGCGCTGACCGAGCGCGCCGCCGGGGACGCCGGCATCGGCGACACCCTCGCCGCGGTCGAACGGGCCACGACCGGCGAGGAGGTGGTGCGCCTGGTGGTGCGTCAGACCCGCGATCTGGGACGGCGGCACAGCCGGAGCATGACCGTCCTGTTCGAAGCCGCCGCGGTGGACCAGGACATCGCCGAACTGCTGCGCAAGACGGAGGAACTCCGGCGGGAGCGCTACGGCCGGGTGGCGAGCCGTCTGGAGCGACTCGGCGCCCTGCGCCCCGGCATCACCGTGAGCGATGCCGTACGGGTCCTGGAGTACTTCGTGACACCGCAGTCCTGGCACCGGACGCGTCAGCTCGGGTGGGACTGGGAGCGTGCGGAGGTATTCCTCGTCGACGTGGTCGGTGCCGCGCTGTTGCCGTAGGGCCTCTCGTCCGGGCCGGGCTGGGCTCGTGTGCCCGCAGGGACATCAGCCGCTGCCCCGGCGGGCGCTCCCTGATCGAGCCCGATCCGAACGACGGGCCTTCGGTCGCGCTTTTCCCGCGCCAAGTGCGGCTGCATTCAATGAAGTTCAACTTCAGTCAATGTCCTAGACTCGGCGTCATGCGCATCCTTTTCTCCAGCACCCCGGGCTATGGCCACCTCCTGCCGCAGCTTCCCCTCGCCCGCGCGTTCCGTGACCGCGGTGACGAGGTCGCCGTACTCACCTCCGAGTCCTTCAGGCCGCTGCTCGCCGCCGAGGACATCCCTCTGTTCGCCGTCGGCCCCGAGGTGCCCGAGATACTGGCGGAGGCGGCCCGCCGCTCCGGTGCGAGCGCGGCCACGGAACCCACACCGGCGGCCGTCGCGGAGTTCTTCGCCGGCACGCGTGTCGACCTCACCGCGGACGCGGCACTCGACGCGGGGCGTGAGTTCCGGCCCGACCTGGTCGTCGGCGAGGCGACGGACTACGTGGGGCCGCTCGTCGCCGCCGCGCTGGAGGTGCCGTTCGCCAAGCTGGCGTTCGGCCCCCAGATGCCCGCCGAGTTCACCGATGTCTTCGACTCGGTCGTCGAGAGCCGCCACAAGGAGCGCGGCCTGACGGTGCCCCCGCCCGCCTGGTATCTCGACCCGTGCCCCGAACTGCTCCAGGGGCCCGGCTGGGAGCCGCCGCAGGGCCACCTTCCGCTGCGCCCCGAGGCTCATCAGGGCCCCGGTGCCGGTGCGGCGCCCACCCTCGCGGCGCCGACGGCCGACGGCGCGCGCCCCAGGGTGCTGCTCTCCTTCGGCACCAACTACGCCGAGCCGGCCGTCCTGCGGCCGCTCATCGACGCCCTCACGCCGACAGCCGACGTCGTCGTCACCCTCGGTCTGACCGCCACCGCCGCCGACTACGGTGACGGGCTCGACCGGGTCGACTTCGTCGGCTTCACCCCCTTCGACGAACTGCTCGACGGCATCGACCTGGTCGTCACCCACGGCGGGGCCGGTACGGTGCTCGGCACCCTCGCCCACGGCCTGCCCATGGTCGTCGTACCGCAGGGAGCCGACCAGTTCCTCAACGCCGCCGCCGTCGCGGGCGCGCGGGCCGGGGTCGCCGTGCTGCCGCCGGCCGCCCCCGAGGCCGTGGCGCAGGCCATGGCCGAGGTGCTCGGCCGTCCCGAGTTCCGGGACAACGCCGGCCGCGCCGCCGCGCAGATCGCCGCGATGGCCTCGCCCTCCGAGGTCGCGGAGCGGCTCGCCGCCGCCCTCGGCTGATCCGTCCCCGCGGGTCGCGGTGGCCCTGGCCGGCACGGGGCTGCTCACCACGGTCGGCGTCATCGTCGCCATGGACACCTTCGGGCCGGTCTCCGACAACGCGCAGGGC